>JBEKSF010000069.1:0-30266 GCA_049517295.1 Verrucomicrobiota bacterium
GAGATTGAAATAACGTTACTTCGGAACAAGGTAAGGGCTAATCGCCGAATCGGGTCCCGCATATTCAAGTACGATCCAATCGTCATCTTTATGTTCGTCCGGTTCTACAAAAGCTTTTCTCAATGTATGCCCGCGCTTTAATTGCTGCTCAAAAAACGCAAACGTCGGTTCTCTAGCGGTCAGCGATTTGAGTCCGTGCTGCTGAAGAAAGCGTTTCAATTCTATCTCGCCTGCAAGAAGTTGGGTAAGGGCTCTTGCGGATATCTTGATAGTACCGCCTTGCATGGAAAATCCTCCTAACGGACGGCCGATATGTCCGTTTGATCCCTTCAACGAATGAATCGCATTCATCGGCGTATCTTCGGGAGCGGGCAGCAATTGAGACATCCTCTCGATTGCTGACAAAGCGGTGCTGACTTGAGCTTTTTCCCATCCTGTCTTCCAATACAGTTTTGGAACGATCTTTACTGAAGAATCGGACGGGAAGTTGGGACGGCTTTCTTGGACCCGTAGAACAAGCACAAACAGTATCGGCAATGTACTGCGAAAGACCTCTTCGATGATTTGATGGCAGCCATATGCGCCGTTAGCTCCTGATCTCTCATTCAACGCATCACAACCGCCATCGCAGACGATTACACCGGTGGAGCCCGTATAACCACTTTCAAGAAGCTGGATTGCTTTATTCCACAGAGCATTTCGCAGTGGATTCCTTCTCTTGCTGTAAGGAACCGTATAGTCGAAATGACTGCCTCCGTCAAACCGCTTCTCGCGTGAATCGTAATGGATCGTAAAACGTATTCCGCTCTGGTTGTAAAAAAGTCCGTGGTCGCTATCCGGCTCCTTAACCAAGAGCGCTAAGAATGTTCCCAGCTTTGCCTTGACGAATTCTTGAACCTGGGCCTTCTGGGGGAGTAAAAGCCGAACCTTACGATTCCCATACGCTCCGTGCATCTCGTGCTGGACATCTATTCGTAAGCCTCCGGAGATGTGACCGTGCTTTTGGAGAAAGATGCGTATTTCTGCACAGAAATCATCATATGGATTTTGCTCATGTGCATATACGTCGGAAATTGTTGTGATGTCAGCCAGGAATTCAAACTTGCCGGAATCGCCAGATTGGAAGAGCAAATCAGGATGACGCTTGCCGCCAAAATCCTTCTCGTACTCAATTTTACCGCATTGGCTGAAAGCTGACAAAAGGGATACTTCCCATTCGGTAGCAAGAAGGAGCCCCGAGGGTCCGCGATTCAGCCGGTGAACCATAGCTTGGAGTTGCGTCTGTGTTAGGTGCCCAGAAAGTGTATCCACAGACGTTTGCAAATCCCTGCGTGAGAATAAAGCCATATCAACGGGAAGTGTAACCAGAAAAGAACCGGGCTGTCGAATTTGTTTGTGTGAAGCCAGTAGAAAGAGCACGACCCGGCAAGGCGTTCGAGACAGTTATTGCACCTGATGAATGCGATTAGCTATTGATGTTTTAAAATTCTGGGTGCCGAAAGGCAATTGCAACATTTTGGACGGAATGAAAACCTCGTGGAGTTTTCCAGCAGAGGATTGGCGGTTTTGGTTTTCTGGACAAATTGAGAGGGATTCAGTATTAGACAAAATTCATAGAACCTTAGCAAACGTTGGTCTGGATGCGGTCCGAGGATTCGAAAGAAGGATGTTCCTCATTTTGTCTGTGGCGAGAAGGTGTTCAAAAAGTTATTCACATGGACAGGCAATGTCCAAGGTCTCTTGGGATACTGCTCACGAAAGATGAAAACTGAGCGAAAAAGGCAGAGAATAGCGGACGGGACAATGGAATTGCGCGGCGGGCGGTTCGAGGGCAAGCTCGTACCCGTCGCATGAAATGGAAAACACTGATTCTGACCGGCGCCCTTTGCCTGGCACACAACGGCCTGCCGGCCCAATCCGGGGCGGCTACGTACGTTTGGCCGACGGACTCCAAAGTCCTGGAAAACCTCCAAAAGTGGCGCGGTTACAAATTCGGGATTCTGGTGCATCAGGGGCTTTACTCCCAGTTGGGCATCGTCGAATCATGGGAACTTTGCCCCGAAGACTGGGTCGAGCGCAAGGGATACGACGATTATTACCAGTTCGCCAGCGATTACCGGAACACCAAGGCGGTTTTTAACCCGGTGGATTTTAATCCGGCCAAATGGGCCGGGGCCTTCAAATCCGCCGGCGCCCGATATGTCATTTACACGACAAAACATCACGACGGCTTTTGTTTGTTTGACACCCAGTACACGGACTTCAAAGTGACGGACAAAGGGTGTCCCTTCTCCACAAATTCGCGGGCGAATCTGGCGCGGGAAGTCTTCGCGGCCTGCCGGCAGGAAGGACTTGCCGTGGGCGCCTATTATTCGAAACCGGACTGGACGAGTCCGTATTTTTGGTGGCCCTATTATCCGCCCAAGGACCGGAATCCGAATTACGACATCACCAAATATCCCGCCCGCTGGAAGCAGTTCGTGGACTATACCCACAATCAATTGCGCGAAATTGTCTCTCAATACGGCAGGCTCGATATCCTCTGGCTGGATGGCTGCTGGGTGCGGCCCCTGGCGACAATCAACCCGAGCGTGGCCGAATTCTGCAAGTATCCCCATGACCTGGACATCGACATGGATTCGGTCGCCGCGACGGCGCGCGAGCAGCAGCCGGGGCTGCTGATTGTGGACCGCTGGGTGCAAGGCAAGTATGAAAACTATCTCACCCCGGAACAGACCGTTCCCGAAACACCGCTGACGGTGCCCTGGGAAAGCTGCGTCACCATGGGCGATGCCTGGGGATGGGTGCCTCACGATCATTTTAAATCAACCCGCCAGTTGGTCCAGTTGCTGGTCAAAGTCACCGCCAAAGGCGGCAACTTGTTGCTGGGCATCGGACCGGACGGAAAAGGCGAGTTCGATCCAACCGTCTATGAACGGCTGGACGAAATGGGCCGATGGCTCAAGGAAAACGGGGAGGCCATTTACGACACGGCGCCCGTGAAACCTTTCCAAGACGGGAAGCTGGCCTACACCGCCAAGGGCGACAACACCGTATTCGCGATTTACCTGCCCGATGAAAATGAGAAGGAACTTCCGGCGGAATTGACGATCAAAGCCATGTCAAAAGGCGAACCGGCCGTTTCCATGCCTGCCTTCCAACAAAAGCTGGACAGCCACGCATCCGCGGACGGGATCAAAATTTCCATCCCCGTTTCCCTGCGCGCCCAATCGGCCGCGCAGCCCGCCGTCGTCTTTCGCGTCGAGTGGGGCGCGCGCTGAGGCCTAAATGAGAAGGCCTTTTGTTCCCTCTTGTCACCGCCGGGCAGGCGGAGCATCTTGAGCCAACGCGCGATGGCGCACAGATACACGATGCCCGCCCATTCCCAGAACGATCTCGCCCGCGCCCGCGAAGTCCTGCTGGCGGGCGATTCCGCCCAGGCCCTGGCCCTCTATCAGAAATTGATCCGCCAATCCCCCGGCGTGGCCGTCATCTGGTACGAATACGGCAATGCCGCCGCCAAATCGCGCCAAGTCGGCCTGGCGGACCGGGCCTGGAGCAAAGCGCTGGAACTGGAGCCGCGCAACGCCGACCTGGTCGGCATGATCGGCCATCAGTACCAGGCCCTGCGCCGCCCGCAACGGGCCCGCGCCTGTTTCACCCAGGCCGCCGCCGCCGAGCCGCGCGGCATCAATCCCCGCATCAGCCTGGCTGTGCTGCTGGAAAAGGCCAATTGCCTCGATGCCGCCCGCGACGCCGTCAATGAGTGCCTGGCCATTGATCCACACGACGACCAAGGCCGCTATTTCACGGCCCTGCTCGACCGGCGCCAGGGCAAATTGGAAGAGGCCGAGCGACAGTTGCGCGACCTCATTGCCTCCGAGCCGCGGCATCCTTATGTTCGTTACGCCGCCCGTTACGAGCTGGCACAGATTCTGGATCGCACCGATCGGTTCGATGACGCGATGCGCCTGCTTGGCGAGGCGAAGGAGATGGTGCGCGCCTTGACCGATACCCAAGTGCTCCTGCGCGATTATGATCAAAACGCCGAGAGCGCCCGGCGTTTCACCGCCAGCCAGCCCAAAGACATCCTCAAGAGCTGGGCAAAACTTTTCCCGGAGCGTAAACGCGAGGCGATCCCGCCGCTGGTCTTTTTGGGCGGACATCCCCGGAGCGGAACGACCTTGCTGGAGCAGGTCCTGGACGCCCATCCCGGAGTGGCCGCGCTGGATGAACCGGTGGCGTTCCTGGAAGTCCTCCAGCCGGAGTTTTACAAATCCACCCAGCTTTCCAGCGCGCGGGTCAACGTCCTCCGCCGCCAGTACATTCAGGCGCTGCGCGAGGATTTGGAGGACGATCCGGCGGGCAAAGTGCTCATTGACAAAAATCCCTCCCCGACGGCCCGCCTGCCGCTCTGGCTGCGGGTGTTCCCGGAATTGCGCGTGCTCATCGCCTTGCGCGACCCCCGCGATGTCGCCCTGAGTTGTTATTTCCAGAACATCCGCCTCAACTCGGCCAATGTGAACTTCCTCAGTCTGGACCGCGTCGCAAAGCACTACGCCGACCTGATGGACATCTGGCTGGCGGTGCGCCAATGGGAGGGCTTTGCCTGGATGGAGACTCGCTATGAGGACATCGTGGCCGACCTGGCTAAGGAGGGTGGCCGCGTGACGGAATTCGTGGGCTTGACGTGGCACCCGGACCAAGGGCGATATTACGAGAAGAACGCCGCCAAACAGCTCTATTCCCCGACTTACCAGGACGTGACCCGCCCGGTCTATAATCGTTCCGTGGCGCGGTGGCGCGGCTACGAGAAGCATCTGGCGCCGATTCTGCCCGTTCTGGAACCCTACTGCCGCGCCTTCGGATACATCTGAGCCGGCCTCCTCTTTGAACAAGCCCCCGCCTGCCGGGTAGTGTTGCCCCAGATTGTTGCTGGAACAGAAAACGGGGAGCTGCCAAGGGTCGCAATCCGCCAGCCGGGACGATTCTGCCCGCAATGTGGATAGGCCGGGCTTTGCCTAAATCATTCCAAGTCTGTGGGGATCGTCAGGGGCGCGTCGCGGAGTCGGTGTCCGTTGGTTAGGGTCAAACAGTCCGCTTTTTATGATGTAGTCGCGCCCTTTCGATTCGATGCGGAACGAACAATCCGCGCCAGTGCCACCAACGGTTGCCTGTTCTATCAACCTCTTTTCCAACAATTTATCAATATAATGATCGAGCACGCTTGGGTGCATGTTAAATTGCCGTGCAATTTGTCGCCCAGACACGTCCTGGGCAGCATCAAAGAGAAACTTAAGAACCGCTATTGTTCCTTGCTCCAGTTCATCGGCTTGTCTTGGGGATGGCTGCGCCTTCAACCTGCTTATTTCAGCCCGAAGTTCCGTCGTTTCGTTGACATGCGATTGCTTCAAATTGAAAAGTTGTGTGTCAAGATTGCGCTTATCAAGTGCAAGATTCGCATTTTCGGATTGGAGGCGTATCAATTCCTGGCGAATTGTAAAATAGGTACTTTGAAGCTCGGCAGCAAGCGCCGCAGTCTCCCTGTCTTTGATTCGATCAATAAGTTTGACAAGAAGGGTCGTTGAACTGGCAATGGCCTTCGAAACGTCATCTGGATTTAGCGGATTCATCTCGCCAATATCGCCCATGAAAGCCCAAAAATTAAATTACTTCTTCCTGTAATGCCAAAAGTTCGGCTGGCGTGGTTCTAACCAATTTATTTTGGTATGGCGGCGGCAAACTGTAAGACCGGCCACGCCCAAGCCCTTCCTTAGCGAGTTTGCGAGAGAGCCTCAAGCTTTGTTCCAGCAATTCAAAATCAACTTTAGAATGTTTTTTGCGAGACAGTTTTAATTTTCTCATAGTGGTGCCCTACCTTGATAAACGCATGATCGAGAATTTTTCAACAACGTGAACAGCAACCCTGGTACCTAGTTTTTCCATATAGTCGGACAGCAGTTTAAAGTATTCTCTGACACTGGTGCTTTTGTCTTCCTCTTCCCCGAAATCTCTTATCGCCAGATTTACATCTCGGCGCAAAACTTCCATTGAAATTCCGCGTCCGTGCGAATGCCATTTTTTTGTGTCATTCAAATTGTGTGCGATTCTTTCGGCACATTTGCGCCTCATGCTGTCGGTCACTTTTCTTTTCCGGGTCCATGTTTTAACCCAATTCCTAAACTTGTATTGGACAAGCCATTTCCTTAAGAGTGTGACAGAAAGATTCATTTCTTGTTCATATTGATACAGTTCAGCCGGGTCAAACTTCTGCATCAAGAATTGCAATTCAGCCGTGGTGATTTTTCCATTCTTTGATTTATCAATAAGTCTTTTATATTGGACTAAATAGCCATGCGCGGGAATGAGTTCGCCTTTTGGGCCTTCAACCTGTGGATCAATTGGACCGAGTACCGAAAAGTAATCCATCCATATTTCGTCGCCGGCCATTGTCAAAATAGTGCCAGCGGACATCGCGCGGTTTGGTATGACGAATTCAACCGCCTCGAAATGCCTATGCAGACAATCAGCGATTCGCTCTGTTGTCTGACTGTAACCGCCGGGGGTTTCAAGTATTACGATCAACTTAGGGCGCTTCTGAAAGACATTTGACGCGGTGCGAGGGGTTTTTCGATGAATCCATTCCACTGCATCACGGATTTCTTCATCAACGCGCGGAAATAGCGGTCCAACAAACGCCAAAGCGTCACAGCCGCCGAAAGCCTTTTGAACTTCCATTAAATGACAATCGAGCTGCTCCTCAACAATGCGTCCCGATGGTGTAATTTCGGGAGTTCTCATTTCATTGTGAAATTATTTGCTGCATTGGAAGAGGAAAGCAAGCTTTTCCTTATCCAGGCGGATTTGGTCTGGCGTGATTGCTTTATTGCGACGTCGATCCTTTCCGCTTCTTGCGGTGTGAATCGGGCCGCAAAAAAGACCGTGGCAGGCTGCGTGCCAATCATTGGCCTCCCTGTTCTCTTTTTCATACTTGTGTTTAACAAAACTCTTGACGCCAAGATACAATTGTGTTAAACAAAAGTCAACGATGAAGTTTTTAGAGGCAAAAACAAAAGCTCTGCCGATGCGCAAACACCGGCAGAGCGCATCCAAAGGCCGAAGCCTTCGGACAAGGGAGGAGGCCGGATTTATTTGCTTGCCTGGGGCGCCCGATTCTCTTAGTTGTCTTGCAACGATTGGATTGACATGGCCGCCAGAACCCATCGCGCGAAAGTCGTGCTGAAAAGACGCAAGAAGGCGCCCCGTGCCGCCGCCCGAGTCAAGCGTAAAAAGACCCCGGTGGCCGCGCCGCCGATGGCCGCGCCGCCGGTGACCGCGTTGGTGGAGGATATCGCGCGCGAGGACGATGCTATGCTGCTGGCGGCGGACAAAGAGAGAGCCCCCTACGACGGCGAGACGGCCATCAAGCTCTATTTGCGCGAGATCGGGCAGGTCAAGCTGCTGACCCCACAGGAGGAAATCGATCTCGCCGCGCGCATCAAAAAGGGCGACAAGAAGGCGCGCGAACAAATGATCAAGGCCAACCTGCGCCTGGTCGTCAAGATCGCCCATGATTACGAGAATTTCGGCCTCCCGCTCCTGGATTTGATCAACGAGGGCAACATCGGCCTGATGAAAGCCGTCGAACGCTTCGATCCTGCCAAGGGCGGCAAGCTCTCCACTTACGGCTCCTGGTGGATCAAGCAGTCGATCAAGCGCGCTTTGGCCAATCAGTCCAAAACCATCCGCCTGCCCGTGCATCTGGTGGACAAGATCGCCAAAATGCGCCGCACCGCCATGAAACTGCAGGAGGTCTTCGGCCGCGAACCGACCGACGAGGAACTGGCCGAGGAGATGGGAATGCCGCCCTCGCGGGTGGCCCAGATGCGCACCGCCGCCATTCGCCCCGCCTCGCTCGACGCCCCCATCGGCGACGATGAATCCAATTACTTCGCCGAAGTGGTGCAGGACGAAACGGCCGACACGCCCTACCAACAGCTCGAGGAAAAGACCGTGACCAAAATGCTCCGCGAAATGGTCAAGACTCTGGACCCGCGGGAGGCCACCATCCTGCAGTACCGCTTTGGCCTGGATGGCGGGAGCGAAAGAACGCTCGAGGAAGTGGGCGAAAAGTTTGGCGTCACCCGTGAGCGCGTCCGCCAGATTCAGAACATCGCGCTGAACAAA
Source organism: Verrucomicrobiota bacterium (assembly GCA_049517295.1). Taxonomy (GTDB): domain Bacteria; phylum Verrucomicrobiota; class Verrucomicrobiia; order Limisphaerales; family Palsa-1400; genus JBEKSF01. Next base: position 8,188 of record JBEKSF010000069.1, read on the forward strand.
CTGCGCAAAATGATCGAGAAACTTGAGGCTGTCAAAACCTGACCCGGCCCGTTAGTCTCCCGCGCATGACAATCGAAAAAGCATCCGTGCAGGAATTGGCGAAGGCCATTCGCAATGTGCCGGATTTTCCCCAGCCGGGTATCCAATTCAAGGACATCACTCCTGTCCTGGCCGACGCGCGGCTCTTTGCCGCGTCGATCGAGCATCTGACCGGCGGTTTCAAACCGGGGATGGTGGACGCGGTGGTCGGCATTGACGCGCGCGGTTTCATTTTCGCGGCCGCCGCGGCCTACGAGCTTAAGTGCGGGTTTGTGCCGGTGCGCAAAAAGGGCAAACTGCCTTACAAAACGTACGAGGAGAGTTACCAACTGGAGTACGGATCCAACACCGTCGCCATCCATATTGACGCGGTGCGGCCGGGCAGCCGCGTGCTGCTGGTGGATGATTTGCTGGCCACGGGTGGGACGGCCGCCGCCGCCGCCAATCTGCTCCAGCGCCTGGGGGTGCAAATCCTGGAAATCAGTTTCCTCATCGAATTGAGCTTCCTCAACGGCCGCCAGCGCCTCAAGGGACTTCCCGTTCGCTCCCTCATTGTCTATTAAGACCCCGGAGCCGAAATCCAAATGATCGGCTGGCTGCAATCCGTCGATGTCTGGCTCTTCCGATCCATCAACTCCTGGCGCGGCGGCGGATTCATCGACTGGTTGATGGCCTTCGTCAGCAACTCGCCCTGGTTTGCCTGCGTCCTTATATGCGTTTGCCTGATGCTCCTTTGCCGGGGCGGCGCGCGCGGGCGCGTCTGCGTCCTGATGCTGGCCCTGGCCCTCTGCCTGGGCAACTGGATGGTGTGCGACGCGCTGAAAAACATCGTCGCACGGCCGCGGCCCTTTCAGACGCTGCCGGACGTTATGGTGCGGGTGGGAATGGGCGGCAGTTTCAGCATGCCCTCCTCTCACGCCGCCAATTGGTTCAGCGCGACGATGGTCCTGCTCGTCTATTACCGGCGGACGGTTTGGTGCCTGCTCCCCCTGGCGCTGCTGGTCAGCTTCTCGCGCATCTACAACGGCGTTCATTATCCGAGCGACGTCCTGGCCGGAGCCATCCTGGGCGCCGGTTACAGCGCCGCCGTCGTATGGGGATGCGAGGCCCTGTGGCAGGGGTTGGGCGCGCGCTGGTTTCCTGCCTGGCGGGCGCGGATGCCCTCGCTGTTGCGTCCCGCCGTGAGCGATGGGAAACCCGCCGGCGAAACCGAGTGGCTGCATTTGGGGTGTCTCTTTGTCGCCCTCTTTTTATTCATCCGGCTGCTCTACATTGGCTCCGGGAGAATTGAATTGAGCGAGGATGAGGCCTACCAGTGGCTCTGGTCCAAACATCCGGCGTTGTCTTACTACAGCAAGCCGCCGTTGATTGCCCTGACCCAATTCCTGGGCACCCATCTGTGGGGTGACAACGCGTTTGGCGTCCGCTTTTTCTCGCCCGTCATCGCCGCGGTGCTCTCGGTGCTGGTCTTGCGGTTTCTGGCGCGCGAGGCGGGAGCGCGTCTGGCGTTTATCGTCCTCTTGATCATCACCGTCACGCCGCTGACGGCACTGGGCGCCACCGTGATGACCGTTGACCCGCTGTCGGTCTTGTTTTGGACCGCCGCGATGGTGGCGGGCTGGCGGGCCGTCCAGCCCGGCGGCACGACACGGCAATGGCTGTGGGCGGGGCTGTGGATGGGGCTGGGTTTCCTGAGCAAGTACACCAATCTGTTTCAATACGCTTGCTGGGGCCTGTTTTTTCTGCTGTGGCCGCCCGCGCGGCGCCATCTTCGCCGGCCCGGCCCGTACCTGGCCCTGCTGGCGGGCGCCCTGGCCTGTCTGCCGGTCGTGATTTGGAACGCGCAACACCATTGGATTACGGCCGTTCACGTCGCCAGCGACGGCCAATTGGGCCAGCCGTGGAATCGGACCTACGTGGCGCAATTCCTCTTGACTGAGGCGGCGGTGCTGCATCCGCTCTTTTTCGTCGCCTCTCTTTGGGCCGCGATGGCCTTCTGGCGGCGCGGCCGCGGCGAGCCGCTGCAAGTTTTTTTATTCACGATGGGAGTGCCGCTCTTTCTCTGTTATTTTCTGTTGAGCTGGCACAGCCACATCGAGGCCAATTGGATTGCGCCCTCGGTCATCCCGCTCTTTTGCCTCATGGCGATCTATTGGAACAAACGATGGGAACAGGGCGCCGCGGCGGTCAAACCCCTGCTGGCGGCGGGCATCGCCTTCGGAGCGGCGGTGGTCCTTCTCCTGTACGATCCGGGCCTTGTCAACAAGGTTTTGCACCGCAAATTGCCGCCCCGCCTCGATCTCCTGCACCGGGTGCGGGGCTGGAAGGAGCTGGCCGAAATCGCCGGCCAGGCGCGCGCCGATCTTGAAAAACAAGGCCCGCCTGCCTTCATCATCGCCGATCATTACGGCTTCACCTCGGAAATCTCATTCTACTTGCCCGAAGCCAAAAGCCGCGTGCTGACCGGCCCCGTGGTATTTTGTTACGCCAGCCAGACCCCGCGAAACCAATTCTACTTCTGGCCGGGTTATCTCGACCGCAAAGGGCAAAATGCCATTTTCATTCGGGAGGCTGAACGACCCAGATTGCGTCCCGGCTGGTTCTCCCGATGGTGGCATCACGACGAGGATATTTACCTTCAGGACACTCCGCCCGTCCCGCCGCTGCCGCCGGAGGTCCAGCGGCAATTCGATTCGTTCACTTATCTGGGTCTCAGAAACGTGGTGGTCGGCGGCGACATCGTCAGGCGCGCGCAGTTGTTCGAGTGCCACCATTTGCGGTGATATGACCTCCTCCAGCGCCAGCTTTGCGGTCGAACATTACGATCTGGCGGCCACCCTGTCCTCCGGCCAGGCCTTTCGCTGGCGTCAAGTCGAAGATGCTTGGGAAGGGGTCGTCGGCTCCCGTTGGGTGCGCCTGTGCCAGGAGCCGGGGCGCATCCGCGCCCGGACGGCCGAGCCGGTGGCGGATTGGAACTGGCTGCGCCACTATCTGCAATTGGACGTGCAACTGGAACATATACTGGCGGCGTTTCCCGACGATGAGCCAATGCGCCAGTCGGTCGAGTCGTGCCGCGGTCTGCGCTTGCTGCGGCAGGAACCGTGGGAATGCCTGGCCTCGTTCATCTGTTCCTCCACCAAGCAAATCACCCAAATCCGCCAAATCGTCGCCCTGCTCTGCCAGCGGTTCGGACACACCGTGGCCGTCCCCGACGGCGGCGCGGCGGCGTGCGCGTTTCCGACCGTCCAGCGTCTGGCCGAAGCGTCCGAAGCGGAGTTGCGCCAGTGCAAGCTGGGCTTCCGCGCGCCCTACTTGGCGGCCACCGCCCGAAAACTGGCTCGCGGCGAGGTGGACCTGGCGCGCCTGTCTGAATTGCCGCTGGAGCAGGCGCGGGAGCACTTGCTCGCGCTGCCCGGCGTGGGGGTCAAAATCGCCGATTGCGTCCTGCTCTTTGCCTATGGATTTCCACAGGCCTTCCCGCTCGATGTCTGGGTCATCAAGGCCCTGCGGCAGCTTTATTTTCCGAACCGGCGCCCCAAAATGGCCCGCCTGCGGCGCTTCAGCCGGACGCATTTTGGATCCCAATCCGGCTATGCCCAACAGTATCTGTTTCATTACATGAGAACCAAACGCCGGCCCGGGAAGGAGGTCGCCTCATGAATCCCGATGCGAGCCGGAGCCGCATTTTTCTCTGCGGCGTGGTGCTGGCCGTGGCCACCTTCTTTCTCTATTTTCCGGCCACTCGCTTTGAGTTCGTTGCTTACGACGACGATCTCTACGTCTTTAACAATCCGCAGGTCCGTAGCGGTCTTAGTTGGTCCAGCCTCAAGTGGGCGTTGACCAGCACCTCGGCGGCCAATTGGCATCCGCTGACCTGGATTTCGCATATCGTGGATTATTCGCTCTTCGGCGCTTCCGCCGGCGGCCATCACTTGACGAGCGTTGTTCTCCATTCGCTCAACACGCTCCTGCTTTTTCTGGTGTTGACACGCCTGACGGCCTCGCCCTGGCCCGCGCTCGTGGTCGCCGCGTTTTTTGGATGGCATCCGCTGCGCGTGGAATCGGTTGCCTGGGTTTCGGAACGAAAGGACGTTCTGAGCGCGCTGTTTTGGATGCTCTCCCTGGGAGCTTACGCGCGCTACGCGGAGGAACTTAAAGTTCATCGCGCGAACTTCAAAATGTATTACGCGGGCGCGTTGATGTTCTTCGCCCTGGGCATGATGTCCAAGCCGATGGTGGTGACGCTGCCGTTTGTTCTTTTGTTGCTGGATTACTGGCCGTTGCAGCGCTGCGCCGCCGCGGCCACGCCGCGTGCCTGGCGCCCGTTGCTGTTGGAAAAAGCGCCGTTCTTCGCGCTGGCCGCCGCGGCCTGCGTTGTCACCGTTTTCGCCCAACACTCCGGCGGGGCGATCAAGACCCTGAATCAAGTCCCCTTCGCCACGCGCGTTTGGGAGGTCCCGTTGGCCTACGGCACTTATATTTGCAAAACGCTATGGCCGGCGCGCCTTTGCGCGTTTTATCCACTGCCGGTCAAGCCGCCCGCCGGGACTGCGCTATGCGCTCTGGCGGCACTGGCGGCGATCACCCTCATGGCCTGGCTCTGGCGGCGGTCCTGTCCGTGGCTGCCGGTGGGTTGGTTTTGGTTTCTGGGCACGCTCGTTCCGGTGATCGGCCTGATCAAAGCCGGCGACCAGGCCATCGCCGACCGCTTTACTTATGTTCCATCCATTGGTCTTTTGATCATGGTCGTCTGGAGCGCCCATCATTGGCTGGCGGCCCGCCCCCCCGCCCGGCTTTGGGCCGGGGCGCTTGCGGCGGCGTGTTTGCTGGGTTGCGTTTTGGTCACGCAAAAGCAATTGGCAACCTGGCGCGACAGCATCTCCTTCTACAGCCAAATCCTCTCCGTCAACAAGAATTGCGTCATGGCCCAGAACGGCCTGGGTTGGGCGCTCTCGCAGGCGGGCCGTTCCGGGGAGGCCATTGATCACTTCAGAGAAGCGTTGCGTTTGGATCCCAACCTGGTTCGCGCCCGGCTCAACCTGGGCATCGAACTGGCCAACGCCGGGGACAGCGCCGAAGCGCTGGCGCAGTTTACCGAGGGCCTCAAGCTGGACCCGCGCAACGAACAGCTTCTCAACAATGCCGGCGTGGCGCTGGCCCAACAGGGCAAAACTGAACTGGCCCTGGTTCAATTCCAGCGCGCCATCGCGGCGGACCCCGGCAATCCTCGCCCCTATTTGAACTGCGCGATGGCGTGGGAAAAGCTGGGCCATTTCCAGCAAGCCCTGACCAATTGCCAGGAGGCCCTGCGCCTCGATCCGGCTTCCCAGGAAATCCGGCAAACACTGGACCGTCTGCGGGCGGCTGAACCGCCGCGCTGACCGCCGCCGGTTTGCGACTCCGCCCTCAAAGCCCCGGTTTGCGCCGCAGCACGAGCACGCGGGACATCGTGCCGTTTTCGCGGGCGGCTGCCTCCGGCCCCCAAAAATATTCGGTTGGGTGATCGGACCAGATGCAGGTGGCGCCGACGACGTCGTAAAACCGTTGTTCGTAACCGGCGCTCCACTTGATCAGAGTCAGATCGGAATCCCCCCAGAGCGTCCAGGACGATGGGACATGGACCCACACCAGAAATTCGGGCTTGGCCTCCTCGACGTCGTGGATCATCTCCCGCTGCATCGCGGCGGCGTACGGGTGGTTTTGCATCATCTCGTACATATAGATATAGCCGCTGGCCGAATGCCGCCGCGCGTAAAAATAAATCTCCGGCTCGGATCCAAGCACGGCGATGGTCGCGCCGGGCGCGGAGTTTTCGCGGATGTACTTCCCAATTTCCACCGCCTCGGGAAATGGATTGGCGCCATAGAGTGAGCGGCATACCTCCGGCGGACTCAGTTCAAACCAAACCGTACGGTTGGCAAATACGAATAAACCGCACGCCGCCGCGAAACATGCCATGGAAATGACTCCGCCGAATCGGCGCGCCGCGCTCCGCACAGCGATGGCGATCAACAGGCTAAGGACCGGCAGCACCACGATAAAATAATGTCGCGAGAAATAAAAACTGGCCGTGAAAGCCATCAGCGAAAAACCCAGCAGGCAGACAATCAGGAACTTCGCCCGGCGCGGAGCCTCGCCGGCCAGCAGGCACACCAGCCCCGCCGCCGCCGCCAGCCAGGACCACCGCATGACGCCGGCCCGCATGTAGAAATTGGCCAGCGCCTCGCGCGCCATCCCCCACGGCAGAAGGTTCGCGTGGACTTGCGCATAGACCACCGTCCAAAACCAGAAGCGATGGAATGTTCCCGCCCGCCAGATCAGGCAGCATGTCACCAGGAACGGCAACGCCCCGCCCAGGCAGAACCACGCGAAATTCCTCGCCCATATCCATCGTTCCGAGCGCGGCGCCTCGCAGGCATCGCGCAGCATCACCGCCGCGCCGAACATTCCGAAAAAAAGCCCCGGCTGTTTGCACAGAAACGCCAGTCCGAAAAGCAGCCCGCTGCACCAGAAAGTCCGCGCCCGCGCCGACTCCCCCCCTTTCAAAAGCAGGAGCACCCCGCCCAAGGCCGCCAGCGTCACAAGGTGCGTCGCGTGCCCCGCCAGCCCCAGCACGCCCGGACTTATCGACAAAAGCGCATAACAGGCGCACGCCACCAGCGCGTGCGGCCCATCCAGCAGACGCCGGGCGACAAAAAAAAGCAGCGCCACCGTCGCCAGGTTCACCACCAGAAAGCCGAGGTGTATCCCTTCCGTTGTCTCGCCAAACAGCGCCATGATCGCCGCGTAGCCGGCGTAAGTGCCCGGCAGCTTCATATTGAAGGCCAGCTTGTAGGGCGCAATCCCTTGCAGCATCAACTGCCCGGCGTAGGCGTATTCTCCTTCGTCCCGTTCCAAAGGTGTTTGCGCCAGCCGCACCCTGACGGCGACGGCCACGAGCACGGCCAGCACCAACAAGAGAAAGGCACATCTATTCTGGGAGAAAATGCGCCCAACAATGCCGGCGCCTTCGTTTTCGCGGTCCGTATGCAAGTGTTCTAAACTGTCAATTGGCGCTCTTCCTGGCCGATTTGTCAAACACGGCTTCTTCCCCCCGCCAATCCAAGAACCAGCGTGATCAGGCTCGTCGCGGTGAACAACCCGACGCACGCGGGCCAGCCGCCTTTGCTCCAGAACCATGCCGGCGCCGCCGCCCCGGCGCTGCCCCCGGCGTAATAGCATGTCACATATATCCCCGCCGCCGCCGAACGCGCCCGATCCGACACCAGGCCCGTCTGCACCGTCGCCGCCGACTGCGACACGAAAACTCCCGACGAAAAAAACGCCAGCCCCGCGATCACCGCCGGCAGCCAATGAGCCAGCGTCAACAGGAGGCCCGTCACGCTCATCGCCAGCGCCACCAACGCCGTCTTGCGAAATCCATTCCGATCCAGGAACCCGCCCGCCAGCGGCGTCACCGCGCATCCCAACAGATAGACGCCGAAAATCGCCCCCAGCCCGCTGGGACCGAGGTTGAACGGCGGACGGGCGAGGTGAAAGTTGACATAAGTGAACACCCCCACCAGCGAGAACAACACCGTGAATCCCATCCCGCAAATCGCCAGAAACCGCGCGTTTTGCAAGTGCCCCCATGCATCGGCAAGCGATTTGAAAACGTGTTTGGCTGGAACAAAACTCCGGGCCAATGGCAACCATTGTCGCACCGCGATGGCGCCCAGAAGGTCCAGGACCCCCAACACAACGAAGGCCCAGCGCCAACTCCAGTGTTCGGCAATGATTCCCGCCAGGAACCGTCCGATAAACCCGCCAAACACGGTTCCCGCCACGTAAGCCGACATCACCACGCCGGCGCGCCCCGGAAACTCCTCGTTGACGTAAGCGATCATCACCGCGATGACGCCCGGCACAAACAAACCTTGGGCAAACCGCCAGAAGATGAGCGCGCGCAGGCTCGGCGCCGTGGCCGCCAGAATCGTCGGGATAACCATCCCAAAAAGCGCCGGCACGATGACCTTCTTGCGCCCGTACGTTTCCGCCAGCAGGCCGATGAACGGGGCCGCCAGCGCCACCGACAACGTGACCGCGCCCACAGTCATGCTGACTTCGACTTCGGTCGCGCCAAAGACGCGCTGGAGCAGCGGCAACAAGGGTTGCGTGCAGTACACGTTCAGAAACGTGCAGGCGCCGGCAATCACCGCCGCCCCAATGGCCAGGCGCGCCGAAGCCCCGGACGGCGTTGCCGCCGCCGACGGCCGTTCTACTTGTTCATCCACAACGTTCATGTTGCCATCCGCCGGAAGCCCGCGCGAGCCAAACTCGCATGACGGCCTGGACCGTGGCGCAACCCCTCGAGAATCAGACCATCCCTTTGTCCGCATGTCTTCATTGATATGCTTTCCTCCAAGCATGAAGTTTGGGAACAACGCTTCTGCGAATGCCCATCCACAGCCGATCCGCCAACTGGTTCCTCACGATCGCGGAAGCCACGGTGCCGTCGCTGGATGATTGGGAAAAGGACTGGTTGGAAAATCCGCAACTCAGCGTGCAACGAAAGCTGCTTTCGATGAATTTTGGCTTGCCGCTGGCTGCCGTCGCGCAAACCATTGAGACGGAGAATTGACGCCGCCAAATCTCCGGCGCACACTCACTCAAATGCCAACGGCTTTCGACCAAGCATTTCAAAAGGTGAAGCAGCTTGTTGACGACTTCCGGGCCAACGAGAAATTTTACGTGTCCCCGGCCTATCAGGAACAGGAAGCGCGCCGCGATTTCATTGACAAATTCTGGCTCGCGCTCGGCTGGGACGTGAATCACGAAGCCCAAAAGAACCCTTTCGAGCAGGAAGTCAAAGTCGAGCGCCGCGAACACGGCTTCTCCCAGCGCCGCGCCGACTACGCCTTTTATCTCGCGCCCAATTTTCGCGACGTGAAATTCTACGTCGAGGCCAAGAAACCTCGCGGCGACATCGCCACCGCCGACAATTATTTCCAGACTATCCGCTACGGCTGGAGCAGTTCCACGCCCGTCGCCGTCCTGCACGACTTCGAACAATTCGAGATTCTGGACTGCCGCTACCGTCCGCACATTAACACCGCGCTCGCGCAAAACCTCCGCAAATACCATTTCAGCCACTACGAAGACCCGGAGAAATTCGCGGAAATCTATTGGCTCTTCTCCCGCGAAGCCGTCGCCAACGGCTCGCTCGAAAAATTCGCCGCCACGCTGCCGAAGAAACGCGGCAAAGCCGTCCAACGCGGTCTGATTGGCACCGCCGATCATACCATTGACGACACGTTCCTGGAAGAACTCGACGAATTCCGCGACGAACTCGCCCGCGCCTTCAAAATCCGGAACCCGAATCTCGACGGTGAAACACTCACCGAACTCACCCAGCGAACGTTGGATCGCCTCGTTTTCCTGCGCTTCCTGGAAGATAAACACATCGAACCGCAGAACCGGATTGCCTACTTCAGCGGCAAAGGAACGGCTTGGCAGGATTTCATCGCCGAATCCCGCCGCCTAAATGGCATCTACAACGGCATCGTCTATAAAGAGCACGGCATCCTCGACTCGCCCAAATTCAAGCCGGACGACGACGTCTTTTCCGACATTTGCGAACGGATGTCTCATCTCAATTCGCCTTACGACTTCAACGCCATCCCGATCCACATCCTCGGCAGCATTTACGAACGCTTTCTCGGCAAGGTCATCGTCACCACCGACAAACGGGCCCGGCTGGAGGAAAAACCCGAAGTCCGCAAGGCGGGCGGCGTATATTACACGCCCGAGTACATCGTGCGTTACATTGTTGAAAACACCGTCGGCAACTTGATCGTCGGCAAAACGCCCGCGCAGGTTTCCGAAATGCGATTTGCGGACATCGCCTGCGGCAGCGGCTCGTTCCTGCTGGGCGTCTATGACCTGTTGATTCGCCATCACACCAAGTTTTACAACGAATACCCCCGCAAGGCAAAAGGGGGCGACGTGGTGGAGCGGGACGACGGCTTGCACCTGTCCCTGCAGAAGAAGCGGGAGATACTATTGAACAACATTTACGGCGTGGACATTGACCCGCAGGCCGTGGAGGTGGCGCAACTCTCGCTTTACCTGAAATTGTTGCAGGACGAAACGCCCGGCTCCGCCCGCAACTACCAGTTGGAGTTTCACGAAACGCTGTTGCCGCCGCTCAACAAAAACATCGTCTGCGGCAACTCGCTAATCGGGACGGACATTTTGACTGGCCATCTCGTGGCGCCGGATGAGGAAAGGAAGCTCAACCCGATGGATTTCGAGCAGCGATTCCCGCACATCTTCCCTCGCGAAACCGGTGCCATGGAATTACGGGAAGTGGCCACGCCGCTGGATTTCATGTTTCCCGGCGTGCCGCTGCACGGCTCATTCAGTTACAAGAAAAAGAAAATGCCGAAAGTCGCGCCGCCCGCCGCGCCGGAATTTGAAGGCGGCTTTGATGCCATTGTCGGCAATCCGCCGTATGTCCGACAGGAATCCCTTTCGGCAATCAAGAAATATCTGGAATCCCATTACCAATCTTTTGACGGGATTGCCGACCTTTACACGTATTTCATGGAACGGTCGTTGCGTTTGTTGAAACGCGGCGGGCTGTTCAGCTACATCGTTTCCAGCAGTTTTCTCCGTGCCACATACGGCGAGCCGCTTCGCCGCTACCTCAAAAGTGTTGGAACGATTCAGCGCGTGATGGACTTTGGCGGACTGCCGGTATTTGCCAATGCCAAGGACACCTACGTTTGCATCCCGCTCATTTCAAAAGGTTCGACACCAAATCCACCGCGGATCGAAATCTGCAAAATCCCCTCACTCGAAATCCAAAACCTGACGACTTATGCGACCGAGCACTCATTTTCCATCCCTGCGGGCAGGTTTTCCAAAGACGCTTGGGCTTTGAAATCAGATGCCGAGGCAGCCGTGTTTGAAAAGATCATGCAAGTGGGCCGCCGCCCGCTCGGCGAATATGTGGAGAAAAAATTCTTCCGTGGATTGCTGACTGGCCTGAACGAAGCCTTTGCCATCACCGCACGGCAGCGACGGGAAATCGTCAAGCAATCTCCGGTGAGCGCATCGCTCATCAAACCATTTCTCGGTGGCGAGGACATCCGCCGTTATCACATTGAGGACGATGGGAAACTGATGATTGTCATTCCGTGCGGCTGGACGCGCGCCGAAATCGCAAAGGGCAAAAGAGGAGCTGTCAACTCATCCGAAAAACACGCATGGGAATGGCTGAAAAAGAACTACTCCGGCATCGCCCGGCATCTCACGCCATTTGAAACCGCGTTGCGAAAACGTCAGGATCAGGGAGAATTTTGGTGGGAACTCCGGCCATGCGATTATTATTCCTACCTTGAAGCGCCCAAAATCATCTTCCCCGACATCTGCAAAAACCCGCGTTTCTACGTTGACCGCAGTGGAATCTATCTTGCGAACACGGCCTATTGCCTCGGTTCGGAGAGTCTTTATTTGCTTGGCCTGCTCAACAGCCGGCTTTTCTGGTTTACCATCAGCAACATCAGCATACCGTTTGGAATCCGCGCCGGGGAATACCGCTACCGGCTGATTTATCAATACATGGAGAAAGTGCCGATTCGTCCACTTGACCTGACCGACCCTGCCGACAACGCGAAGCACGACCGGATGGTTGAACTGGTGGAGCAAATGCTGGCGGCCAGGAAGCAACTGGCCGCAGCGCAGAGCGACAAGGACAAGGATTTTTACACCAACCGCTGCGACGGCCTGGATCGCCAGATTGACGCCATGGTCTATGATCTTTACGGGCTGACGCCGGATGAAATCAAAATCGTGGAAGGAGCCGCATGATTGAGTTTTTTTGGGAAGCCAGAAATTCACGCTGTGCTTTTGACTGCGCTCCTTGCGGTTATCGGATGGAGTTTTGTTGAGTGGACCAAATCAAGACATCCGAAAACGATTGCCATCGGCCATATTGCCGCCGGTGGGAATTCACGATTTAGATGGCATCTTGTGATTGTATTTGCACTTGTAATTGCTACGGTTTCGTTGTTCGGAATTCTGCCGGACGAAACAAAGTTAAGGCTTTTGAAACTGCTCGGTTTGCATTGATTTAGAAACCTGAACACCATAAGCGCCATTCGGGTCCTTGTATTTTGCTGTTTTTGCGGTTCATTGAACCGGTCTTTCCAGACGCTCAACCTCTCGCTTCAGCCGTTCCAGCCCTCTGTCCCCGCCGCGCTTGGTGTCACCGGGCGGTTGAAAACCGGCCACTCCGAGGTGCTTAATTCATGTCAGGTTTCTTGATGCAAGCAAAAGTTTTTCAATTCTCTCCCGTCTGCTGGCTTCCGTTCGCTGCCTGGCCTTGTCCGGCGGCATAAACTCCGGTGGCCGCCGAGATGGATGCGAGCGAAACCAATGAGACGATACCGCTTAGGATAATTATAGAGCCAAGCGCGGCGAGTGTCGGCAACAGGACATTTTCCTGCGCGCCCCAAAACCTCTCTGTACTTTGGAGTGTCGGCTCAATAATCATTGGCGAAGTTATCGCCAGAGCCGTCAGCGTCCACGCTCTCCCCGCTTCTGGCCGCCACCGCCTCACAGCGAGTCGGCGTTCGGCCGCGATGAGTAGAGACTGCACAAGAAAGAAAGCACCGAAGACCACGGCAGTTTTCCACCTTCCAAGCGCGAAAAAAGCAATGAGTGCGTGACCAACGGCGCTGATAGCGAAAGTTGCGAACATCGCGAACACGGCGCCACACCGCGCCAGTGGCGCAAAACAACACCTGCGCAGAAACTCCCCCGCCGCGCGATTCCAGCGTTTACCCCAGAACTCGCTGATCGTAATTGATCGGTATGGCGATTGGAAGAAGGGCGGCACGTTGATGCCCAGAGCCGCCATCACAAAGTTCGGACCTGTCGTTGCCATCTCTCCGAGCGCGAGAAGTCCGATCCCTCCGGCGAGCCATCGTAAGGGCAAATCAAGACCATGGGCGGAGACGGTCCTGACAATCGCAATGGCGACCGCGAAAACTGCCGTTGCCAAAAAGAGATTTCGAAGGGCTGCCGCATCGAACCTGCGCGCGCGTCGTTGCAAGGGATATGTGTCAGACCAGGCGCACAGGCGCGCCAGTCGCGCCCGAATGCCGGCAATCGGCTGGACAATTAGCAGCCCCGCGGCCGCAAGGAAGGGCACGCTCATGAAGCCCGCCAGGAAAAGACCATTCAAAGGGGCTGTCCACACCAAGAAAGGAATAGCCATGAACAGCCCGGCCATAAGAACCCCGACTCGCGCACCGATCGGATTCGCGGAAAGAACCACGACGAGCAGAGCATCGGCAAACCAGGCTGCGATGCCAGTATGAAGCGTGATGGGCTTGACATGAAGAGGGTTCGTGGCGGCGATTATTCCGAGAACCATCCCCGCTACGGGCCAAATGAGCTGCTTTCGATTGCGTGATTTCGGGTTGGCATTCACGGTGAGCGTAAGGCCGCCGAACCACTAATGAATGAACAATCTGCCCGGTCCTTTTGCATTTTTAGATCGGCGTTAGCACCACGCGGCCAGCATGGCCGATTCGTGGCGAGAATCGAGCGTTGTCCATAATCAGTCAGCAGCACGATAAGACGAGCCGAACCGGAAAGCGAAACATTCATCTCGCCGGTTCTGCGGTCGCGGGTTCGTTGGGTTTGGATTTGCTCTTCTTGTTTTTGTGCCGGTGTCCCCTCACTTTTTGCGCTTTGTTCTTCTCTGTTTTCCCAGTTTGCTCCTGTTTCGCCCTGTCGATCGGCGCTGGATTCCGGGAAGAGCTTGCAATCGCCACCGGCCCCGGCTATGACTGCGCCAGACTCGATCAGCCTGTCATGGAGACAAACCGGCAGCCCCAATCGGAAGAGGCCAAGCTGCGCCAGCAATTGGAGGAATTGCTGCGTTGCGCCCGCGCTCTGGAGGAACTCACCCGCGCTCCGGCCAATCTGCCGCGCGTCGAGGAAGCGTCCCGCCCGGTCGTGCCGCTGCACGAATCGTTTCTCCCCGGTTCGATCCTCACCACGCTCTTTCGCAATCCGAAAACCGGACGCACCGTCTCCTTCAAGCGTGAGGAGTTGGCCGAACTGGACGGCATGACGTGCGACTACCTGCTCAACTATTACCAGTCCCAGTCCCTCTTCACGGCGGAGGAGGCCGCGCGGCTGCGCAATTGCATCGAGTCCCACTCGCGGCGCCTCCATCGTTTTATGCGCAAAAGCGACTGGCGCTCGGCGGTTTTCAAATACGAGGTCGCCAAGGAAGAAGCCGTTCTGCGCAGCCTGCTCCAATTGCGCCTGCTCATTGACTGCATTGAAATCCTCACACCGCCGTTGCTGACGGTCAAACGCATCGGCGACGAGGAATTCGATTTGGTTGACGACCTCCATGGCCTGCTGCGTGTCCTGGCCTTCGGGTTGTGCCAGCGGCTGGCCACCGACGGATTGGAATTGCAGGCCTACGGCGCCCTCTCCCTCTGCATCGCGGGGCTTGGGGCCAATGAGGAGGACGCGCAGGCCCTGCTGGAATCCGGGTTCGCCGCCGCCAAGGGCGACGAAGCCGCCTTTGTGAAATGGTTCGACAAAAGCGGGCGCAGGGCGTTGGAACGTCTGGAGACCATGCTCCAGCCGGTGGACAAACATGGCGCGCAAGATATTTTTGGACTCTTCGCCCGCCACACGCTGGATTTGGGCTTGCAGCCGGTGACAATTGAATTTGCGCGGCAAACCTTGCAAACGCTGGCAACCACGCTGGCGGGCATGTACGGGCAAATGTCCGACGCCTCCCGCCGCCGCTCCGCCGTGATCTCCTCGCAATTGACGGAAGTCTCGCGGCAATACTCGCTGGATTTCACCGCGCGCGCCGCCGATCCGGGAGTGAGCGAGGAAGACCTTGGCGCGATACTGAAGGAACTCGACGCGCTGGTGGGCCTGGAGACTGTCAAGAATGAAGTCCATCGCGCCGCTGATTTCGCCCGAATGCAGGTGCTGCGCCGAAAACAGGGATTGCCCGTGCTGCAGGCCAGTCTGCACAGCGTTTTCTTTGGCAATCCCGGCACCGGCAAGACCACCGTCGCGCGTCTCATGGGCCGCATTTACAAGTCGCTCGGACTGCTCCGGCGCGGGCACGTCGTTGAGTGCGACCGCGGGCGCTTGGTGGCCGAATACGTCGGGCAGACGGCCGTGCGCACCCACGCGCTTATTGATTCGGCGCTCGATGGCATCATGTTCATTGACGAGGCCTACTCCCTGGCCGGGCGCGGCGCGGAAGATTTCGGCAACGAAGCCGTCGAGACCCTGCTCAAGCGCATGGAAGACGACCGCGACCGCCTTGTCGTCATTGTGGCCGGCTACACCGATCCGATGAAGCAATTCATTGCGTCGAACCCCGGCCTGGAATCGCGCTTTACCAACTATCTCAATTTTCCCGATTACAAGCCGGAGGACTTGCTGGAAATCTTTCATCGCATGGCCGCCCAAAGCGGGCTGGTGTGCTCGCCGGAAACGGAAAAGAAGGTTCTCTCCATCTGCAACAACTTGCACGCCGCCAGAAACGAACAATTCGGCAACGCGCGCGAAATGCGCAACCTCTTCGAAGCCGCCGTGCGCAATCAAAGCACGCGCCTGGTCAACAGCGGCCAATGCGATCGCGACGCCTTGACCACCTTGTTGCCGGAGGACCTGCCCGCCGACTTTGCAACGGGAATCATCGTGCCCCCGCAACCCAAGGCTGCTCCGTCCAGAATCGCGCCCCGGGCGGGATAAAAAACCCTCCCGCCGCCCCGGCTTGGCGGAGGACGCTGGCGATGACAAATGACAGATTTTCAATGACAATTTCTCAATCGAGACGTCCGAATTTCTCAGGTATTATTTCGCCAACAGGACTTACTCAAAAAAGGTGAAACATACCCCTCCCGCCAAGCGGCGTAAGAGGCATTCGATCATCCCGCCCCTCTTCATTCCCACCCGCCGCCGAGGGCTTTGTAGAGGGCCACCAAATCGGTGGAGATCGAGGCCTTGCTCTGGGACAGGGCGTTCTCCGAGGCATACAACGAGCGTTCGGCGTCCAACACACTCAGGAAATCGCTCGTTCCCTCCGTGTAGAGTTGTGTTGAGAGATCGACGGCTTTGCGGTTCTGCACGACCGCCTCGTTGAGGGCTTTGCGGTGGTCCCATTCCTTGGCAAATGCCACCAACTGGTTCTCAACGTCCTGCAATGCCGTCAGCACAGTCTTCTGATACGTGATATAGGCCTGGTCGCTCAATGCCTGCTGGACTCGCACTTTGGCCGTCAGCGCCCCGCCCTGGAATATCGGCCACGTCACCGACGGGCCTGCCGTCCAGAACCGGCTTGGCCCGGCGAAAAGCGTCCGGAGCATGTCGCTTTGATAATCGACACTTCCGGTGAGCGAAAACTGCGGGAAATAGGCCGCTTTGGCGACGCCGATTTGCGCCATGGCCGCGTGAAGCTGCGCCTCGGCCTCCCGAATGTCCGGCCGCCGCCGCAACAAATCCGAGGGCAGCCCCACCGGAACCTCCGGCGGCGTCAGCGGCACCGGGCCGGGCCGGGACAATTGCTCCACCAGGTCGGCGGGCGGCCGCGCCAGCAAGACACTCAAAGAGTAGATGCTTTGGCGCACCGTCGTTTCCAGGACCGGGATGGTCGCGGCCGTTGTGGCCACTTGCGCCTCCGCGTTGGCCTCGTCCAGGGCGCTGACGAAACCCGCCGCCAGGCGCTTGCGCGTCAGCACCGCGGTGGCTTCCTCGGATTTCAAATTCTCCCGCGCGATGTCGATCTGTTCCTGGGCGGCGCGGAGCTGGATGTAATTCAAGGCGATTTCGGCGGCAAGGGTGACCTGAACGTCATGTACATTTTCCCGCGCGGCCAGAATGCCGGCATCGGCGGATTCAATGTTGCGGCGCGTTGCTCCGAAAAAGTCCAGTTCCCACGCGGCGTCCAGCCCGCCCGCCGTGAAGAGGTTGCGGGAGGGAGCCGTGCCGGTGGCGCCGCGGGCATAGGAACCGTTGGCCGTCAAGCCGGGCCAAAAAGGCCCTCCCACAACTCCGCGGTTGGCGCGGGCCTGGCGCAATTGGGCTTCAGCCAACTGCAAATCCAGATTGGTGCGAAAGGCCTCGGTGACCAGGGATACCAACATTGGGTCGTTGAACTTTTTCCACCAGCCGGCCAACTCGGCCGGGGCAGGGGTGGCCGCCGATGCGCCGGCGGCGGGAGCGTTTGACAAACCGGACCACGCGGGCGGCGTCGCGGCATGAGGCGGCTTGTAATCCGGCCCCACCATGCAACCGCCGCATATCAGGCCGAGCAACAAAATGGTCCGGATCGGAGCGGTGCTTTTCATGCGCGGCAATTATTCATATCGTAGCGCGTCAATCGGATCCAGGCGCGACGCCTTCCATGCCGGGTAAAAGCCAAAGACGATTCCGACCGTGGCGGAGACCAGCACCGCCGCGACGACCGCGCTCAGAGAGGTGGCCGTCGGCCAGTGTTTGACCACCCGCACCAGCCACGAGGTGGCGCGCCCCAACACAATGCCGAAAATCCCGCCCAGCACGCACAGCAGCACCGCCTCGGTCAAAAACTGCCGCAGAATATCCGATCCTTGCGCGCCAACGGCCATCCGCAGGCCGATCTCGCGCGTGCGCTCGGTGACCGAAACAAGCATGATGTTCATAATGCCAACCCCGCCGACGACCAGGGAAATGAGCGCGACAATCAGCAGCAAGTTGGTCATCAGTTCGGTGGTCGAACTCATCGTCTTCATGATTTCTGTCAAGTCGCGTATCGTGAAATCGTCAGGCGCGTCGCCCCGCAAGTGGTGGCGCTCCCGCAACAGCGAGGTGATTTCGTCGATCGCACTCTGCACTTGCGCCGCCCCGCGCGCCGCCACCACGATTTGGTCGATGTTGGCGAAGCGCACCTGGGCCGGCGTGTCCGCCACCTGGGTGGCCGACGGCACCGAGTAAAGGTTGGGTTGTGTATTGGGATAAACCTGGCTGGGGAGAACCGTCGTGGCCGCGGCGGCCGAGGCGCTGAGGTTGGGCGGGGCGGCCGAGGAGCCTGTGACCCGGTACTTGATCGTCGTCCAAGGCGCCAGCACGATGTCATCCTGGTCCGACCCCATCATGTTGGCGCCTTTGGGCCGCAGCACGCCGATGACTTTGAAGGTGACGTTCTGCATGCGGATTTCCTTGCCAATGGGGGATTCGCCCGCGAAAAGTTCACGGACCAGCGTCTGCCCCACCAGGCAGACTTTGCTGCAATTGCGCACGTCTCGTTCGGTGAAGGTCACCCCTTCGGCCATCTCACTCCAATCGCGCACGTCCAGGAACGCCGGCGTGGTTCCGTACATGCTGTTGGGCACCCAATTGCGGTTGCCATAAACAATTTGCGTCCGCGTGCGATCAATCGGCGCCGCCGCCGCCACCGACGGACATTCCAGCGCAATCGCGTCCGCGTCGGCGGGCGTCAGGGTCAGGATGCTGCCGTTGCCGTAGCTGACACCGCCGGCCGCCAGGTTGCCGGGAAAGATCAGAACATTGTAAGCGCCCATCGTTGCGATGGTGCGCTGAATGGCGACGGTCGATCCCTTGCCGATCTCCATCATCGCGATGACCGCGGCGACGCCGATGACGATGCCCAAGGTCGTCAGCGCCGCGCGCAGAACGTTGCGGCGCAGCGCGCGCAAGGCCGTGTTGAGAACGTGATAGAGTTTCATGCGGCGGTGGCGGACACCTGGCCCGTGTTGTCAATCAGCCCGTCGCTGATGTGGATAACTCGTTTGGCATGATGGGCGACTCCAGGGTCGTGCGTGACCAGGATCACCGTAAGGCCCTCCGTGCGGTTGAGTTGGCCGACCATCTGCAAAATCTCCTCGCTGGTCCGCGAGTCCAGGTTCCCGGTCGGTTCGTCGGCCAAAAGCAGGCGCGGGCGGTTGATGAGCGAACGCGCAATGGCGACTCTTTGCTGTTGACCCCCGGAAAGCTGGGAGGGTTGGTGGTCCATCCGATCGGCCAGGCCGACCTTGTCCAGCATCTCGGTCGCGCGGCGTCGCATCTCGCGCTCGCCCAGGTGCCCGGCCGAATAGGTCAGGGGCATGACAACGTTTTCGAGGGCGGAGGTGCGCGGCAGGAGGTTGAAATTCTGAAAAACAAATCCGATCAGCCGGTTGCGCAGTCTCGCCCGCTCATTGGCCGACGCGCTGGATATCTCCATTCCGTCCAGCCAGTACTGGCCCCCCGTGGGATGGTCCAGGCAGCCGAGTATGTTCATCAACGTCGTCTTGCCCGACCCGCTGGCGCCCATCAACGCCACCAGTTCACCCGGCGCAATGGCCAGCGAAATGCCTTTGAGCACCGGCAAATCCACCTCGCCCAGATGGTAGGTCTTGTGAACGTCGCGCAAGCTGATCAAATCCATACGCGGCCTTCAGGGCGAATTGGTGCGGCGCGACGCCGGGCGGGAACGCCAGGGATTCTTCGGCGCAAAGGGATTGTCGGCGGCGTCAGAATCGGCGGCGCTGCCGGCCAATTGCAAGCCCAGGATCACAGCCTCCCCTTCCTTCACGTCCCCGCTCTCTATTTCTGTTTCTGTCCCGTCCGTCAGGCCGGCCGTGACATGCACCGGGCGGACAAATTCGCCGTCTTCGATCCACACCGTGGCCGTATGGCGGGGTCCCGTCGTGTCGGGGTCCGCCGCGTGCGCCGGGGCGGGGGCCGATTGGCGGGCGGCGGGAGCGATCAGGTCGGACGGGGGCCGCCACCGCAAGGCGGCGTTGGGCACCAGCAGAACATGGTGGCGTTCGCCGGTCAGGAATTGCGCGTTGGCCGTCAGGTAGGGCAACAATTTGCCATCGGAATTGTCCGTGTTGACCTCTACCGTGTAAGTGACCACGTTTTGGGTCATCGTGGCGTTGAGGCGGATTTTGCCAACTGTGCCCTGAAATTGCTGGTTCGGAAATGCGTCCACCGTAAAAGTCACCGGCTGTCCCGGATGAATGCTGCCAATATCGGCTTCATTGACCGAAATCCACACTTGCATCCGCGTCAGGTCTCGCGCGATGAGAAACAGGCTGGGCGTGTTAAAGCTCGATACCACCGTCTCGCCGATGGTCACTCGGCGGTCAATGATCACGCCTTTGACCGGCGAGGAGATTGTGCAGTAATCCAGCGTGCGTTGCGCCTTGTCCAGCGTGGCCTTGGCTTGCACGGACGTGGCGGCGGCCTGCTTCAGAGCGGCCTCGTCCAGGGCCACGTTGGCTTTGGCAATCGCGTAGTTGGCCTTGTAGGAATCGTAGGTCGTCGGCGCCAGCGCTTCGGATGGACCAAGCTTCTGTGCCCGGTTCCAATCCGCCTCCGCCTGGATTAGCTTCGCCTTCATTTGCTCCAAGTCGGCTTCCGCCCGCACCTCCCCCGCGACGTCCTGATCCAGTTCGGCCTTGGCCAGCGCCACGTCGGCCGCGTAGAGCGCGTCGTCGATGCGCGCCAGGATTGTCCCTTCCTCAACCACCGATCCGTAGTCGATCGTCTTGCCGTTTTTGTCCTTGCCAAAAACATTGATTTGACCGGCCACCTGGGCGCCGACATCCACCACCTCCTCCGGTTCAAGGGTGCCGGTGGCGGTGATGGTGACGTATAAATCGCCCCGTTTGACGGCGGCTTGGCGGAAGGAAGGTTTGTGGGCGGCGTGGGCGCGCCATTGCCAGGCGCCCAAACCGGCCGCCAGCGCCAGGATGACGGCGCCGCTCAGTGTTGTTGCGAGGGATTTGCCCTTAATCATATTTATCGTCCGTCTGGGGCCGGCTTCCTTCTGTTCTGCCAGCGACGGCGACAATCGTGCCATTGTCGCAGTTCTCCAACGGCCATCGGCTCTTAGATACTGGAAGCGCGCGGATTGTTCAAGCCTTGCCGGCCTACCGCCAACGCCCTCTCATCCATACGGCGCGTCCGTGGTGATAGCCCCAATATCCACCCACCCAGACCGCGCCGCGGTAGGGTGGCAGTATCCAGCGGCCCGGCAGCCAAACCCAACCCACCCCGTTCCAATTCCAATAACCCCCAGCCCAGACGTAATCCGGACCCGGCGCGGCAACAACGACATCCGGTTGCGGAGCGGGCGGCGGCGTTGGGGCTTGGACAACGGTGCCGGGAGGCGGTTCGGGAATAGTGGCGGCTGGACCGGGACTGCCCGGCGGAAGGACCTGGGGTCCAGTCGGGTTTCCCGCGGTTGGCGGCGGGGGAACATAGACGGGTTGCTGTTCCACGCAGCCGCCGACGGCCAGGCCGCCCAGCAGGGCGATGGTCAATAAGAAATCATTTCGCGTCTTCATATTTCGTCTCCCACTATAACCAAAGAGTTTGACGTATCCAAGCCAATTGCATTCAAGTCAGAAGCCTTCCCCTTGAATCGCAACATCCACATCGAAAGCCGCTTGTGACGGACGCCTTGGCCAGTTGCCCTGCGCGGAGACGCTTGCGTTGGCGGAAAATGATGCCGCGGCGGAGTTTGCAATTCCCGGCGCGGGATGACATCTTGAGGGTGCCATGAGGATACAAACGCGGGCGTGCCTGCTCTTCCTGCTGGCGTTTTCCAGCTTCCATCCCCTTACTGTTTTCCCGGCCCCGAGTCATTGGCCCCCATTCTTGCAGTAAGCAGAAGGCAGTAGGCAGCAAGCAGTAGGCAGACTTAATCCAAAATCCAAAATCTAAAATTCCATCACTCCCCTATGAACAACGGCTTAAGGTGGCGGTCGAAAAGATTTCCGATCACATTCTTAGTTATGGTGGTCTCCATAACGGAGAGGAGATCCAGGTAACGGGTTCCCATTCTCGCGGCCACCTTGAAGCCCACGTGGAGAAGCTGGCGAAGGCTGGGGTTGTAGGCCGAGGATTTTGGGTCGTGACGTAGGGCGGACACAAACTGTTCCGACGACCACGCTTCCACCAACTCCGGAGCGGGCAACTGGGCGGGATCGATGTTGATCACGGCGGCATAG
>JBEKSF010000070.1:0-29996 GCA_049517295.1 Verrucomicrobiota bacterium
CGGTCCGAATTGAGCTTGCGATGGCCAAACGCGTGCTGGCGGCCGAATTGGGCACCGTCAGCGAAACCTTGTCCCGGACTCTGGCAAAATTCCGCGAGCAGAAACTTTTGACGGTAAAGGGGAAAACAATTGTCGTCTTGTCGCCGGCCAAATTAAATGCTCTCCTGCGGCGCAATCTAGGTGAATAGCCAATGGAAGGACTCCCATCTAATCTCCACACCGTAAGCGCGGACCAACGCCGTCTTGCCACCCGATGCGCCCATGCTGGCGCGAGCCGCCGCGGCCCCGGCGGGGCAAACGAGCCGTTTCAGCGGCCTATCGTGCAGAGCACAGTCTTCGACCTGGGAACCTCCGCCGAGGCCGAGGCGATCTTTTCCGGGGCGCGCAAGGGATATGCGTATTCGCGATTCGGCAACCCGTCGGTTGATGTGTTGGCGGAGATGATCGCCGACATCGAGGGCGGCGCCGAAGCGCTGGTCACCAGTTCAGGCAACGCCGCCGTGTTATGCGCGGTGACGGCAGGGTTGGAGGGGCGCGAGGGACCTCTGGTCACGCACCATGATGTGTATGGAGGAACCGCCGAGCTGTTGCGCATTCTCTCCAGCGTTCATCGTGTGCCGGTCCAGATCGTCGATTCCACCGATGCGAAAGCCTGGCTGGCTGCGGTGTCCCTGGCCGGGGCGGTGTTGTTGGAAACACCCTCGAACCCGTTGATGCGGCTCATTGATATTGAGGAGACGGTCGCGCGGGCGCATTCATGCGGCGCCCCGGTGATCGTGGACAACACCGTGGCAACGCCCTTCAATCAACGCCCCTTCGATTTCGGAGCGGACTGGGTCGTTCACTCGACGAGCAAATATCTCAACGGCCATTCCGACATGATCGGCGGTTGTTTGGTGCGCAGGGAACGGTTGTCGGCCATGCAGCGGACCATACACAAAAATCTGGGCGGTACGGTCAACGCACTCGATGCGTGGCTGGTGCTTCGCGGACTGCGGACCTTCGCCTTGCGGATGGAAGCGCACAACCACAACGGACAGGCCGTCGCGGAGTGGTTGCGCCTCCGGCCGGAGGTCGCGCGGGTGCATTATCCCGGCTTGGCGTCGCATCCCCAAACCGGGCTTTTTCGTCGGCAGATGCGGCACGGGGGCGGTCTCCTCTCGTTTGAATTGGCGGGAGGCGAGGCGGCGGCCTGCCGGTTTCTTGATCGTATCAGGATGATCCTTCACGCCGTGAGTTTGGGCGGCATGGAGAGCCTGGCGACCCGGCCGGCGATGTCCAGCCACCGGGGGATGACTTCCGCGGCGCGGCTTCACGCTGGAGTGTCAGACAGCTTGATCCGGCTGTCGGTGGGCGTGGAGGCGCTTGAAGACCTTTTTGCGGATTTGGAACAGGCGATCGCCGGGCAGTGACAGCCCCCGCCGTCCGCGCGCCGGCGATGCGGCGCCGGGAAGGATTAAAGAATGCCGTTAAGCCAGACTCGAGAACCCTTGGATTCGGTATAATCGTAGTTGGTTATCGCTCCCATCAGGGCGTCATGCGCAGACCGGCCAGTCGCACTTGGGCTTGCTCCTGCTTGCATTCTTGCCAGGCCTGTGTTTGCCTTTTGGCAGGACCATGCGTCGATACCGTACGTCTTTCAGAGCCGAGTTGTTCCTTGAGTGTCGCGGCGTCGGCGAATCAGACCAACAGTTCACGAAGCCGAGACCCGGATTTGCGGCTTGGCAACGCCATGCCCGCAATCCGATAAGCTCCGATCCTATGAGGTCAGTTTTTAAATCACAAGTCACGGCTGCGTTTTTAATCCTGGCTTTTTTGGCCATGGCAGGCTGCGCGGTCGGGCCGGATTTCAAGCGGCCCGCGGCTCCCCAAGTCAAGAGTTACACTGGCCTCCCGCTCAAGAGCGCCCCCGCCGCCCCAAACGTGGCCGGCGGGGAAGCACAGCGATTCGTTGAAGGGCTGGAAATACCGGGACAGTGGTGGGCCTTGTTTCACTCCGAGCCGCTCAACGAGTTGATCAAGCGATCGCTCACGAACAATCCAGACCTCAATGCGGCCCAGGCCGCGTTGGTTGTGGCGCGGGAAAATGTGCGGGCCCAGCGCGGCGCTTATTTTCCCCATATCGAGGGATCATTCTCCGCCAGCCGCCAGAGGCAGTCCAGTTTCCTCGCGCCGACGCCCAACGCCAATGTGTTTGAATACAATCTGTTCACGCCTCAAGTCAGCGTGTCGTACGTGCCCGATGTCTTTGGCCTGAACCGCCGAACCGTCGAGTCCTCCCAGGCGCAGGAACAAGGGGCGCGTTTTCAGATGATCGCGACCTATCTCACCTTGAGCGCCAATGTGGTTGTCGCGGCGATTCAGGAGGCCTCGTTGCGAGCGCAGATTGATACGACGCGCCAGCTCATCGGCATCGGCTCCAACATGCTTGAAATTGTGCAATTCC
Organism: Verrucomicrobiota bacterium; assembly: GCA_049517295.1. Taxonomy (GTDB): domain Bacteria; phylum Verrucomicrobiota; class Verrucomicrobiia; order Limisphaerales; family Palsa-1400; genus JBEKSF01. The sequence continues at coordinate 2,447 of JBEKSF010000070.1, forward strand.
AGTACGCAAAGGGTTATGCCGGCGGTCTCGATGTCGCCGCGCAGCAATCGCAACTCGCGCAGGTCGCCGCCACGCTCCCGCCGCTGCTCAAACAATTGGCCCAGCAACGCGACCTTCTGGCGGTTTTGGCCGGTGATTTCCCCGGTGATCGGAACGGCGAAGCTTTCGATCTATCGAAACTGACATTGCCGGAAGAACTGCCGGTGAGCCTGCCTTCCAAGCTCGTGGAACAACGTCCCGATATTCTCCAGGCCGAGCAGAACCTGCACGCCGCGAGCGCGCAAATTGGAATCACCATCGCAAATCGAATTCCCAACATCACCCTCACCGCCAGCGCCGGCAGCACGGCTCTGAGTCTGGACAAGGTGTTCACATCCGGCTCCGGCTTCTGGGGAATTGGCGGCACCCTCTCGCAACCCATTTTTGAGGGAGGCACCCTGCTGCACCAGGAACGCGCCGCGAAGGCCGCCTTCCTCCAGGCGGCCCAGCAGTATCGCAGCACCGTCCTCACCGCCTGTCAAAATGTCGCCGACACCCTCAACGCGCTCGAACAGGACGCCGCCGCTCTCAAGACGGCCGCCGCGGCCGACGCGGCCGCCAAAGTGACGCTGGATCTCTCCCGCCAGCAATGGCGCGTCGGCTATGGCGGTTACCTGGCTTTGTTGAACGCGGAGCAAACCTACCAGCAAGCCCAACTCAACCTCGTTCAGGCCCAGGCCATTCGTTTCGCCGACACCGCCGCGTTGTTCCAAGCTCTGGGCGGCGGATGGTGGAACCAGGCGGAACTGAAGGAAAAGTGATCATGACAAACACACTCCCGGATCGAATGCCGCCTCGACTTTATGATCGGCTCCCGCGCTCTGTCGCGACCGTCTTGGCGGCCGGCTTCACGGCGCTCCTGTTCGCGAGTTGTTCACGCCACACGGACAGCGGCACTGAGACACCCTTCGTCACGGCCAGCAATGTCACCCTGACAGCGGCTCAACAGCAGAATGTCCATCTGTTCACCGTGGAGCTTTCCAACTTCAATAAGACCGTCGATACGACCGGCACTGTTGACTTCGACAACGACCAGGCAACAACCATCCTGGCCCCGATGTCCGGCCCGGTGTCACGCCTGTTGGTTTCTCTCGGAGATCAGGTCAAGGCGGGGCAGCCGTTGGCCGAGGTGGACTCGCCGGACTTCGCCACCGCCATCAGCACTTACCGCAAGACGCTGGCCACGGCAAAAATCACTCGCGAACTTGCCGATCAAGACCAGGAATTGGTCGGGCATCACGGCATCAGCCTGCGCGAAGCCGAGCAAGCCAAAATTGATGCCACCAATGCTCAAGCCGATTGCGAGGCCGCCCTTCAACAGCTCGTTTCACTCAAAGTGGATCCGGAGACCATCAAGGCCATTCAAGAGGGGAAGGCGACCTCGCCCGTCCAGTGCCTGATTCGTTCGCCGATCACCGGCGCCGTGGTGGACCGGCCTGTCACCGCCGGAGAACTTCTCCAAGCGGGCACCACCCCGTGTTTCACAGTCGCCGACCTTTCCCGCGTCTGGGTCATGGCACACCTGTTCGGACCGGACCTCGGTTCGGTCAGCCTCGGCGATCCGGCCGAAGTGCTGACGGGCACGGGTTCGGAGAGCTTCGCCGGAACCGTCAATAACATTTCGGCGGTGGTGGACCCGGACACACGCTCCGTCGCGGTCCGCGTGGTGGCCGATAATCCGCTCAATGCTCTGAAGAAGGATATGTACGTCCGCGTGCTGATTCATTCAAAAAAGGAAACTCCCGCCCTGTTGGCGCCGGTTTCGGCGATTCTGCGCAACGAAGAAAATCTGCCGTTTGTTTACGTCGTGCAGCCCGATGGCAGCTTCGCGCGGCAGCGCGTGACGCTGGGCTATCGGGACGGCAATCAGTACGACATCCCCTCCGGTCTCAAAGCGGGGGACCGGATCGTGGTCGAGGGCGGGCTCTTTGTTCAGTTCCTGCAAAACCAATGAGCGACAATCTCCCGCCACCCGAATCCACGCCGCGCTCGGCCTCGATCATCAACCGGATCGTCGCCTCGTCGTTGCGGCAGCGCTTTCTGGTCATGCTCCTGACGGGGCTGCTGGTCGCCGCCGGGGCCAGATCGCTCAACCGGCTGCCGGTCGATGCTTATCCCGATCTTTCCCCGCCCATGGTCGAAATCATCACCCAATGGCCCGGACAGGCCTCCGAGGAGGTCGAGCGGCTCATCACCGTGCCGATCGAACTGGAGATGAACGGCATCCCGCGCGTCAGTGTCGTCCGCTCCATTTCTCTTTACGGTTTGTCCGACGTCATCCTCAGCTACCAATACGGCACGGATATTTACTTTGCGCGCCAGCGGGTTTATGAGCGGATCGCCGATCTGACCCTGCCCGGCGGGGTGACGCCCTCGGTCGCCCCCATGTTTTCTCCTTCCGGTTTGATCTATCGCTATGTCCTGCAGAGCCTCGACCGATCGCCGATGGAACTTAAAACGATGGATGACTGGGTGGTCCAACGGCAGTTCAAATCCGTCCCCGGCGTGGCCGATGATTCCGGCCTGGGCGGCGAGACCATGCAATACCAGGTGCTGCTGGACCCGGCGAAGGCCGCCGGGGCGGGGCTTTCCGTCGCCGCCATTGCCACGTCGCTGGGGGCCAACAACGGCAACGCCGGCGGCGGTTTCTATTCGCAAGGCGGCCAGTTTTATTATGTGCGCGGCCTGGGGCGCCTGGTCACGCCGGAGGACATCGGTAATGTAGTATTGACAGAACATGACGGGACCCCGGTGCTGGTGAAGGACATCGGGAAGGTGGTCATTGGCGGCGCGCCCCGCCTGGGCCAGTTCGGCTACATGGACCAGGATGACGCGGTGGAGGGGGTGATCCTGATGCGCACCGGCGAGAAAACGCAAACCGTCTTGAAAGCCGTCGAGGCCAAAACGAAGGAACTTAATGACAAAATCCTGCCCAAGGACGTCAAAATCCTTCCCTTCTATGACCGGAGCGAGTTGATTGCGCTGACAACCCGGACGGTGGAGGACAACCTGTTGCGCGGCATGGGCCTGGTCGTCATCATCCTCATCTTTTTCCTTTATGATATTCGCACCGGCTTGATCGTGGCCACGGCCATCCCGCTCTCGATGTTGTTCGCCTTTATTTGCCTCGATCTGAAAAATGTCTCCGCCAACCTGCTTTCCATCGGCGCGGTGGACTTTGGCATTCTGGTCGATGGCGCGGTGGTCATGGTGGAGAACATATTCCGCCGGGTGTCGGCGCGCGCGGGCCAGCCTTTCCACATCCGGCAAGTGATCGTCGAGGCGGCCGCGGAGGTGGACCGCCCGATTTTTTACGCCGTGGCCGTGATCGTGGCGGGGTTCCTTCCCATTTATGTTTTGTCGGGGCCTTCGGGCGAATTGTTCACCCCCATGGCGGACACGATGATTTTCGCCTTGATTGGATCGTTGGTGCTGACGCTGATCTTTTTGCCGGTCGTTTGTTCCTGGGCCTTGCGCAACGGAGTGCGGGAACGGCGCAATCCCATTTTTGAGGCCCTCAAAGCCGCCTACGCCGCCGGCCTGGATATTTGCCTGGCCCACCCGTGGTTGACCACCCTCACCAGCGCCCTGGTGCTGGCCGCTTCGCTGCTGCTCATCCCCTCGGTCGGCGCGGAATTCATGCCGCATTTGGACGAAGGGGCGCTCTGGGTCCGCGCGACCATGCCTTACACCATTTCGTTTGAGGAGTCGTCCAGGATTTCTCCGCAAGTTCGAAAAATCCTCCGCTCCTTTCCCGAAGTCACCATCGTCGCCGACGAACATGGCCGCCCGGACGACGGCACGGACCCGACCGGCTTTTTCAACTGCGAATACTATGTGGGTCTCAAACCCTACTCCCAATGGAAGGGCCCCTATCGGACCAAGGGCCAGTTGATTGAGGCCATCAACCAGAAGCTGCAGGCATTTCCGGGAATCATTTTTAATTACACCCAGCCCGCGGAGGACGCCGTGGACGAGGCCGAAACCGGCTTGAAAAGCTCGCTGGCCGTGAAGGTGTTCGGCCCGGACTTGAACACGCTGGAAAGCAAGGGCAAAGCCATCAAAAAAATCGTCGAACGCGTCCGCGGCATCAAAGACGTCACCCTGGTGCAGGAGTTGGGCCAGCCCAGTCTGGCTGTCAACATCAACCGCGCCAAAATCGCCCGCTACGGCTTGAATGTGGCCGACATCAATGCGTTGATCCAGGCCGCCATCGGCGGCACAGCCGCCACCCAGGTGGTGCAGGGCGAAAAGCAGTTCGATCTGGTCGTCCGGCTCGCCGAACCCTTCCGGGGCTCGCCCGAACAAATCGGCGCCATCCTCGTCGCCACCCCCGACGGCCAGCAGATCCCCCTGCGCGAATTCGCCGACATCCACGTGGAAAACAGTGCCGCCTTCATTTATCGCGAAAGCAACTCCCGCTACATCGGTGTGCAATTCTCCGTGGAAGGGCGCGATCTGGCCGGAGCGGTCAACGACGCCAGGGCGCGTGTCAAGGCGGCGGTCCCCTTGCCGGAGGGCTACTACCTGGATTGGGGCGGCGAATACACCGAATACACCTCCTCGCGCGCCCAGCTCCGTATCATCCTGCCACTGACGCTGTTTCTGATCTTTCTGCTCCTCTTCGCCCTTTACAGCAACCTGAAGTTCCCCTTCATCACGGTGCTGGGAGTATTATTGACGGCGCCGGTCGGCGGGATCGTGGCCCTTTGGCTGACTCACACCCCCTTCTCCGTCTCGTCGGGCATCGGTTTTCTGGCCTTGTTTGGCGTTTCCGTGCAGACGGCCGTGGTCTATATCTCCTACGTCAATGAACTGCGCCGCGACGGCGGCGGCATCGCCCAATCCATCCGGGAGGGCGCCATTCTGCGGCTCCGGCCCATTATGATGACTGCCTTGGTGGCCGCGTTGGGGCTGTTGCCGGCCGCGATGGCCACGGGAGTCGGCACCGATTCCCAGCGCCCCTTCGCTCTGGTGATTGTGAGCGGACTTTTCACCCGTCTTTTGATTAGCATTTTCCTCATGCCCGCCCTCTATCTGCTGGTCGCCCGTTCCGGCGATCGCCTGGAAGTCTAGCCTCGAGGCTCATTTGACTTGGAAGGGGTGGAGAAGGGGCCGGTTAGGATTCAGATTACGATTAAGATTATGATTATGAGCAGGTTATGACTCAACTTCGCCTTCGGCCGCCCCACGGCAGGCAAACCTTGACTTGGCTTGACTGAGCTTGACTCATCCTGTCCTCGCCCGGAGGAGGCTGGATTCAACTTTAACGTTAAAGGGCCTTGGCTCCGAGCGGAGGGGCGATTGGCAGTGCCTCGGGCGATGCGCGAGCGGATTTGTTTCCCGATATGTCAAAGAGCAAACCGACACGGGTCAATATCCCACATAATAATGGGACTTGCAAGACCTTTTTTTGAGGGTTTTTTGGGGTTGGCGGCAAAAACTGTCAAAAATGGCTGGTCGGAAACGCTGGAAGGCATTGATGGGAAGGGGCTTGTGATGCTGGCATTCATTTCGCGGCGGCTTGGACGAGGGCCTTTTCTTCCGGGGTCAGGCCGTAGAGCGCATACACCAACTCGTCTATCTCCCGCTCCAGCGCGCTCGTGTCCGCATCCGCATCGCGCTGCTTCGCCGCGAGGATGCGGTCAACCAATCGCTCCATTGCCTTTTGCTTCTCGGGCGAGGCGGCAGGAATGGGAAGTTCGCGGGTTTCCTTCAAGACAATCTTCGGGAAATCATCGCGATGAGCGATATTTGAGCGTTGTAGGAATAGCCAAGAAATCAAAGAGCTGTTCACGCAGCCGAGCAGAAACTTCAGCGCCGGACCGTCGGGAAGTGGAAGGATGCTCTGCATTGATTTATTCGTGACGAAGTCTTCATCAACGTACGTGGCTTGGAGCCGAAATTGTCGGCTAATCAATTCGCGCAGCAGAATTCTTGCTCCAACGAAGTAACGCTCCGGTTTGGGTTCAGCAAGTGTTTCATCGAATCGGATAAAGCGTAGTGGTCCTCGATCGAGCAGGTATCGGCGGACCGTGCCGTCAAACGCTGGCTTGAAGTGGGAATTGACCGCATTGTCAGTGAGTTTGAAGGGCGTCACCCCACGCTGAATATCGGAAAGAACACCAAGCTCGCGACAACTCGCTTGGATTCGCCTGATTAGACTTACGACTCTGGAATCGGCCCGCGTGAGAAATACATCTTCGCCCGTGGCAAACCAACCGGAGATATCAACCAATACAGAACCACGCTCAAAATCCTCCCTCCCAACAATCTTCTCTCGCTTTTCGAAGTTCCGAAGTCGAGCAAAGCAAGAGTTCTGTCTCGGCCATCCCGTTGGCGCGGCTCTGCGCGAAGCGATGATGATCGTTGTATCCACCCAGGCGGCGGCGAACATGTCGTAGGGGAGATTCACAAATACTAGTGGGTCAGTTTTCGCTGCGACGAAGCGTCGCAGCGCGCCGAATCCAGAACCAGAATACCAGCCAGAGGCTACGATTAGCGTCAGCGTCCCTCGTGGCTTCAGAACCCCAACTCCTCGCTCGATGAAGCAGCCGAAAAGGTCGAAATCTCTGCCATTCGTGGTTTCGTAAATCGTGAGGAGAATCTTCGCCACTTCTGGGCTTTGCTTCTGCACCGCATTCCTCGACACGTAAGGCGGGTTGCCAATAACAACATCGAACCCGCCTTTCCGGTGGAACACTTCGGAGAAATAGATCTCGAAGTCGAAGGTTTCCTTGCCGTTGGTCAGTTCGTGAATGGTGTCTTCAATCTGCTGTTTGAGAGAGGACTTCTCGGACGCATCGGACTGATCGAAGTAGAGGGGTTTGAGGCGCTCCAGCTTCTGGAAGAGTTGCTGGTTGAACAGGGTTTTCTCCACGCCCAGCAGCGAGTTGCCGGTGACGATTTTGTAATAAAGGTTCGGCAGCGGCTTGATTTGCTTCACGTCCTCCTCGTCCACAACGAGCGAGAGCCAGAGGCGGAGTTTGGCGATTTCGACCGCGCCGGGGTCGATGTCCACGCCGTAAAGGCAGTTTTGGATGGCGTGGCGTTTGAAGTGATAAGGCGTGCGCTCGTTGACATCGTTGAAGTAGGGAGTCAAGGCGCAACGGGCGCGGACAATCTCGGTCATCATGCCCACCGGGAACGCGCCCGAACCGACCGCCGGGTCGCAGACGGTGATGTCGGCCAGTTTTTCGTCAATGAGCCGGGCATGGTCAATGATGCTTTTGGGCATCTTGATGGCGTAGCGCGTCTCCACGGATTCGTAGTGGGAAATTTGGTCGCCGAGATGGACAAAGGTTTCGAGGTCGGCGCGGGGAACGAGTTCGCGGCGTGTTGGAGCGGTGAGCAGGGTTTGCTCGGCCTTTTCGCTGCCCAGCAAGGCCTGCTTCCTTTTCTCCCGGCCGATGGGTTCGGATTGGAAATTAAGCGCCGTGTCCAGGTAGTTGATGAGGCTTTCCTGACACATGTAGTGGACGATTTCGCGCGGGGTGTAGAACGAGCCAAGACCTTTTCGCCGGTTTTCCTCAATCAGGTTTTCAAAGACCTTGCCGAGCATTTCGGGGTCAATGGCCACTTCCTTTTCCAGCGGCTCGGCTTCATTGACGGTGAAGTTGTAGCGGTCGAACACGTCGAGGACGCCCGTGCCGATGTCCCCGGCGTCATTGCGCTGGGTGTTGGTGAAGAGCTTGTTGGGCAGGAGGATGTCGGCCTTGCGCCAGTCGTAATCGCCGGGCGGCTCGAAGAGGCCGCCGTTGAGGAAGGGGATGCGGCATTTGAAATGGCTGCACCACGCTTCGTGGCCACGGTCGGTCGCCAGCGTATCGTAAAAGAGCGGTTCGAGAACGTCGTTGAAGATGTTGAGGGTATCTGACGTATCCGACGGAGCGGACTGATTTACCAGGCGGCGGAGGAAATCGTGCGGGCCAGTGCCCCAGTCCTGTCCTTTGGCCACGCCGAGCCAGCCCTTTTTTTGGAGGAAGTAGAGGAACACGATCTGGCCCATGAGCTTCTTGGCGAAGTCCACGGTGCTGACGTTCCTGGCCTTGAATTCCTCTCCGATGACCGGGTCTTTGGCGGCGAGCTTCTGGAGCGCCGCCTCGATGTCGCCGAACAGCGCGGCATATTGGTTGAAGAATTCCTTGGTGACAGCCTCGACGCTGAAGGCTTCTTCGAGTTGCGCCAGCTTGGGGTAATTCTCGGTGTCCTGGAGCAAGGCGAGAAACCTGGTTTGCGCGGTGTGGCAACTCTCGCCCTCGCCGACGATGTAGGAGAAACGGCGGGCGGGAGTCAGCCGGGTCTCGACGCCAACCTTGCCGGAGTCGGTTTCGAGGGCGGCATACTCCATCTTGACGTAGGAGAAGCGCCATTGCCGTTCGGTGGGCGAGACGAAGGCGACGAGGGCGGCGTCCTTGCCGTCGCGCTGTTTGAGATGGTCGGCGACGAAGTTGCGGATGGCGGTGCGGGCGCGTTCCAGCTTGGACTCATTGGTCAAGTGGACGATCAGCACGTCCAGTTTGTCATCATCGGGCGAGGTGTAAGTGCCGAGACGCTCGAACCGGGCGACGTGGGGCTTGAAGGCGTCTTTGACATAGGTGGCGTTCCACTGCGCGGCTTTGGTTTCGTCGAACTTGTTAAGGAGGTTGCGGGTGAATTCCAAGAACTTGACCCGGTTGAAGGGCTGTGGAAAAGTTTCGGCGACGCGGGCGCGGGCTTGTTGGGTGTTCATAGTTTCACGACGCCTTTGCAGTCAGGATAGGCGGAGCAGCCCCAGAACTGTTGGCCGGCATTTTTGCCGGTCCTGGCAGTGCGGAGGACCATGGGTTTGCCGCACTTGGGGCACGCAGGAATGTGGTCGGGCGGATTGAAGGGATCAGGCTGATGCTTATTTCTTTGGCGCTCGGCCAGGCGGGCGGCGGCGAGTTGCTCGCTGTAGCCGCCGTCCTGGATGAAGGCCTTTTCCAGGGCGGCAATCTGCTGATCGAGCAGGTAGTTGGCCTGGTGAATGAGGCAGATGGTGGCGTTGGCGCGCACGGCGGGGTCGGCGTGTTCCAGCCAGGGCACGTAGAGTGCCCAGCGTTGTTGATCGGACAAATCAGTCAAATCGGACGAATCTTTTTTGAATTTCCGCGGCACTTGGCGCACGGCGAGGGCCTCGGACGCGTCGGGGGCCCATTGCGGGAGGCGACGGTGACGCAGAAAATCCTCGTAGTCCAGCAGCAGTTCCTCAAGGCTGGAGCGGGCGACGTTGAGCAGGCGCAATTCGGTCTGCGAGGAGGTGGCGGCGGCTCGGCTGCCCTCGGCGATGTTCTGCCGGCCGGATCGGGCGGCCTGAACCATCTGGTCCACGGTGCGGGAACGGGCGTCAAGAAACTTCTCGCAAAACCAATATGTGGCGTCGTAGATGATCGTGGCAGTTTGAAAACTGCAAGTTGTCCGATAACCACCGCTGGGGCGGAACTTACTCATGCGCGCCTCCTTCGCCCCCGCCCTTGACAAGCCAGGACGAAAGGATGACTTCACGCGGGGCGAGCGCCTGGCTGGCGTGGGCGGCAGGGCTGGCCTGGAAATACTCGTGCTTGATGTCGCGGCGCAGGACGGCCAAGACCTTGAGCGGCGGCAGGTTCTCGGGTTTCTTCAATGACGCGGCGACTTTCTTGGCGGTGGCTTTCGGCAGCGAACCATCCTCGATGAGGCGGATGACTTTGCCGACGAAATCCTCGTCGTCCTCGGTGAACTGCTGGGAGCGGCGGACGGCCCTGTCTTTGAGCCGTTTCAAAATGAAGGCGTCGCTGGGGCTGCCGCGATGCATCTGCGCGGCTTGCTCGGCGTCGGCGGTGGTGGCGGTGACGAACGCGCCTTTGTTCTTGTCGAGCAACTCGTAGAACTCGCCCGGGATGGGTTGGCGGGTTTCCTTGGGGTCGGCGGGCTTCAAGATTCTCGCGGCGGTCATGAAGTCCAGTTCAGCGGTCGGCTGGCTGCCGGATGCGCCGAGGAAGAATTTATCGAGTTTGCCCTGGCGGAAATAGGTGAGGAGAGCGGGGAAATTCCGGACCGCAGGTTCAGCCGACAGAGTGCGGGTGGAGCGCGCTTTCTTGGGCAGGCGCTTGATGCGCTCGAACAAATCCGGCTGTTTGTCGCGAAGGGCGCGGATTTCGGTGAGGAACTTGAGTTCGGTTTCCTCGTCCTCGTCTTCGCCGGTGATGGTTTTCCTGGAATTCCAGCGGGCAAAAAGGTCGTGCGAGACGATTTCCTCGCCCTCGGTCAGCAGGCGGGCATCGGCGCCGAGCATTTGAATGAAGGCGTGGATTTTCGCCTCAGCGGCTTCGCGCAGCTTGATAAGGTCGTTGCCCTCGTCGGTCGGGAAAAAGTTGTAGGTGTAAATGTTGTCGAACTTGGTGTCCACGCGGTTGACGCGGCCAACGCGCTGGATGAGGCGGGTGGGATTCCACGGGATGTCGTAATTGATGACGACGTTGGAGCGGTGGAGGTTCACGCCTTCGGCGAGGACTTCCGTGGCGACCAGGATGCGGTAATCGTCCTTGGGCCGATACGCCTTGGCGTCGAAATTGGCGATGACATCCTCGCGGACGCTGTGGAGCGATTCGCCGGTAAAGAGCAGGGTTTTCGGTTCGACTTCGTCGCGGATTTTTCCGGCGAGGTAGTCGGCGGTTTCCTTTGACTCGCTGAAAATGATGACCTTGCCGTCCTTGAGTTGCGGCGTTTTCTTGAGGATGCCCCGGAACGATTCCCACTTGGGGTCGCGGGTGACTTTCTTCCACTGGTTGCGGATGGCTTTCAGCGCCTTCAAATCGTTTTCGAGATCGGTGATGAACGTCGGCAGAAAATCCACGGCAACGAGTTTCTCGGCCTTGTCTTCCTCCAACAGCCGGTCAATACCCTCCTGGTCGTCGGATTCGAGCAGTTCAAAGACCTTCCCGATGTGTTTCTTGCTGATGAAGACGTGGCCCTTGTGGAACTCCGCGATGACGCGCTCGTAGGTGTGGACGAATCGCCCGAGCGTGGAGAGGAACGCGGTGAAACTGCTTTCGAGCCGCTTCACCGTGAGGATTTTCATGAACTTCGCGAGGTTGCGCTGGCTCTGGACATCCTGCTCGTCGCGCTCGCCGGTGTAGTAGGCCAGCGGCGTGTAGCGGGCGTATTTGAAGTCTTGCGTCAGCGAACGGATCGTCTCATCGAAGACTTCAGCCTCAACCTTGTTGAACTTGTAGAAGAGCGGTTGGGGATTGGCGACTTCCGGGAATTTCAAGCCCTGGCGCTTCAAATCCTCGCCGTAGTATTTTTCAATCTCGGTGCGGGTGCGCCGGATCATCAGGAACTTGAGGATTTTCTCGCGGGTTTGCCGGGCGTTTTCCTGGACGATGCGGAAATAGACCTCGCGGTCACGCTGGCGGTCGAGTCCTTCGAGGCGGCGACGGAGCGCACCGAAGAAGGCTTCAAGATTGCGGACGTTTGGGATGGTGCTGTTCTTGCCGGGTTGGAACAGCTTGATCTGACTCAAGATGTCCTGCGGCGTGTTATTCAGCGGCGTGGCGGAAACCAGAACGACGCGCTTGCCCCTGCAAATCTGTGCGAGCATTTCGTAGCTCTGGGTGTCCTCGGTGCGGAAGCGGTGCGATTCGTCAATAAAGACGGTGGTGAACTTCTGGATGTCGCGGTCCAGCAGAGAGTCAAGTTTGCCGAGGGATTCGCATAGGAAGCCGCGGACGCCGAAGTCCCGGAATACGTTGGGCCAAGAACCGGGATTGTATTCGTCGAGCAGATGCGGCGGGGCGATGACGAGGCTAGGCTCGTTCAAGTGTTGGGCGAGCAGAGCGGACATGTAGGTTTTGCCCAAACCGACCACATCGGACAGGAACGCGCCGCCGTATTCGTCGAGCACCTTGCGCGCGTTAAGCACGGCTTCTTCCTGGTATTTCAATTTCTTGAAACCCGCGGGCAAATACACGTCCTCGATCTCGTCGGGCAAATTGAGTTCGCCCCGGAAATACTCGTAGAGGAATTTCATGTAGAGTTCGTAAGGCGTGAACTGCGCGTAGGGCGATTTGACTTCGATGGTGGTGATGTAGTCCTTGGTCACGTCCACGGACCTGGCCCAAAGCTCGTTGAACTTCTGGATGGCGAAGTCGTAGTCGGAGCGGTTCTTCAACTCGACGTTGAGCTCCAGGTTGTCCTGCAGGCCCGCCTCGGTGAAGTTGCTTGAACCGGTGATGACGCGGCCCTTGTCACGGTCGCCCTCGTGGAAGGTCATGATGTAGAGCTTGGCGTGAAGGCGCTCGGAGGGGTAGGCGCGAACCTCCAGTTTGCCGGCTTTGATCCATTCCACGAATGCGCGAACGCCGTTTTCAATGTCCGAACTGTCGCCGGATTTTTGGAACTCGGCCAAGATTTCGCCGGGCACACGCTGCCTGACTTGGGCGTGGGATTCCAAAACAAACTCCTGCTGCTCTTTTGCCGTCTGGATGAATTCGTAAGTCGCGCGATCGGTCTTGATGCCAACCAGAATGCGAATTTTCTCGGTCTTCGCGAGCGCGGGCTGGAGTCGGTGAAAGCCGCTGATGAAGAAATAACCAACGAGACAATCGAAAAACCGCGTGTCGTCGCCGAGCAAAACGCGGAAGCGGTCGCCAAGATGCAGGCCCTGCTCGTTCGTGATGAATGTCAGGTCCGACGAGATGGTGACACCAGGATTGCCAGTCGGATTTGGCATAAGCCGTCGGCATTGTGAAGGAAACAAGCGGACAGATCAAACATATTGATTCATGGTGTCGTGTTGCATTCAAAAGATCAGTGCTTAGATTAAAACCCGCTCTTCAATTGTTATAGCCGTGACGGTTGTGAGGCCGTTGCGGCCGAGCGACGTTGAATATGATCGAAGAAGCTCTGTTGGTTTGGAAATTGAAGCGCGGGGACCCGGACGCGCTGAGGCAGGTGTACCTGAAACACAAGGACCGGCTGTTTGCCCTGGCTGTCTCGTTGTGCCGCGATCCCGCCCAAGCCGAAGATGCCCTGCACGATGTTTTTGTGACTCTGGCGACATCCGCCGGAACACTGAAACTTCGGACCGACCTGCGCGCTTATCTCTCGACTTGCGTGGTGAATCGTCTGCGGAACCAGTGGCGGAGGAGCCATCGTCAAGTCGATGAATCGCAGTTGGCCGAGTGGCCCGACGAATGCTCAGTCCGCCCGGATCAGGCCGCGATGGTGGCCGAGGACGCGGAACAGATCGGGCAGGCTCTCAAGCGGCTTCCTTACGAACAGTGCGAGGTGATCATCATGCACCTGCAAAGCGGCCTGACATTTCAGGCCATTGCGACGGGATTGGACGTGTCGATCAGCACCGTCCAGAGTCGATACCGCTATGGCTTGGAAAAGCTGCGAAACCTTTTGAAAGGAGAACTGAAAAATGAAACTCGCGGATCCAATTGAAGAACTGACCCGGAAATATCTCACGCAGCGCAACGACGAATTCAAAACGGCAAGGGAATTGGACGAGCAAATCCTGGCCGACGCGTTGGAGGCTCAGGAGCGCTGCGCGCCGCGCAGCCGCGCTCTTTGGCAAAGCCCGATTTTTCGGCTGGCGGTTGCGCCGGCTGGAGCGTTGGTTGTTTTGCTTGGGGTGGTGTTGGTTTCTCACTTGAGCACGCCGGCTTGGGCCATTGACCAGACGATCCAGGTGTTGCGATCAGTCAAAGCGATCCACCTGTCCGGTTTCTGTGTTTACCCTGGCCAGCCGAAACGGGATTTTGAGATTTGGGCCAGGCCAAGTTCGAATGATCCAACGATGTCCGGAGATTTCAGGCTGCGCGAAGGGGATGTTCATCTCGCCATTGCGTCGGAAGCGGAGAACACCACCGCCGTCATTCAACTGCGCCCGTCGGAACAGGGGGGGGCGGTTGCTTACCTGACCGAGGGCCTGAATCGCCGAACACTGATCCAGGCGGATCATTGGTTTGAGGATCTCAGGCAGAACGCGAAGGATTGGAGGGGAGGTTTGCGCCGAGATCCCCAGACGGGGCGGCTCATTGCGGTTGTGACTTGCGAAGGGCCGAGCCTGGACACGGCGCGGTTCTGGGAATTCCAGTTCGACGCGGACACCAAGCTGCCGGTTCGCGCCCGTGTCTGGTTTACATCCGATCGTCAAGGCGATCCCCATTGGGATATCGTCCAATTCGCCTACGATCCGGTGTTGCCGGAGGACATCTTCAAAATCAAGCTTCCCGAACAGGTGCAGGTGGTTGATTGCCGTGTCCTGGAAAAACTCCTGTCGGAGAAGCAAAACGGAGAAGCCGGCCTGGTGGTCAGCGAAACGGACCTCCATAAGGCCTGCCGGATGATTGCAGAGGCCTATTGGAACGCTGTGTGCCGGCAGGATTGGGAGGAGGTTCGCCGGTTGCGTCCTCTGGCCGAGGGCGATGCTTTGGAGGCGTTGAAAACCGAATACGGAAAACGGGAGCCTGTCGCCCTGATGAAGATTCTATTCACAGAGCATGTTTCGGATCCGGGCGCCTTCGCCGAAGTTGCCTGCCTCGTCAAATTGAAAGATGGACGCGAAGTTCGCAGTGTTTTGAACGTGGCCGCCATACCGACTGCGAATGGCACCGCGGCGGTAGTGGCGGGAACGCTAGGACCCGAGCTTGCGGAGTGATGTCCACAGAATCCAGGCCCGCGGGCCGGGCACAGGCTAGTCGATGGAATGGCCACTTTGCCATGGGGTGTCCAATCTGGCAGGGGACCATATATCCAAATTGAAGCAATTGTGCGGTTTGTGCGCCTGGACCGATGCTGACCAATTCGGTGATTTCAACAGAATGGCCGCCAACCGTATGGCCGCTCGTTGCGCCCCGCCCCGAAATCCCGAAATCCCAATGGCGACCGATTAAGATTGACACGGTTACCGCTTATTGATAAATTTTATTTATGACCCTCTTGAGCGTTCATAAATCTGGCCCGTCCCCGCAAGCCTTGCCCGCGGCGGTAGTCTTTTCACGGCAACTGCTGCTGAGCGAGAACTCTTCGGTCACGGTCGTTCTCGCCTCAACAAGCGCGGAGGCGAAACTCCTCGCGCTTCTGGCCAGCAGGATGACCGCGATGCGCGAAAACCAGGGTTACAACCACTTCGGGATCAATGAGTGAATCCGCCAATGCCGCCGGCCCGTATGAGGTCTGGGCGAGATGAATTCCTTATATTTTTCATGCCCCAAGCGTAGCGGCGGGGATTGGACAAACGCTCTCCCAGGCTGGGTTTTTATCTGGCAGACGCCGCAAGATGTTCAATCTGCTCCTGCCTTTGTATCCCGCCGCCCAATTTGAATGTCCGTGCCGGCCGGGCATGGGCGTGGAATCGGAACTGTCAATCGAAATAAGTTTACAAAGTGGACGGTTTGCGCTAGAATTGCCCGACACTGGAAGAAGAAGCGCAGGTCCCATGCGAATGCCATTGATCAATGTCACCGCGGTTGTCCTGGGCGCGGCCGGCGCGTTGCTGGGACAGGCTGCCTTCTCGCACCCGCATCAGGATCAATACTCCAACTCGACCCATTCCGCCAACCAACCTGCCCCGCCCCCGGCGACCGATCCCAAAATCGACCCCGGACTGGCAGCCTCGAAAATCAAGCTCGTGGGGACGATCAATGGGATCAAAGGCACCATTGGCGTCACCAACCTCAGTTCAAAGACCATTACTCCCGTCGTGAAGGTGGTGCTTTACGATCAAAAGGGTGCCAAGCTCGGCGCCATTTCCAAGACCGGCTTCGCGCTCGAATCCGGGGCGGACGAAATGATCGAAATCCTGGCGACCAACATTGACGCGGCCGACCTGAAATTGTTGAAAGTGACCCGAGAGATCCCGAAATAATCCCCCGGCCCACGCGCCGTTTTTCGCGCCCGCCGCCCCCGCCAATTTTTGATCTTGCACTTTGCGGGCGCAACTCCGACCTTTGACCCCACCAATGGCATGACAACCACAAATCGCATTCAGGCCGGTTACAATCTTGCGCGGGAAACTTTTGCCCACCACGACGTCGATGTCCAAGACGCGCTGCAACGTCTGGCCAAAATCCCCATCTCGCTGCACTGCTGGCAGGGGGACGATGTGGGGGGATTCGAGCATTCGGGCAGCGAGTTGGGCGGGGGACTGGCCGTGACGGGCAATTATCCGGGCAAGGCGCGCACGCCGGAGGAATTGCGGGCCGACCTGGAAATGACGTATTCGCTCCTGCCGGGGCGGCATCGCCTCAATCTCCACGCGATTTACGCCGAAACCGGCGGCAAACGCGTCGAGCGCAATGAATTGGCTCCGGCCCATTTCAAGAATTGGATCGACTGGGCCGGTGCGCAAAAGATCGGCTTGGATTTCAATCCGACTTATTTCGCGCATCCCAAGGCTGCCGACGGTTTCACCCTCGCCCACCCGGACAAGGCCGTGCGGCAGTTCTGGATCGAGCACGGCGTTGCCTGCCGGCGCATCGGAGCGGCGATGGGGCGCGCGCAAGGAACGCCCTGCGTCACCAACGTCTGGATTCCTGACGGCTTCAAGGACACGCCGGTGGATCGCAAAGGGCCGCGCGAGCGCCTGGCGGAGTCGTTGGACGCGGTGTTTGCCGAAAAGCTCGATCCCAAGCACAATTTGGACGCGGTGGAGCCGAAATTGTTTGGCATCGGCTCGGAAAGCTACGTCGTCGGCTCGTATGAGTTCTATCTCGGTTACGCGACGCGGAAGAAAAAGCTGCTCTGCCTGGACTCCGGCCATTTTCATCCGACAGAATCGATCGCGGACAAGATTTCGGCGGTGCTCATGTCGGTGGAGGAAATCCTGCTCCACGTCAGCCGGGGCGTGCGGTGGGACAGCGATCACGTGGTCATCCTGTCGGATGAATTGGAGGCGATGGCGCAGGAATTGGTGCGGGGCGGCTTTCTTGGGCGGACGCATATCGGGCTGGATTACTTTGACGCCAGCATCAATCGCGTCGCGGCCTGGACCATCGGCGCGCGCTGCATGATGAAGGCGTTGCTGCTGGCGTTGCTGGAGCCCATTGCGGCGCTGCGGAAATATGAGGCGGAGGGCGATTTCACCTCGCGCCTGGCGCTTTTGGAGGAGGCCAAAACCCTCCCTTACGGAGCGGTCTGGGACTATTACTGCGAGAGCCAGAACGCGCCGGTGGGCGGCGCGTGGCTGGCGGAAGTCAAACGGTACGAAAAGGAAGTCTTGTCCAAGCGCAAGTAAAACCTATGGGAGCGAATCCATTCCTCGGCGTGTTTTTCCACTGGCTGGGCGGTCTGGCGTCGGGGAGCTTTTACGTGCCCTACAGGGGAGTCAAGAAATGGTCGTGGGAAACTTACTGGCTGGTGGGTGGATTCTTCTCGTGGATTATCTGCCCGTGGGTTTTCGCCTATTTCATGACCAACGACCTGATGGCCGTCCTGCAGCAGCAATCGGCCAGCACCCTCTGGTGGACCTATTTCTTCGGCCTCCTATGGGGATTTGGGGGACTGACCTTCGGGCTGACAATGCGCTATCTGGGGATGTCGCTGGGGATGGGGGTGGCGCTGGGTTACTGCGCGGCATTTGGGACGCTGGTGCCGCCGATTTTCAAGGCCCTCATGCCGGACCTGCCTGTGGGGTCGAGCATTGTGGAGATCGCGCGCTCCACCTCGGGACAGGTGACGCTGGCGGGGGTGGGCGTTTGCCTGGCGGGCATTGGCATTGCGGCGCTGGCCGGTTTCACCAAGGAGAAAGAAATGCCCGAGGAGGAAAAGAAGAAGGTCATCACCGAATTCAGTTTCAAGAAGGGCATCTTGGTGGCGACATTCTCGGGTATTATGAGCGCGTGCTTTGCCTTTGCGCTTCAAGCGGGCAAGCACATCAACGAGGCCTCCAAGGCGGCCGGGACGAAGGAACTCTGGACCGGCCTGCCGGCGTTGACGGTCCTGCTGCTGGGCGGTTTCACAACCAACTTCATCTGGTGCGTGCTGTTGAACATCAAGAATCGCAGCGCCTACCAGTATGTGGCGTCGGAAGTCCGCCCCGAGCACGCCCATCACGGGGGCAGCGGCAGCGGCGAACGCGCCCCGGCTGAGGCGGCGGCCATCGCGCCGGCGGATTTGAAGGTGCCGATGCTGTGCAATTACCTCTTCTCGGCGCTGGCGGGGACGACGTGGTATTTTCAGTTTTTCTTCTATACGATGGGAGCGACGCAGATGGGCAAGTATGATTTCGCGTCGTGGACGTTGCACATGGCCAGCATCATCATCTTTAGCACGATGTGGGGCTGGATTCTGCACGAATGGAAGGGATCGAGCAAAAAGGCGCACGCGTTAATCGCGGCCGGCATAGCGATGCTGGTTTTGTCCACGATCATCATCGGGTACGGAACGTATTTGAAAGCGCGGCAATGACCGCCTTGGCTTGCCATCCATGAACGCGAAAACCATTCCAACCACCGCGGCGTTCACTCGCCGTGAGTTGGTTGTTGTCGTCGCCGTTTGCGCGGTGCTGGCCGTCCTTCTTATCCCGGCGCTGCAGCGAGCCGGTGACAAGTCGCGAAGGATAACCTGCGTCTGCAATCTCAAAGGAATCGGCACCGCGTATCGCATCTGGGCAAACGATAATGGCGACCGGTTCCCGGCATCGGCTCCGGTGACCAACGGCGGCTGGAATTCCCTCCTCTCGCGAACGAACGGGGCGGCTTACTGCTGGACCAACTATGCGATTATGGCCAACGAGTTGGGTATGTCGCCCACGGCTCTTGTCTGCCCCGCTGACGAGCGGCGGCCGGCTGCAAGCTTCAGCAACCTCGCGAATAGCAACATTTCCTATTTTGTCGGCGTCGAGGCAAATGACACTTATCCCCAATCGCTTCTCGGCGGAGATCGCAATTTGGGTCCTGGGACGGTCCCCGATCCCGAATACGGCTACTCGCCCACCAACGGCCAGGGCAACGACGTCATCATCAACGGCCCGGTTTGTTGGTCATTGAAGATGCACTCGCGCGGCAATCTTGCCGGCGCCGGCAACATCCTTCTTGGCGATGGCAGCGCGCAGCAGGTCACATCCCAAAATCTCACGCAGAATTGGCTGACCAACGCGTTCATCCGCACCAGCAATTCTTTCGGAATGCGCCTGATCTTTCCGTAACTTGTTGGTCCCTCACGACCCGCCCACGCGCAAGGGCAGCGTCGCCCGAATGTCGTCCGAGGCCGCGCCGACCAAAACCTCGTAGTCTCCCGGCTCAACAACGTATCGCTTTGTGGCCGTGTCCCAATAACGAAGCTCCTTGACCGGCACCCGGATTTGCACGTGCGCCGACTGCCCGTGCTGGACAGACACCCGCTCAAACCCGCACAGGGCCTCCCGCGGCTGCGGCACCGCCGATTTGACGTGACGATAATAGACCTGCACGACTTCCTCGCCATCCCGCGCGCCGGTGTTCGTCACATCGACATCGACGCGGAAGGCATCATTGGTCCCCACGGGCGCGCCCTCGATCCGCGCCGAGTCATATTTGAAGTGCGTGTAGCTCAGGCCGTGGCCAAAGGCGAAGAGCGGTTTGCCGGTGAAGTAGCGATAGGTGCGATGGGCCATCGCGTAATCGGTAAATGCCGGCAAGTCCTCCGTCGCGCGGTAAAACGTGACCGGCAGCCGCCCGGCGGGGTTGACCTCTCCGAACAAGACCTCCGCGACCGCCCGTCCTCCTTCCTGGCCGGGATACCACACCTGGACAATGGCGGAAAGATTCTCCGCCTCCCACGGCATGGCAATCGCGCTGCCGCTGCAGTTGACAAAAACCAGCGGCTTGCCTGTCGCCTTCAGTTCCTTCAGGAATTCGGTCTGCACGAGCGGCAGTTCGATGCGCGTGCGGTCCCCGTGGAAAAACCCCTGAAACGGCACGTTCATAAACTCCCGTTCCAAGTCCGCGCATATCCCGCCGACATAGACAATCGTGTCCACGGTTTTCGCCAGCGCCACGGCCTTGGCGCGGGCTTGGGCATAAGCGACCTCGTTGGTGTCGTACAACTCCAGCGCCAGGGGGCAGGCCGCTTCATAAGATACCTGCTTGTTGGTGCCCAGATAATCCAGGATGCCCTGGGCGATGGTCACCGGATGCGAGGGCGTGCCGTTGTAATTGCCCACCAACATTTGCGCGTAATTGCCGTTGACGCCGAAGATGGCAATCTTCTGAATCTTCGAGCGGTCCAGCGGCAGCAACCCGTCGTTCTTCAACAGCACGATGGACTCGCGCGCCATGCGCAACGCCAGCGCGTCGTGTTCCGGCGTGTCATAGTCCGTCGCGGGGATTTTGGCGTAGGGCACCAGAGAGGGCGGATCGAACATCCCCAGCCGGAAGCGCGCCTCCAGCAGCCGTCCCACCGCCCGGTCCAATTCCCCTTCCGTCAACAGCTTGTCCCCGACCGCGTCGGCCAGGCTCCGATACTCCATGCCGCAACTCAGATCGCAGCCCGCCCTGACCGCGGTGGCCGAGGCGGCTTCGACCGTGGGTGAAAAGCCGTGTCCCTCGAAGAAGTCATAAACCGCGCCGCAATCCGACACGACGTGCCCCTTGAATCCCCATTGCCCCCGCAGGAGGTTGGAAAGGAGCAGAGGACTGGCGCAACAAGGCGTGCCGTAGAGCCGGTTGTAAGCGCCCATGACCGCCCCGACGCCCCCCTCGCGCACGGCAGCCTCGAATTGCGGCAGGTAGGTTTCATACAAATCCCGCTCCGGCGGCTCCGAGTCAAAACTATGCCGGTCGGCTTCCGGCCCGCTGTGAACGGCGAAATGTTTGGCGCAGGCCATGGCTTTGACATATTTCGGATCATCGCCTTGCAAGCCGTGGATGAACGCCACCGCCATCCGCGCCGTCAGAAACGGGTCTTCGCCGTAGGTTTCCTGGCCCCGTCCCCAGCGCGGGTCGCGGAAGATATTGATGTTGGGCGACCAAAACGACAGCCCGGTGTAGATCGTACTGTCGCCATCATGCGCTTCGGTGTATTCGCGGTTTTTGGCGCGGGCCTCGGTGGCGATCGCATCGGCCACCGTGTGCAATAACGGCGCGTCAAAGCTGGCGGCCATCCCGATGGCTTGCGGGAAAACCGTTGCCGCTCCATTGCGCCCGACGCCGTGCAGACATTCGTTCCAGTAATTGTATGCGGGCAGACCCAGGCGCGGGATGGCGGGGGCCTCATTGCAAATCTGCCGCGCTTTCTCGTCCAGCGTCATGCGTCCCACCAGGTCGCGCACGCGCACGTCCAGCGGTTGGGCCGGGTCTCTCCACAGTGGCGGCTTGCCGGCGGCTGGTTCGTCCGCCGCCGCGGCGTGTTGGGGCGCCAGGCACGACGTTGACCCAAGCAGCGCCAGGACCACGAGCCGCAAACGCAATGCCACCCAGGTTTGACCGCCGGCGGTTTGTTTTTTGCGCAAACTCACTGCCGCCAGATTGTCCTCTCAGCGTGGCGGAGTCAACCCCGCAAGTTGTTGGGGCGACCGCGCGCGTTTCAATTCTTTTTGGGTTCCTTTCTTGATCGTAATCTTACTCTTAATCTCGTCCCCCCTCCAGCGCGCGAATTAGGAGCAAGATTAAGGTCAACATTAGGAAAGACAACCCAGAAAGGTGAAATGCGCCCGCACGCGCGGCGCTGAATTGCAGCCTTGTTCTTTGGGCCGCTCTTGCCCAATGTCCCTGCCGGTATGGCCGGACATTCCAGCCCGCAACGCCTTGCCCTTGCCTTTTTAAGCGGCATTGTGCTCGCGGCGTCGTTTCCGAAGATCAATCTTCCATGGCTGGCCTGGGCGGCGCCAGGTCTGATGCTATGGGCAGCGCGAAGCGAATCAGGGAAATCCATTTTCATGGCGGGTGTCGCGGCGGGACTGGGAAATTATCTCGTGTTGCTCTATTGGCTTTTGTTCATCCCGTTTCCGTTTTACGCGGTGGTGGATTACGCGGGGATGTCGATTGTGCTGGCGCTCTGCGTCGGGGCATGGTGCCGGGTCTGCTGGCATCTGTTTCCGACGTGCGCCGGGTGGCGGGGTGCGCTGTGGCCGGCGTTTTGCGCGGCGGCGTGGGTGGCAATGGAAATGGGGATGACTCGCGTATTGGGCTTTCCGTGGGATTCTCTGGGGGTTTCGCAATTCCGGTTTTTGGCGCTGATTCAAATTGCGTCGGTTACGGGCGTTTATGGGGTTTCGTTTCTGGTGGCATGGGTATCGGTTTCCGTTTTGGGTATCTACGTGTCGGGCGGGCGGCAGGCGGCCTGGCAACTGGCGCCGCCACTGGCGGCGCTGGCCGGCGCGGTGATCTTCGGGGCGGGCAAGCTCTCGGAGAGGCAGGCCGGAAGCTCGGTTCTGAAAGTGGCACTGGTCCAGCCGGCCATTCCGCAGCGGGCTATCTGGGACCCGGCGGAAAAGACCAATCGGTTCCTCAAACTGCTGGAACTTTCGCGCGCGGCCCTGGCCGTCGAACCGGACCTGTTGGTGTGGCCGGAAGCGGCGCTGCCGGACTTGTTCACGCGCAACGGTTACACGCAACGCGCGGTAGCCGGGCTGCTGCAATCACACAGGGCGTGGCTGGTGATGGGCGCCGCGGACACGCGCCGGCAACGGGGAGCCGACGGGCGGATGGAACTCCAGGGTTTCAACAGCGCGTTTCTTATCAATCCCGGCGGCGACCTGGTCAATCGTTATTACAAACGGCGCCTTGTCCCGTTTGCCGAGTATCTGCCGCTGGCCCGCCACTTTCCCTATCTGGCCAGGTTGCGGAAATCCGGGGCCGGCCTTTGCGCGGGCGACCGGGCGGTCCAGTTCCATCTGGGAGATCGCGGCGCCACGCTTTCGCCGCTGATCTGTTACGAGGACAGTTTTCCACGCGAAGCGCGGCAGGCGGCGGAAGCGGAGACGGATTTTCTGCTTGACTTGACCAACGACGGCTGGCTGGGCAACAGTGCGGCGCCGTGGCAGCACGCCATCAGCGCGCTGTTCCGCGCGGTCGAACAGGGCCTGCCGCTGGCGCGCTGCGCCAACAACGGGCTGACGTGCTGGATCGACGCGCGCGGGCGGTTGCACGACGTCTATTTTGACGGCTCGACGGACATCTACCAAGCCGGTTTCAAAATCGCGCCGGTGCCGCTGCGGGCCGCCGGCCAGGCGCCGACCTTGTACCGGCGGCACGGCGATTGGTTCGGCTGGGGCTGTGTGGCGGCGGTGATGATTTGCCTGGTGGTTTGCAAACGCTGAGGCGGTTGGCGGGCCGGAAGCCGCATGTCATCTGCTGAAAGGAGTTAACGCGCGGTGTGAGACAAAATTCTTCGCCGACCGGTTTTTGCAAGACAGAAGTATATGCGACCCAATATACTCCTTTGGGGCCACGTTTGCCCTCTCTCCCCGCGTGCGGGGAGAGAGCCGGAGAGAGGGGACCCTTTTTCGTCACCTGAAGAATCTTGTCTCACACCCGTTAACACGCTTGTGAATAACTTGTGCTTGAATTCGGGCGGCGGTTGTGCCATAAAAAACATTGCGCGACGAACAGCTCTTATCCAAATACCGGCGTTGAGATCATCGTGCCGGGGCGTGGATTGCTCGATGAGCAGGTTTCCGCAATGCGGAAGCGCCAATCTCCTTGAGCGCTCGCCGCGCATTTTGTTTTCTCCGACAGGCCAGGAAGGAGGTGCTTCTGAAACGATGGACAGCTTTGAATCAATTCATCGCGGACGGGACTTTGGAGATCGACAATAATTTAATCGAGAACGCGATTCGGCCGTCAGCACTCGGAAAAAAGAACTGGTTGTTCGTGGATCATCCTGAAGCTGGCGAGCGCAGCGCCGTAATTTACACGCTGCTGGGAAGTTGTCGGCGACATGGCGTCAACCTGTTTGATTATCTGAAAGATTTGTTCACGCGCTTGCCAGCGGCCAAAATCACCCAGATCAAGGAGTTCACGCCGGCGGCATGGGCCAAAGCACAGGCAAAAATGGTCGCTCAGACAGCTCGACTCCACTTTCGTTCAGCCGATTTTCCTTGCGATAGCCACGAAATCCTTCAAATAACCATAATGTGATCGCGCCTGTGCGCGGTAAAAAATAGTTCAAAGGATTTCGCGCTTATAAGCATCGTATTAGCACGACCAGACATGAAAAAAATAATCCCTGCGCTCCGGGTCAGTTGCTTCACGATGCTATCATTGGCGTTTTCTCTTTGTGCGGGGGCAGAGGAGTTCGCAAATCTCATCTGCCCACCCTATTACATGGTTCACTATCAAGGCTCCACCAATGAAGGCGAGTTGAAGATCAGCGCGAACTACACGCTCTGGCTTCCCCCAGGCGTAAAGACCTTGCGAGGCGTCATAGTGCATCAGCATGGTTGCGGCCCAGGCGACGACAGGGATGAACGCGCGGCAGCCGGGGACTTGCATTGGCAGGCATTGGCGCGCAAGCAGGAGTGTGCTCTGCTGGTGCCGTCCTATGAGCAGTCGGACAGCAAGTGCCATTGTCGGTGGTGGTGCTATCCGCAACAAGGCTCCGGTGAAGAATTCATCCAGGCGCTCGCGGAGCTGGCGAAGCAGTCCCATCATCCTGAATTGGCAACGGTTCCATGGGCGCTGTGGGGACATTCGGGCGGCGCCATTTGGGCTGGAAACATGCTTTTACATTTTCCCAAGCGTATTGCCGCCGTTTGGCTCCGTTCCAGTGTTCCCATTTATTCAGCGGAGCCTTATTTGGCGGAGCCAATTCCGCAAGCAGCTTTGGCCGTCCCGGTCATGTGCAACCTCGGCACGAAAGAAGGCGTTACCGTGACCACCAACTGGGTTGCCTTTATGTGGCCAAATGTGCGCGCATTCTTCGATAAATTTCGTGGCCAGGGCGGCCTTATCGCTGTGGCGGTGGATCCAAATAGCGAGCATGATTGCGGCAACTCACGCTACCTGGCCATCCCTTGGTTTGATGTTTGTCTCACAGCACGACTGCCGAACTATGCGGGAAGCGCGGAGTTGAATCCGATGCCGACCAACGATGCGTGGCTCGCGCCCTTGCTGGGCAACCGAGCGCAACCAGCCGCCGAATTCAATGGAGACGCAAAGACTGCCGTTTGGCTGCCCAATAAGCGGATTGCCGAAGCCTGGAGCGAGTATGCCAAGGACGGCAACGTGAGCGATCCGACTCCGCCCCCGCCGCCACGTCATGTGCGCATCGGCCCCGCCAGAGAATTGACCTGGGAGGCCGATGCCGATTTGGAAAGCGGCATTGCGGAATTTGTCATTGAACGCAATGGGAAGGAACTGGCCCGCGTTCCGGATCGGCACCCGGGTTATTTTGTTGGCCGTCCCACTTTCCAAAAAATCGGCTATGGCGACGAGCCAACCCCACCGCTCCTGGACATGCGCTATACGGATCAGACTGCAAGTTGGTGGAGAAAAAACACCTACGCTGTGCGCACCGTAAATACGGTTGGCGTGGAATCCAAACCCACCTTGGCTGTGGCGTTGGCCAGCTCAAGCGATGGCAACAGCGATGCGTTTCCTTCTGAGATGATCTCCAAACAGTGGCCAAAAGGCCCCGAAATAACCAATGCGTATCACGCGCTCAAGCTGGATACAAGACTGCTGGATGCCTGTGTGGGACATTACGAATTTCCGTCGAGCACTCTATCCCCAGCCGGAACGCTGACGATCTGGCGGGAAGGCGGGCAGTTGCTCGCGCAACCTCGAAGCGGGAACAAAACGCCAGGCCCGCTTGAAGTTTATCCCACATCCGAAACGAATTTCTGCGTCAAGCTTGACGATTCGCAATTGATCTTTATCAAGAATGACAAAGGAGAAGTGCGGGCTGTCATCCACCGGTCCTTTTACAGCGCTGTTCCGGATTCCATCGGAAAGAAAATCAAGGAATGATCGCGCCTTTGGCCAAATTCACTGACTGGTAGCCATTCAGGTCATGGATAAGCTAATACTGTGCAATCAGCAAGCAACGAGTCTCAACCGTGAAAAATTATGATCTATCATACGTGCTTTGTCAGCCGGATACGGTGCTTCCACACACTTTTGCCAGAAGACGGGCTGGTTACAGAGCAGTCCATTGGATGGACTACACGGCGCGCACCGGCAGCCCGATCTTCTCCCTCGCCCCGCGACGAAGGAGCGGGGAGAGGGCTGGGGTGAGGGGTTGCCTCCTGTCGCCTATCTTGCGGACTCCTCAGTATCCGTTCAGCCAGGGTAGCGATGATACCAGGCTCTCAGGGCGGCAGGGCATTGGTGGAAACCGAGGGGGCTGAGAGGGCAAAGGTGCCGCGAACCGGGCCGGAGAAATAGGCGGGAATGTTGGTGCCGACGACGCCATACAAATTGGAGGTGGTGTTGAAGAAAAAGGCCCCAACGGCCGTGGTCGTCTGGACCGGCACTTCAATTTGGTAAATTCGATTGGTGCCGGAAACTCTTTCGACCAAGGTCGCCGTCCAGCAGTTCCCGTTGCCCGCAAAGGCCAGGCTGGCGCCAATCAGGTTGAAGGCCAGATTGGTGGTGCTGAACGAAAGGTATTGGAGCACGGCGGCGGCGTGGTTATAGCTGTTTCCGAAATTGGTGACGGTGACGGTGCTGTGGTTTGTCGCTGTTGTGTGGTTTGTCGAGGTTGTGGCATAGAGCGGATTGGACCATCCGCTGTAGTTTGTGGCATCCATGTTCACCAAAAAGCCGTTGGTCAGCCCACCGTAGAAATAAGGCGCGTCGAGCGTAAAATTATTGCTGAAGCTGCCGTTGAAGTACTTGGAGACGTTGAGATTGGTGAACGTCCTGCCGCTGCCCATGGTCAGGTAAATGGCCTGGCTGCTGTCGAGCAAGCCGGTGCGGAGCACAAGGCGGGCATCGATCCATTTGACCCAATTAGTGCCCTCTTCATCCACCGCGAGAGCCCTGATGACGTTGGCGGTAGTGATCAACACAGTGTTCACAACCTGATCACCATAGAACTCGGTGTTGGTGGTGCCGACGGATGTTCTGTTCGAAATGACCAGGATGTTGGTCGGATACATGTATTCGCCTAGCAGGGAGAAAGTGAGGGTCTGTTGGGCGTACTGGGCGCGCACGCTGGCCGGCGCGATAATAAGGCAAACCCCCAAAGCCGCGGAAAAAAGTCGGATCTGTTTCATAATCGGCGGGGCAGACCCGCCTGAAGGGAATCATCCCGACTTTCCGGCGGGCCGTCAAGCACGCAAAACAGGGGCATTCGTTACCGTCGCTAACCCTTTGCGTTGCAACAGGGATTGAGTTGGGACTGAACTCCCGCACGGAGACTTTTTACTCTGGCGGCATGTCGAATATTCAAAGGAGTCAGCCTAAGCTTTGTCCATGTCCGTCCGTGTCCGTCCGTGTCCGTCCATGAGGCGGGAATCGGGGACTCAAACAACACTCGGCTCTCAAGCCACTTCGACCTCGCATGATCTTCCAGCCAATTACACCTCCGTTGCCGACGGCGGGGCGGGGCCGGGAGATTGGGCCGCCTTGCTGGA
>JBEKSF010000071.1:0-29154 GCA_049517295.1 Verrucomicrobiota bacterium
CTGGAGTTTGGACATTTTGTGAGGGCCGAGGTGCGTGAAACTGTCCAAACTGGATTGACCGGGCAGCGGTTTCCACAGCGGTATGCCAGCCCCGGGCAATCCTGAAAGGATTGCAGGCATTCAGCCCTGCGGATCCGAGGAACGAGCTACCCTGGGTATTGATGCAGAGAAGTCCATACTCTGAAGGAGTTGAATCCCGATTCTGAATCAGGACACAGGTGTTCGCGTCGCGAAAGTATCCCCAGGCGCGTTCGAGCGGCAATTCTCAAGCGGACTCCCTCACCGCGTCCTCGATGGTCTTCACTGGCAGGAATAATTCAAAGTCGTTTGGGGGAATCGTTATGAACCCAAACTTTTCGTTAAACATGTTGCCGGGCAGTCTGCTTGAAAAAGAGATTAAGCGCCTCGCTGCCGCAGTCGAAGCCGTCCCGATCATGCGATCTCGCCAGCGGTTCGAGTTTAAGCACGGACTAAGTTTTTAAAGGCCTTGGCGGTGTCCCTTAGCCGCTTGTTCGGTTTTGGCGGATGGTCGATCAGCGCCAGCACTTTCCGGGCACCCTCTTGCGAGAGCCGGATGACGGACTCGCGTTCCACAAGTCGTTGCGCCTCATGGTATGCCGATTGCACCATAAATTGGTTGACGGTCGAGCCGGTTAACTCCGCCGCCTGTTCGAGCGTCACCCGCACGCGTTTCGACACGCGGGCCGTGAGGCGTTCACGAGCCTCTTCTGCGACATGTTCCATGCCTCTATGGTGCCATTTTGTCACCGCCTTGTCAACGGCCTCGGAAAGGGTGGCGGAAGCCCTCGCCTCCGCCCGCGTTGTTCCTGGCGTCCTTGAACCGTTCGCTTGCAGTCCGCTAGGACCGAACCAAGTCCGCAATCGCCGCGGGCGTCGTCGTTTCAGAGCCTGCCGCGTCAATCTTCGCTTCCCCCTCTTTCTTCCGATCTCCCGCAAGCGCTTCGTCCACCTCCGACTGCGGGATGTAACGCCGGAAAACCTCCAGAAAATCCTCCTGCGCGTAACCTTTGGCCGTCGCGCTTTCAATCCGGATTGTGCGCGGACGTATGCCATAAGGCGCCACCTGCCGGGCCAGCCATATCTCGTCAATCTCTTTGCCCTTTCTCATCTGCATCCACGGCCGCGATTCACGCCCATTCAACGCCGCCACCACGTTTCGGCTGAACAGCCGCCCGCTTTCCGTCTGCACAAATTCCATCAGCATGTCCATGAACAACGAGCCGATTGGACTGTCCTCGCGGGCCTCCCGGGTCAGCCCTTCCGCCGCTTCGCGCCCCCCTTGCGGCCACCCTCCTTGCGCCAGATCCGCCAGCACCAGCAACGGCTCCCAGATGTCCGCCGCCCGGTCATTCAATGACGCCGGAATCTCCGGCCTCAAGCGCGCGATCTCCTCCGCGTGATCGGCCACAAATCGCGCGCACTGTTGTCGCAACTCTCCCGCCTTCGACCGATTCAGCTCCCGCAACCGCTCGCATCCCTCGCGCGCCGTTTTGCGCTGCATCCGCACGACAATGCACCGATCCGCCAGCGTCTCGGGCAGCCGCCCGATCGCCGCCATCACCTTCGGACACCAGCACGAGTAGCGCACCAGCCGGCTCGCCATGCCGGCCGATTTCCCGTCCCCCGTTTCATTTACACTCAGCGGCAGTCGGTGACCCCCGCTTGAACTGACGCCATCCTGGAATCCGACCCGCACGACGTACGCCGTGTTGCGGGAATACCCGGCGTTCAAAATGCCGCGAAGCTCCTCATTTCCCGCCAAAAACGTGTCCGCTTCATCAATTAACAACGTCGGCCGCGACTCCTCAATCACTCGAAAAAACGCCGGCGAGCTGATGTTCGCCGCCGCAATGGGGCGGTTGACAAGTTCATTCAACACGCCCAGCAGCGTCGTCTTGCCGCAACGCTTTTCCGGCGATTCAATTCCCACGTATGCTGTCACGTCGCGCAATTCAAACGCGTACGTATGCAAGACCCACAGCGCCAATGTCTCCGGCGCCCATTTTGGCAACACCACAAACCGGCTCAACGTCTGGGCCAGATCATCCAGCAGCGCATGCCCCTCCACTGGCTCCGGCCACGGACCAACGCCGCTGACGCACGGCCTGGCGGCGGAGGCTTCATTGTTGGTTTTGTCACCCTGATCAATCATCTGATTTTGAGTATTCATATCCTCTGATTCTGCCTCACGCAGATGGACAAATACTGTCCCACCCGCCGAAATGTTACCTGTTCTTTCGGGCGCACGACAAAATTCTTCTCCAGGCTCAAGAAACCGGGATTTCCTGCTGACGTGCATCTGGAGTCATAGATCATTGCCCCCTTTGTTTCGTTTCCTTCTGTTACAGAGCAGTCCATTGGATGGACTACACGGCGCGCACCGCCAGCCAGATCTTCTCCCTCGCCCCGCGACGAAGGAGCGGGGAGGGTTGGGGTGAGGGGTTGCCTCCTGTCGCCTATCTTGCGGACTCCTCAGTAAGCTCTTCGCTGCCCGGTTGGCACCCGGCAGGATCATAACGGCTTGTGACGGCATCGGTAACGGTTTGTGACGGCAAATGTGACGGGTTAAGTCCTTGATCATCAACACTTGTGACGGTGTGACGGCTTTTCCGGGGGGTATGGGTATGCCAACCCACAAACGGCCCGTCGAAATTGGGGTGATCAACCGGATTCGCACCGGCAGGTAGCATAAATGAAATCCGCCACTTCTGCCCCATGCCGGTTTCTTTCATCTTGCTTTGTCGGCCCAAGGATGGACTATGCTCGATTTCGGTGGTGGCATTAGGAGTATTAACCCATGATTGAACCGAACGATAAAGGACACGCCTTCAAAACCGACTCCTGATACCCGCCATGGTCATCTGGATTCAGATTGATCCTGGCTGGCCAGATGGCCGCGTTAACTTTTGCGAACAACGACAAACCGAACCGATAACCTCTATGAGAACCAAATCCCGCTATTTCTGCATCCTGCTAACCTGGTTGGCCGTCGTTCATCAAGCCGATGCTCAAGGGAATTGGTTCTTCCGGATTTCCGGCCCGGCCGCAACGACGAACATTGCGTTCCGACCAGATGGAACGCTGGTCTGGAGCAACACGCAACCGGACACGAACTACATCATCCAAAGAGTCTCAGCCCTGCCGGCTGGAACCAATTGGGTGGACTACGTCCAGATTCCCGTCACCAACAGCGTCAACACGAACCAGATCATCGATTTCAACCCGCCATCCGGCATGGTTTTCGTTCCGGCGGGTGTCTTCACGATGGGGGACACTCTGGATGGCGAGACCGATGCCGTCCCCACGAACGTGACGGTCTCGGCGTTTTTTATGGACGCGAACCTGGTGAGTTCCAATCAATGGCAGTCGGTTTATACTTACGCCGGCAACCATGGCTACACCTTTAATTACCCGTTTCCAGCTTTTGCCAGGGCGGCCAATTATCCGGTGGAAACGGTGGACTGGTTTGATTGTGTGAAGTGGAGCAATGCCCGGTCGCAGCAGGCGGGATTGACCCCAGCCTACTACACGGATGCGGGATTTACGCAGGTCTTCACCAATGGCGACAGTGGCGCCACCGTTTATCTGAATTTGACCAACAACGGGTATCGCTTGCCGACGGAAGCGGAGTGGGAGAAGGCAGCGCGGGGCGGGCTAATCGGACAGCGGTTTCCGTGGGGCAAATTCATAAGTGAAAATCTGGCCAACTACTTCGCAGGCGGACTTGGTTATGATTTGGGGCCGTATGCCGGCTTCAACACCAACTTCGACGGCGGAATTCCCTGGACGGATCAGGTCACCTTCTCCGGCGACAACTCGAGTCCGGTGGGCTTCTTTGCGCCGAACGGTTATGGACTTTACGACATGGCGGGCAATGTG
This sequence comes from Verrucomicrobiota bacterium, assembly GCA_049517295.1. Taxonomy (GTDB): domain Bacteria; phylum Verrucomicrobiota; class Verrucomicrobiia; order Limisphaerales; family Palsa-1400; genus JBEKSF01. The sequence continues at coordinate 3,901 of JBEKSF010000071.1, forward strand.
TGGGAGTGGTGTTGGGATTGGTATGCGACGCCCTACGGGCAGCCCACTGCAAACAACCCGACCGGCCCTGCCGGACCGTTGACCTATCGTGTGCTCCGTGGCGGCAATTGGATAAACCGCGCCGACAACGCGCGCTGTGCCTATCGCTGTCAAGACTACCCGAACGACACCTTTGTCGGCGTTGGCTTTCGTTGTGTGAGAGGCCTTTAGTTTTATCCTTTCACCATTTTGAACTCCTGCATTCAGAGGCGCTGCGTCAGGCGCATACCCTATGTCACTCCCCAAAGCGTGGCCGCCAAGGCGCCAATGCCCGGACATCAGGCGAAAGCGGCCCAGTCGATGGTGCGCATGTCGCCATCCTTTGCATAGGCAAGATGGAGTCCGAATGCGGCCTTGAGCGTTTGAGGCGAGTGGTGGGCGGGCCCAGCCAATGCGGCGTAATCGCGCAAAATGCCGCGATAGTCCGGGTGGGCGCAGTTGTCAATAATGGTTTGAGCGCGCTGGCGCGGACTTTTGCCCCGAAGGTCCGCCACGCCCTGCTCGGTGATGATGACTTGCACGGAATGCTCGCTGCTGTCGAGATGGCATACAAAGGGGACAATGGTGCTGATCTTTCCACCCTTGGCCGTCGATGGGCAGGTGAAGATGGAGAGAAAGGCGTTTCGAGCAAAGTCGCCCGATCCGCCAATCCCACTCATGATGTTGCAGCCCAGCACGTGCGTGCTATTGGCGTTGCCCCCAATGTCCACCTCGATGGCCGTGTTGATCGAAATGACGCCCAGGCGGCGGACGACTTCCGGGCTATTGGAGATTTCCTGGGGACGCAGGAGAAATTTTGGCCGGAAGAACTCGATGTTCTCGTAAATGCCGCGCAAGACCGGATTGCTGACCGTCAGCGAGCAACCGCTGGCGAAGCGAACCTTGCCCTGTTTCATCAGCGCCACAACGGCGTCCTGAATGACCTCTGTGTACATCTCGAATTGGGGCAGCTTGGCGCATTGGCCCATGGATTGAAGCACGGCGTTGGCGGTATCTCCGACGCCGGATTGAACGGGCAGGAAGTCTTTTGGGATAAGCCCCTTTTGCAACTGGGCGGCAAGGAATTGCGCCACGTTGTCGCCGATCCGCGCGACCGTTTCAGAAATCGGCGGGAAGACGCCCGTTTCGTCGGCCAGGTTGGTTTCCACAATGCCGGCAATTTTGGCGGGATCGACTTTGATCACGGGCGCGCCGGCGCGGTCGGTCGCGCGCAAAACGGGCAGCGGTTTGCGAGTGGGTGGGTCTTCCGGTTCGTAAATGTCATGGAACCCGCGAAGCGCCGCGGGATGGAAGCGGTTAAGCTCGATGATGATTCGGTCCGCGACGCGGCAAAAGGTGGGAGCCGCGCCGACCGATGACGTCAACACGATTTCGCCCGACTCGGTGAGGTCGCAGGCCTCGATGACGGCCCAATGCACCGGGCCGAGGAACCCGTAGCGCACGGCTTGCGGGAGCATCGACAGGTGCATGTCGTAAAAGCTGGTGCGGCCTTCATTGATGCTTTTGCGAAGGTCGGGGTCGTTTTGGTAAGGCGTGCGGAAGAGGATGGCGTCGGCTTTGGCCAGCGCGCCGTCGAGGGATTTTCCCGTCGAAGCGCCTGTCATCACGCCGATGCGGAAGGGCTTGCCCGCGAGGTGCAGTTCGGCGGCGCGGGCCGCGATGGCTTTGGGCACTTCTTTGGGCGCGCCGGCGGGGGTGAAACCGCTGAAGGCCACGGTTTGTTTATCCTGGATTTGTTCCGCGGCTTCGGCGGCGGTGAGTTTTGGAATGGACCGCGTCATGGGAGTTCTCGCGCTATTCAATGCGAATCAAAAGCTGGCCTTCGCTTACAACGTCTCCGACTTTCACGTCGATGGCGGCCACTTTTCCATCAATGGGCGCCAAAACGAAGGTGTTCATTTTCATGGCTTCTATGGTGAGCAGGGGGTCGCTTTTCTTGACGCTCTGGCCAACCGCAACGGCGACGGCGATAATATGCCCGGCGAGGGGACTGGAGACGTCGCCCGCGCCCTGTGGCGCGCTGGGAGCGGGCGGAGCCTCGGCCGGGATTGCCGGAGCGGATGCCGTTGACGGAGGGGCCGGGGGTGGCGGAGCGGCCGGTTGGACATCATCGGGAATCTCGACTGTAACGTCGAAAGGTTTGCCATCAACGGTGACGCGAATTTTCCGGATCATAAGGGGTGAAAGTTAGCGAATGCGGTGGGACATGGACAGTTCGACGCGGCCTTCATAGGCCCAGACGTTGAGGTGGGGCGCGGGAATCGTGACCCGCTGCACGGAAATGACCCGATGCGGCTTGTCGATCACCACGGCGATGGCCGCCGCGATCACCGCGACTAATTCGGCGTCGATTGCTGGCTGGTCCTGGTTATTCATGGTGTTACATTGGAATGGTTCCGTGTTTCTTGGGCGGGCGGGTTTCGCGTTTGCTCAGAGTGGTGCGCAAGGCCAATGAGAGCACGGCCCGGGTTTCGGACGGCGCGATCACATCGGTTATCATCGCTTTCTTGGCGGCTTCGTAGGGGGAGCAGAATTCGCGGCGGTATTCGGAGACCAGCTCTTTTTCGCGGGCTTTGGGGTCCTTGGCGGCGGCGATTTCCCGCTTGTAGAGTATTTTTACCGCGCCCTCGGCCCCCATCACGGCGATTTCGGCGCACGGCCAGGCATAGACCATGTCCGCTCCCATGTCGGCGCTGCACATGGCCAGGTAGGCGCCGCCGTAAGCTTTCCGCAAGATCACGGTGATTTTGGGCACCGTCGCGGCCGCGTAGGCAAACAACATTTTCGCGCCATGCCGGATAATGCCTCCGCGTTCCTGCTGGACGCCCGGCATGAAACCGGGAACGTCCACCAACGTTACCAGCGGGATGTTGAAAACGTTGCAGAACCGAATGAACCGCGCGCTCTTGTCCGAGGAGTCGATGTCCAGCGTGCCGGCTTTGACGGCGGAATTATTGGCGATGAGACCGACGACGATGCCTTGAATGCGCGCGAAGCCGACGACGATGTTGCGCGCCCATTCCGCCTGCACTTCCAGGAAACTGTCCGGGTCGGCCAGGCAGGCGATGAGGCGGTGGATGTCAAGTGGAGTTTTGGGGTCGTCCGGAATGAGTTGGTTCATTTCCGGGTGCTGGCTCAGATCCAGTTCCGGCTTGGGCGAGTGCGGCGGGTCGTGCAGGTTGTTTGAGGGGATATAGGAAAGGATTTGCCGCGCGATCTTGATGGCGTGGGCGTCGTTATCAGCGACGAAGTGAATATTGCCGCTGACGCTGGCGTGAGCCATCGGGCTGCCGATCTCATCCATCGTGCATTTCTGGCCGGTTACAGCCTGGATGACTTCGGGGCCGCAGATGAACATGTTGGCGCCTTTGACCATGATGATGAAATCAGTCAAAGCGGGGGAGTAGGCCGCGCCGCCCGCGCAGGGGCCGGCCACAATCGCGATCTGCGGCACCACGCCGGACAAAAGGACATTGCGGAAGAAGACCTGGCCGTAGCCCGAGAGCGAATCGTCCCCCTCCTGAATGCGCGCGCCGCCCGAATCGTTGAAGCCTATGACGGGGCAGCCGGTTTTGAGAGCGTAATCCATCACGTCGCAGATCTTTTTCGAGTGGACGCGACCCAGCGCGCCACCGCCGACGGTAAAATCCTGGCTGAAAGCGGCGATCACGCGTCCATCGACCATCCCCGTTCCGCAAATGACGCCGTCGCCCGGCAGGGGTTTATCCTCCATGCCGAAGCGGTGGCAATCGTGGCTGGCGTGAAGGCCCCACTCCTGGAAGGTGCCGGCCTGAAACAGTTTGTCCAGGCGATCCCGAGCGGTCATCAGGCCTTTTTTGCGGCGGGCTTCCAGTTTGTCCGCGCCGCCGCCGGAGCGCGCGGCGAGACGGCGTTTTTCGAGGTCGTCCAGGAATGATTTGGGAATCGGCATAGGATCAGTGGTTCATGCACAATTCGGTCAGGACACCGAAGGTCGATTTGGGATGAAGGAAGGCCACCCATTTGCCGGCGGCGCCCTCGAAGGGCTTTTCGTGAATCAATTTGACTCCGGCGCCCGCGGCCTGGGCAAGCTGCCCCTCGATGTTGTCGGTGCCAAAGGCCAGGTGGTGGATGCCACCGGCGGGATTCTTCTCGAGGAACTTGGCGATGGGGCTGTCCGCGTCTGTGGGTTCGAGAAGTTCCAGATGCACTTGGCCGACGGTGAAAAAGGCCGTGCGGACCTTCTGGGAAGGGACTTCCTCCCGATGATCGCATTTGAGGCCGAGGGCCTTTTCGTAATAAGGAATGGCCTGTTCGAGAGACCGGACAGCGATTCCGAGGTGATCAATTTTGATAATCATAATTCTGAGATTTTGGACTGTCCGTTGCGCGCGGCCAGGAGCGTCGCGGCGGCTTGCACCGCTGTCATTTCTCCTTGCAATACCGCCTTGCGCACGCCGGGCAAGCGCGACTGGACGCGCGGATCCTGATAAAAATCGCGCTGCAGCTCCTCGCGCAGCAAGTCCGCCAGCCAATCCAGCATCTGCTGGCGGCGGCGCGCCGCAATGATGCCTTTGGGCTCGAGTTCCCGGTAAAAGGCCTCGATGCGTTTCCAGGCCTCAGCCACGCCCTCACCCGTGCGGGCGGAACAGAGACCGGCCTCCGTCTTCCATCCGGAAGTGGCGGGCAAAAGGCAGCGAAGCGCGGATTCCTGTTCCAGGCGGGCCTGTTGAGCGGCCGAGCGATTATCGCCGTCGGCTTTGTTGATCAAGACGGCGTCGGCAATTTCCATGATGCCCTTTTTAATTCCCTGCAATTCGTCGCCCGCCCCTGGCAGCAGCAGAAGCAGGAAGAAATCCACCATCGAGCGCAGCGCAATCTCGGCCTGGCCCACGCCAAGGCTTTCGACAATGATCGTGTCAAAGCCGGCGGCTTCACAGACGAGCATCGTTTCACGCGTGCGGCCGGCGACGCCGCCGAGGCTGCCGCCCGCCGGGGAAGGGCGGATGAACGCGTTTAATTCGCGGCTCAGGCGGTCCATGCGAGTTTTATCGGCCAGGACGCTGCCGCCGGAAATCGCGCTGGAAGGATCGATTGTCAGCACCGCGACCCTGTGTTCATTGTCAATGAGATGGCAGCCGAGGGCCTCGATGAAAGTGCTTTTGCCAACTCCCGGCGCTCCGCTGATGCCGATGCGTTTGGCCTTGCCGGTGTGCGGCAGAAGGCGCTGCAAAATGTCCTGCGCCTGGACTTGGTGCGGGCGCGCCTGGCTCTCGATCAGCGTGATCGCCCGCGCCAGGACGGTGCGGTCGCCCGCCAGGACACCGGCGACGTAATCGTCCACAGTCAACGCCTGGGTCTTGCTTATGCTTCCAACCGCTTGCATAACTGCGCCAGGGTTTCGCGGGCGGCGTCCGGGATGAATGTGCCGGGGCCGAACACCGCCGCCGCGCCATTGTTTTTGAGGAATTCATGGTCCTGCGGCGGAATGACACCGCCAACGACAATCATAATGTCCCCGCGCCCGATTTTTTTAAGCTCCTCGACCAATTGGACAAGGAGGGTTTTGTGGCCACCCGCCAGCGAACTGACGCCGATGACATGGACGTCGTTTTCCGCCGCCATGCGCGCCACTTCATCGGGTTGCTGGAAGAGCGGGCCGATGTCCACGTCGAATCCGAGATCGGCATAGGCGCTGGCGACGACTTTGGCGCCGCGGTCGTGCCCGTCCTGTCCCATTTTGGCGATGAGGATGCGCGGTCGGCGGCCGTGCTTGGCGGCAAATTGATCGGCGGGCTGGCGCACCTCTTCAAGGCGCGAAGACTCGCCGTATTCGGATCGATAAACTCCAGACACAGAACGAATGGCAGCCTTGTGGCGGTGGAAAACTTTTTCAAGCGCAAAGGAGATTTCGCCCAGGGTGGCGCGCGCGCGCGCGGCGTCAACAGAAAGGGCCAGCAAATTGCCGGAAGCGGTTTCCGCGGCGTGGGTGAGGGCGTTGAGGGCGGCCTCCACGGCGGCATTGTTCCGGCCCGCTTTGATCGCTTGCAGCCGCCTGATCTGCGAGTCACGGACAGTGGCATTGTCCACTTCGCGAAACTCCAGTTCGTCCGCCTTTTCGATGCGGAACACGTTGACGCCGATGACGGCTTCCCTGCCGGAATCGATTTGTGCTTGACGGCGGGCCGCGGCTTCCTCGATGCGGAGCTTGGGCAGGCCGGTTTCGATGGCTTTGGCCATGCCGCCGAGAGCCTCGATTTCCTGGAGGTGGACTTGCGCGCGATTCATCAAGGCCTGGGTGAGGCTCTCGACAAAAAATGAGCCGGCCCACGGATCAATCACCCGGCACAGGCCAGTCTCCTCCTGTAGAAAAAGCTGGGTGTTGCGGGCGATGCGCGCGGAAAAATCAGTCGGCAGCGCGATGGCCTCGTCGAGGGAGTTGGTGTGAAGCGACTGGGTGTGGCCGCAGGCCGCGGCCATGGCTTCGATGCAGGTGCGCACGACGTTGTTGAAGGGGTCTTGCTCGGTCAGCGACCAACCGGAGGTTTGGGAATGGGTGCGCAGAGCCAGCGACTTGGGGTTTTTGGGATTGAATGGCCGGATCAACTTCGCCCACAGGACGCGCGCGGCGCGCATTTTGGCAACCTCCATGAAGAAGTCCTTCCCCTGCGCAAAGAAGAAGGACAGCCGCGGCGCGAAGGCATCAATATCAATTCCGGCCTTGAGGCCGGTGCGGACGTATTCGACGCCGTCGGCCAGAGTGTAGGCCAATTCGAGATCGGCTGTGGCGCCCGCTTCCTGCATGTGATAGCCGGAAATGGAGATGGAGTTGAACTTGGGCATGTTCCTGGCGGTGAAGGCAAAAATGTCCGCGATGATGCGCATGGACGGCGCCGGGGGATAGATGTAGGTGTTGCGCACCATGTACTCCTTAAGAATGTCGTTTTGGATGGTGCCGGTCAGTTGCCCCGGCTTGACCCCTTGTTCTTCGGCGGCGACAATGTAAAACGCCATCACGGGCAGGACGGCGCCGTTCATGGTCATCGACACCGAAATCCGGTCGAGCGGAATCTCGTTGAAAAGGACCTTCATGTCCTCGACGGTGTCCACGGCCACTCCGGCCTTGCCCACGTCGGCAAAGGCCCGCGGATGATCGGAGTCGTAACCGCGGTGCGTCGGCAAATCGAAGGCCACGGACAATCCTTGCTGGCCTGCGGCGATGTTGCGGCGGTAAAATGCGTTGCTCTCCTCGGCGGTGGAAAAGCCGGCGTATTGCCGCACGGTCCACGGACGGATGACATACATTGAGCCATAGGGTCCGCGCAGGAAGGGCGGCAACCCGGGCATCGTGTCCATGTACTCGCAAGCCGCCAAGTCCGCCGCCGTGTAAAGGGGTGCCAGGTCGATTTGCTCCAGTGTCTTATGGGTCGATTGAGCGGGCGGCTTGCCCGTTTCGCTCTCGAAGCGCGCGCGCCATTGGTCGGATGTCGCGGATACGGGGCCTGCCTGGAAGGCAACGTTGGCAAAATCGGGAAAGACTTTCATGATTCAATGTCGTTCGATGGAGGAGGCGGCGCGAGTCAAACAAACAGGGGTTATCGGCGCGCACGGGTGGTCCTGAATGCGCATGGCGCGGACAATTTCTCCGAGGGTGGCGCCGGCGGCCACCGCCTCAACACATTCGGCGAAAAGTCCCTCGCCCCGGATATTGACGATGTTGGATAATCTTTTGAGAACCAGTTCGTTGGCGGCGTCCTCCAACGAGGTGCGGTAGGAGGCGATTTGCTGCGCGCGCCGCTTGTGAAACAACTTCGCATCGACTGAGGGAACTTCCAGCGGCGTCTCATTCGGTTGGACGTACTGGTTGACGCCGACGATGATGCTGCGGCGGTCGTTGACGGCTTTGATCTTCGCGGCGGCTGTGGCAGCGACGGCTTTTTGCGGAAACTCCGCGCGCAACGCGGCGGCCATCCCGCCCAGTTTTTCAACCTCTTGAAACAAGGCCCAGGCGCGGCCGGCCAGTTCGGCCGTCACGGTTTCAACGAACCACGAGCCGCCTGCCGGGTCCATGACGTGGGTTAGATGGCACTCTTTTTGGAGGATAAGCTGGGTGTTGCGGGCGATGCGCCGGCTGAAAGCGTCCGGCGGCCGGATGACTTCATCGAATGCCCCCACCTGCATGCTGTCGCAGCCACCCAGCACGCCGGCAAAGGCTTCGACAGTCGCACGCAGCATGTTATTGTGCGGATCGCGGACCGTCTTGTTCCACAACGAAGTACGGACGTGCAGGGCGAGCTTTTGCGATTCCTCGTTGCCTTCCAGCGCCGCAACCGCTCGTGCCCAGAGCATGCGTAGCGCGCGCAATTTGGCGATTTCCAGGAAGAAATTCGTCCCCACCGTCACTGCGAAACGGATGCGCGGCGCCACGCAATCGACGTCCAAGTCGTGCTTGTTCATTTCGCGCAGATACTCGATTGCTGTGGCCAGTGTGAAGGCCAGTTCCTGGACGGCATGGCCGCCGGCTTCGTGCCAGGAGCGGCTGTGGACACAAATGGTTTGAAGACGCGGAGCACGGCTGGCGGCCCAGCTTGTCAGCGCCGCCATTTCCCGATACGCGCCTTCGAGGGATTGAGGCAGGCTCCCCTCATGCGAAAGAACGCCCAAGGGGTCCATTTCGATGCAGCCGCACAGGCTGGCCGGCCGTTGTTTGCGCCGGCGCATCAGCGCCATCAACAGGGCGGCGAAGGGCAGTGCCGAGGCGCCCGATCGAACCAGAAGGGAGGTTTTCTTGAGGTCGATTCCTTCGAGGGCGCGCTCCAGATCGCCCAGCGTCGCGATGGAAAGCCCGCCGGAACCGACTTCCTCCGGCTTGGCCCAATCCGGGTCATTTCCGTTTCGGGTCGCCGCGTCGAGCACCATGTTCAAGGCGTGCAGCCCGCTGGCCAGGCAATTGCGGGCCTCGTGATTGAACTCGGCCGGGCTGGAACAGTTGATTTCCTGTGAGATTTCCCACGATCGGCCTCCGCCTCTCGCCGCCCGGCTGCCGCGCGTGAACGGCGCAAAACCGGGAAACGAATTGACGTGCGGCAGAGTGGCGGCGTCCTGGCTCTGATAGAGCGGTTGCAAGGTGATTCCCTCGGGGGTCTGGGTCAGCATTCGCTGGTCAAAGGGCGCCCCTTTGAGATCACCCTCGACGAGCTTGCGCCAATCGTTGTAATTGACGTTCGGGAAGTCGGTCATAGGCATCAATTGTCAAATGTTTCCACCATCACCTCATGGCGCTGGCCGCGCACGGTAATGAAGAGCTTTTGGCCCTTGCCGTTCACCGGCGCCGGCGGGGGAGCGGAAGCGGCGGGAACATCCGCTGGTTTGGGATTGAACATCGCCTCGACCTGATGCGGGTACATCGCGAACAGCACCACAATCTCGTCAGTGGTCGGCAGTCCTTTGTCCGCGCATTGTTTGCGGAATTTTTCCAGGCCCGGCGCCAGCAGATCCGCCGGACGCTCGGTGATCGCTTTCTGGCCGGTCAGCTTTTCGACCTGGGCGAGCAGGCCCGGATCTATCGCCCCTGGCGTCCGGCCGTACTTGCCCAGGGCGATATCCTGGGCGGCTTGGCAAATGATTTTCCAACGGCCCAGCTTGACGTTCATCATGGCCTGCGTGCCGACAATCTGGGAGGTGGGCGTGACCAGGGGAATCCAGCCCAAGGCCTGGCGCACGAGCGGAATCTCACGCACCACTTCGTCAAAGCGATCCGACATTCCCTGTTCGGTTAACTGCGTGCGAAAATTCGAGAGCATCCCACCCGGCACCTGGTAAACGAGAATATCGCTGTCCACCCGCTCGTTGGCCGGATTGGTGAATTTGGCCAGTTCCTTATAGACTCCTTCAAAGTAGGCGCGCAACTCCGCCAGTTTTTCGGTGTCAAACTTCGGACAGCGCCGATGCCCCTCCAGCAATGCCAGCATCCGCCGCGTGTCCGGTTGAGATGTGCCGTTGGCAAAGGGTGAAATTGAGACTTCCACGCAATCGACTCCCGCGTCGATCGCGGCCAGGTAAGAGGCTGCGCCCAATCCGGCGGTGTCGTGTGTGTGGAGGGTTATCGGAACACCGACCCTGCGCTTCAACTCCTTGACCATCCGAAAAGCGATCTGCGGCTGAACAATGCCGGACATGTCTTTGATGGCCAGAGAGTCGCAGCCCATCTTCTCCAGTTCGACGCCCATGTTGACGAAACTCTCCACGGTGTGCGCCGGGCTGATGGTGTAACACATTTCCCCGCGCGCGTGCCTGCCGTGTTTCTTGACGGCTTTGATGGCCGTTTGCAGGTTGCGCAGATCGTTTAGTGCGTCGAAGATGCGGATGATGTCCATCCCGTTTTCGCACATGCACCGGACGAAGGCTTCGACCACGTCGTCAGGAAAACTGGTGTACTGAACGATATTCTGGCCGCGCAAGAGCATCAGTTGGGGGGTATTGGGCGCGGCCTTTTTGAGCGCTCGCAGCCGGTCAAACGGATTCTCGTTCAGGAAGCGAAGACAAGCATCGATGGTGGCCCCGCCCCAGGTTTCCAGACCGCTGAACCCCATCCCGTCGAGAATCGGCGCCGCGGGGAGCATTTGGGCTGTGGTCATGCGGGTGGCCGCCATTGATTGATGGCCGTCCCTCAAGACCGTATTGTTAAAAAGGACTGGTTTCCTTGACTTGGAATTCATACGCATTGAAATGATACCATACCCAGGAAGAACTCCTCAACATCTTTTGCTTAGATTGAAGCAAAAAACATTTTCACCGGGTCCCCCGGGCTTTGACATGCTGGGGTGTGCCCCGCCCGCGCCCGGCTCGCCGCGTTCGTCCCGTCGTTGAAATAACTCCACAGTATTTCTGTCATCCAGACGTGCCCATGGCGCGCGCGCCTGGCCGTTCCCCGGATTTTGCCAGGAATCAAGCCAGCATTGCTTCGGCTGTAATTGGCCGTTTCATTGGGGCAATACAACAAAAAAGAGCCGGTTTTCAACAACGTCGGGAGAGATTGCGGGGATAGTTTTGCCCGAGAGTGCCTTTGTATGGGAAAAATGAATCAGAAACATGACCGTGCCGGCTGGTTTAAAGGCGGCGACGCACCGTGCGAAACCGATCGGCAGGCAACAGAGCGGACATGGCGATTGGTGCTCCTGGGCGCGCCCGGCGCCGGCAAGGGAACGCAGGCCGAATTGCTGTCCCGTCGGCTGGGCGCCTGTCACCTCTCGACCGGCGATATTTTCCGGGCGGCCAAGAACCTGCCTGCGGACCAGCGAACTCCTTCTCTGGAAAAAGCGGTGCAGTACATGTCGCGCGGGGATCTGGTCCCCGATGAAACTGTGCTCGGGGTGGTCCGCGAGCGCCGCCGCTGCCTGGCGTGTCGCGGGGGATTTCTCCTCGACGGCTTTCCCCGCACCGCGGTACAGGCCGAAGCACTGGAGAATCTGCTGGCCCAGGAGGGGGTGAAGATGACCGCGGTCGTCAACTATGAAATAGAGGTCGAAAAAGTCGTTGAGCGGTTGGCGGGCCGGCGCACGTGTTCGGCTTGCAAAGCGATATTTCACCTGTCAGGCCGCCCGCCCAGGGTCGAGGGCGTGTGCGACCATTGCGGCGGGGCGCTATTCCAGCGGGAAGATGATCGTCCGGAATCGATACTGATACGACTAAAGGCGTACGACGAAAGCACCAAGCCGCTAATCGACTTTTACCAATCGCGCGGGTTGCTGGTGTCCATTGCAGCCACCGGCTTGCCGGAAGAAGTGTGCCAACGCACCATAACGACGCTCAACGCGGCCGGCACGGCTCGCGTTGCCAAATAGATTTTGTTGGGCGGCGTTTACGGCGCCAATGGTTGTTTCCGCAAGCGGCAAGCGCGGTATTGTGGTTTGGCCTGCTGTGTCCTTTCCGAATTTTGGCCGAATTTCCACCAATTTTGACATCGCCAAATGAGGCTTCCTTCTGTCGCGCCTGCAAGAAATAGCTGGCAATTGCCAAGCGCCGTGTAGTTGCCTGACGGGTTCCTTTTTATATTGACGGCTGCGAATATGAACAGTCAACCGATGATCGATTATGTCTGGCAAAGCCTTCCTAACTGAAAGCGTGGAGGTCATGCGGGCGCCCCCATCCAAAACAGTTTTTGGCTGCCCGCGCGACTTTCTCGACAACCGGTTTGTCTATGTTGCGGTCTCTCCCCGGGCGCGAGGCCTGTGCATCGGCATTAACATGAACCCCGACAGGTTCTGCAACTTTGATTGCATTTATTGCGAGGTTGACCGTGATTTTCCTCCAGTCGAACGGGAACTGGACGTTCATGTCATGGCAGTGGAGTTGGAGAAGACTCTGCTTCTCATCGCCTCCGGCCAAATTCGCAAACAGCTTCAATACCGCCGCTTGAGCGATGATTTGCTGCGTTTGCGGCATGTCGCCCTCAGCGGCGATGGCGAGCCGACGCTGTGCGGGGAGTTTGCCAAAGCTGTCCAGGAGGTGGTGCATGTGCGGACACGAAAGTCACATCCCTTCTTCAAGTTAGTCCTCCTCACCAACGGCACGTGGCTGGATTTGCGCCCGGTGCAAGAGGGCCTGCGATATTTTACCCGCGAAGACGAGATCTGGATCAAACTTGACGCGGGCACCCAGGCCTATATGGACAGGATTAACAGAAGCGAAATCTCGCTGGAAAAAGTCCTCCAGAACGCGCTCCTGGTCGGCCGGCAGCGGCCGATTGTCATTCAAAGTTTGTTCCCTCTGATTGGCGGGCAGGAACCGCCGCTGGAAGAAATTGATCAATATATCCAGCGCCTGAATGATCTAAAAAACGGGGGCGCCTGGATTTCACTGGTCCAAATTTATTCGGCGACGCGGCCCATGGCGCATTCCGACTGCGGGCACATGCCGCTCAAAGGCCTTTCTCTCATCAGCCGGCGAATCAAAGCCGAGACTGGTTTGCAGGCGGAGGTTTTCTGACAAGCAGCCCCGGGGACTGGCCCGGTTTAGCTTGCCCGCGCCTGCCCAAGCCAGGACGATATTGGCGATTTTTTTGCGGAAGTCCCCCTTTGGCCATTCATCCCACCCGCTCGCTATCCCTTGTTGACGGCGCGATTGGCGCAACGAACCCAAGAATGAGGGCGTCCGGGCGGGATCGATTCAGCCCCCGTTTTATCTAGGGAATTTCCCTAGCATTTCTAATTAGACTTCAGCGGCCCTGTTTAGCGCGCGCCCCAATGGTGGGCAGGCCGGATATAGTGCTATTTTGTTCTCATGCTAACAAATTATGTAAAGCCTGAGGCCGGGGCTCGCGTGAACCGCCACGAGAACAGTGACCTGATCGAGAGCCTGACCAACTCGAAAATCTTCCAGGATTATGAGCGGGCTTTCGGCGAAGCGACGGGCCTGCCCGTGTCGCTGCACCCGGTGGAATCGTGGCAGTTGCCCATTCATGGAAAGCGCAACGAGAACCCGTTGTGCGCCAGGATGGCGGATAAGAGCCGCGCCTGCGCTGGCTGCCTGCAAGTCCAGCAGAAGCTGGCCGAAAGCGCCCGCTTCGAGCCGGCCACCATTACGTGTCAACTGGGGCTGGTGGACACTGCCGTGCCGGTGCGTTTAGGCGAGAAATTAATCGGTTTTTTGCAAACAGGACAGGTGCTGCGCAAGAATGTGTCGGACACCCAGATTGATCGCACCGCCAAACTCATAGCCGAATGGGGCGTTGGGATGACGCGCGACCAGTTGCAAAGCGCGTATCTTGGGACCAAGGTATTGTCCTCCAAACAATACGATTCGATGATCAAATTGCTGAGCATTTTCGCCGAGCATATTTCTTTGGTCAGCAATCAAATTGTCGTTCATCAGCAAAACGGCGAGCCTCCCTCGATCACGCGCGCCAAGGAGTTTATTGTCGAGAATCACGAGGAGGACATTTCGCTGGGCCAGGTAGCCAAGGCCGTCAACACCAGCACCTTCCACTTCTGCAAAACGTTCAAAAAAACCACCGGGCTGAACTTCACCGAATACGTCTCGCGAGTGCGGGTGGAGAAGGCCAAGAACCTTCTCCTCAATCCCAATTTGCGCGTCAGCGAAATTGCCTACCAGGTTGGCTTTCAATCTTTGACGCATTTCAACCGCGTTTTCAAAAGAATCACGGGGCAGTCCCCCACGGCATACCGCGACCAACTGTCGGCATAAATGCCTTTGTCATCCTTCCATCTGTTGGTTGCGAGGGCCGTTGCGGAAAGACTGCCATAACGGGATTTCACAATGAACGACTGGTCCGCGATGACCAAAGAAGAGCTGGTTGAGCGGCTGAAGGCTTTTGAGGCCGCGGCTGTTTCTGCCCGCCATCCCCCCGGAAACGGACCGGCGGAAAGGGAAATCTCGGCGCCCATCAAGGAACTGCAAGACCTCAAGGCCGCTCTGGATGCCCATTCCATTGTTGCCATCACCGATGCGCGGGGGCGCATTACCAACGTCAACGATAAGTTTTGCGAGATTTCCCAGTACTCGCGCGACGAGTTGCTCGGCCGGGACCATCGCATTATTAACTCGGCCTATCATCCCAAGGAATTCTTCACCAATCTCTGGACCACCATAGCGCGGGGCCAGGTTTGGAAAGGCGAGATTTGCAATCGCGCCAAGAGCGGCGCCCGTTATTGGGTGGCCACGACTATTTTCCCGTTTTTGAACGCGGCCGGCAAACCGACGCAGTACATTGCCATCCGAACCGACATTACCGAGCGCAAACAGGCCGAGGTCAAGCTGGTGGAACTGGCGCAAAGCCTTGCCGAAAAGAACAAGGAGCTGGAGGCCATTGTCTATATCGCCTCACACGATTTGCGTTCGCCGCTGGTCAACATTCAGGGCTTCACCAAGGAATTGAAACGGTGTTCCGATTACGTGCGCGCGTTTGTGGAGAACGGCGGGAATCCGGCCGCAAGCAAATCCGAATTGGAAACGATTCTCAACCAGGATATGCCCGAGGCCATGGAATTCATTCAAGCCGGCGTGACCAAAATAGACGCGTTGCTGGCCGGATTCCTTCGTTTTTCCAGGCTGGGACGCGCCGCTTTGAGGATCACGCTCCTGGATATGAATGCGATGCTCGCCGGCATCTCGCGGACAATTGAATTTCAACTCAAACAAACCGGCGCGACGTTGCGGGTGGAGGAATTGCCGCAATGCCTGGGGGATGTGACCCAGGTGAACCAGGTTTTTTCGAATTTGCTTGACAATGCCTTGAAATATCGGAGCGCAAAACGCCCGGCGGTTGTTCAAGTCACTGGCAAGATTGAAAACGGACGCTCCCTCTATTGCGTCAAGGACAACGGCATTGGCATTGCGCCGGAACACCAGGCCAAAGTGTTCGAGATTTTTCATCGCTTGAATCCTTCCGCGACGGAGGGGGAAGGGCTTGGCCTGACCATTGCCCAAAGAATCCTGGAGCGCCAAGACGGCAAAATCTGGCTCGAATCGGCTTTAGACCGGGGGAGTGATTTTTTTGTTTCTCTGCCGGCAGGATGAGGCTTAAAACATGAGCATGACGAGCGAAGTAGTTATCTTGATTGCGGACGATGATCTTGGACATGTCCGTCTGATCGAAAAGAATCTGAGTCGCGCCGGTCTGCATAATCCGATCGAACGATTTGAGAACGGACAGGCGATCCTGGATTTTTTATTCGGCCGCGGCGCTCGCAAACGAGGACACGAAGCCAGTTACCTGCTGCTGCTGGATATTCGCATGCCCCAGGTCGATGGCGTCGAAGTGCTGCGGCAAATCAAGGAGGACCCCGAGCTGCGGAAGATCCCGGTCATTATGCTCACGACAACGGATGATCCGCGCGAAGTGGAACGCTGCCACGCGCTCGGTTGCAGCAACTACGTCGTCAAGCCGGTCGATTACGGCAAATTTGCCGAGGCCATCAAGCAGGTGGGCTTGTTCATAGCGCTTGTACAAGTGCCGGAAGTCCGCGCTCAGTAGGCCATGACCAAGCCGAAACCAGCGCCGGCGCTATTCATTGTCGATGATGATCAAGGGTTGCTGCGCCTGACGGCAAAGACGCTGGGCCGGGAGGGCTATTCGATCTCAACGGCCGCTTCGGGGGAGGAAGCCGTTGCGTGGCTCAGGGAAAATCAACCCGACCTGCTGCTGCTCGATTTGAAACTTCAGGATGCGGACGCCAAAGAGATGATCGCCCGGCTCACCGAGCTGGGGCGACTTCCGCCTTTTTTGATAGTGACCGGACAAGGAGATGAGGGTGTGGCAGTGGAGATGATGAAAAGTGGCGCGGTGGATTATCTGGTTAAACGCAAGGACTTTTTGGAGCTTTTGCCGTCGGTCGTCGGCCGCGCATTACAACATATTGAGAAGGAAAAGAAACTGGCGGCCGCCGAGCAAGCCCTGCTCCTGAGCGAGGAGCGATTTCGCGTGGCCTTGAAGAACACTTCGATCCTGGTTTTCAATCAAGACACCAATCTCCGTTATACGTGGGTCCACAATATGCCCGCCGGCTGGTCGGAGACGCACTTTATCGGGAAAACAGACGAGGAGATTTTCCCGGCGGGCGAAGCGGACCGGTTGACGCAAATCAAAGCGCGGGTATTGGCCACGGGCACAGGGATGCGCCAGGAGGTGTCCTGCACGTTGAATGAGACGGAGCGTTTTTACGATTTGACGGTTGAAGCGGTGCGGGATGTGAGCGGAAGCATCACCGGCATAACCGGGGCGGCGATGGAGATCACCGAGCGCAAGCGGCTGGAGCAGGAGGTGCTGCAAATCAGCGAATTGGAACAGCGGCGGATCGGACAGGATTTGCACGACGGCATTTGTCAGCAACTTGCGGGCATCGAGTTGAAAAGCCAGGTGCTTGAACAAAATCTCGAAAAGAAATCATCGCCGCAAAGCGTTCAAGCGGGACAAATTGCCAGACACATGCGGGAGGCGATTGCGCAAACGCGCTCGCTGGCCCGCAGTCTATCGCCCTTTATTCTCGAATCAGAAGGGCTGATGTCGGCGTTGCGGGAGTTAGCCGGAAACACGGAGAAGTTATTCAACGTGACCTGCCGTTTTGCCAACCAGACTCCGGTGTTGATTCAGAACCAGACCGTCGCCACCCATCTATACCGCATTGCGCAGGAAGCCGTCACCAATGCCATTAAACATGGAAAGGCAAAGGAGATCGAAATCAGCCTCTCGACGCAAGCCGGTCAAACTGTTTTAGCCGTCGATGACAACGGGTTCGGTTTTGTCACGCACCCGAGCGCGGCCGCGGGAATGGGCCTGCGCATCATGCAGTATCGGGCGGGGATGATTGGGGCGACGTTGTTAATCCAAAAGCGGCCCAGCGGCGGGGTGACGGTGGTTTGTTTTTTTAATACGCCAACCCAATGAGCCAGACCCGGAAAAGCAGCGGCACTGCCAAGAAGAAGATCCTCATCATTGATGATCACCCAATGATGCGGGAAGGATTGGCCCAACTTGTAGAAAACCAACCGGACCTGGCCGTGTGCGGGGAAGCAGGGGACGCGCACGAGGGATTGGCAAAGATCAATGCGCTGAAACCGGACTTGGTGATCGCGGACATTACTTTGCCCGGGAAGAATGGCCTCGAGCTCATCAAAGACATCCAGGCTATGCACAGGGGGCTTTCCGTGCTGATTATTTCCATGCACGACGAATCACTTTACGCCGAGCGGGTCCTGCGCGCGGGCGGGCGCGGCTATATCATGAAGCAAGAAGGGGGAAAGAAGTTGATGGAAGCCATTCGGCAAGTGCTCAACGGCCAGATTTATGTCAGCGAGAAAATGTCGGCCAAAATCCTGGAGATATTTTCGGGCGGACGTCCCCAAGCCACGGCCTCACCGCTGGAAAGTTTGACGGATCGGGAATTTGAGGTATTCCAGTTAATTGGCAAGGGTCTGAGCACGGTTCAGATGGCTCAACAACTTCACGTCAGCCCGAAAACCATTGAAGTTCACCGGGCAAACATCAAAGGCAAGCTCAAGCTCAAAACCGCGCCCGAACTGCTCCGTTACGCGGTTCGCTGGCTGGAATCGGGAACATCGAGTTAGGGAGGGCGAAACGAAAGCCGCGTGTCTGAAGCGGATTGCCCCGCGCGGCTTGTCGTTGGCGTACTGGGCCTTCCGCACAGGAAACCCCGGCGAAGCAAAAAAAACAACTTGACAAAGAAGGCTTCATTCAAGCATAAGCCCGGCACGCCAGACCATGACCATTGAGAAATCATTCACTCCACCGACTGAGCGGGGCAACGAGAGGCGCGATCGGATGGCCCAGTGGTTTATGGCGGCCGTTGCCGCCGGGTTGGTGTGGCGCCTGGCGCGGTTCGGGCTTCATTTTGAAATCACGGGGGACGAATCCGGCATCCTGCGCAGTGTGCTGAAACGAGGCTATGCAGGACTGCTGGAGCCATTGAGCTACTCGAATGTTTCGCCGCCGATGTTCTTGTGGCTGACGAAACTGGTCGATTCCCTGTTCCAAAGTGACTGGGCGGCGCGAGTCATCCCATTCCTGGCGGGAATGGGGGCGGTGGTGATGTTTGGTCTGATTTGCCGCGCCACGCTCGCCGGCATGGCAAGATGGCTGGCTTGGGCGGTCTTTTGCGTCGCCTACGTTCCTGTGGTGGAGGGAACCAGGGTCAAGGGGTACACAATAGACCTGCTATTGGCCACGGTGATGCTGTGGTTGATGTTGCGATGGCTGCTGGAAGGGCGCAAGGCCCGCTATCTGGTTGGGCTGGCCCTTTGCGCCCCGGTCTTCGTCTGGATGTCATACACCTCGGTCTTTATCATCGGCGCGGTGGGTTTTGTTTTCGCAATGTGTCTGGTGAAGCCCTTTTCAGTTCCCGATGAAGCTCAGACTCAATGCCGGGGATTGGGATGGGGCAATGTGTCGGCGGGACTCGCTTTTGTCGCGCTGGCGGCGATCAGCGTCATGTTCCTGTACGAGCTGAACATCCGGCCAGGGCTTGAGGCCAGCGTGGGCAACGGATTGGCGGACTCCTGGAAGCGAGGCTACCCGCCGGATCGGCCCTGGAGAATACCGCTGTGGCTGGTGAGGGTGCATACAGGGCGTGGATTTGCCTGGCCGGTGGGGGGAAACGACTTTTGCTCGTCCTTAACGTGCGGGTTGTGGCTGACGGGATTGGTGGTCTATTGGCGGCGTGGCAACCGGCGGGTGTGGGCGTTGTTGGTGGGGCCGCAAGTATTGTCGTTGGCGGCGGCGTTTCTTCACAAGTATCCCTATCTGCAGAATCCGCGGCTCTGCATGTTCTTGGGGCCTGGGATTTGCCTTTTTGCCGGGAGCGGCGCGCAGTATTTGATGGACCTAATCAAGCGCGAAAAGTGGCGCCGGCGCTGTTATGTCGCCACGGCGCTGGCGCTGGGGATGTGCGCCGTTGGCGGCCTGGGGCGCGATATCGTGATGCGGATGCGCGAAGTCAACGGGCCGGGAATACGGAGCACGCTGGCCGAGGCAAGCCGGTTGGTCGGTCCCGACGGACAGTTTGCCCTGCTGAACGACGAAAGCAATAGCGGGGTGTTTAGCTACTATATCCGGCGGGAAGTCAAACAAAAGGTGTTGCGCAACGGAGAGATGCCAACGGCAACGGGGCCAGGACAAAGGCTGGCCTTGGTGGCGATCGGAACCGAGATTAGCGACCCGAAGCAAAATCCTTTATTGGGCGACTTTGCAAGGCGATGGGGACGCCCGATCAAGGTAATGTGGTCGCAAACCGCGCATCAAGTTTTGCAGGATACCAAAGATCGCCTTGTCGTATGGGTGTGCGAATGAGAAACGCCACGCTGTGGTGTCATGTAAAACGGGCAGTCACCGCTAAAACATGTAGCTCACGGCCAATTTGAAGAGGACCGGAGCCACCAACTGGTTTCCCCTGGAGAACTGAAGCACGTCAAACTCGGCATCGCCGTAGATCATCACCGGATGAATGTCGAACTCGATGCCGGGCGAGAGCAGGACGCGCTGGTAGCCCGAGTTCCTTATTCCCACGGGGGGATCGTTGACGCCGCCAGAGGCCCAGGAGCCGGTGTCAGTAGTCCGCTCGCTGGGAATGGCTTGCGCCACCGGCGTAATCTTCACCTTTCCGAGCGATAAACCCTGGTAGTAAAGACCGAGCGCCGCATCCAGTTCCACCCCCGGACGGTAACCGTCCTGGAAGAGCACGGGCACATCCAACTTGGCCTGGGCGAACCAATACAAGCCGTGCAGGACGCTGTGGAGGGTGTGGCGGTAGAACCCGCCGAGGAGGATGTCGGTGCTGCCGGTCCCCAATTCCGTGTCGCGATCCAGGAGGCTGGTGGGAGACGAGTCGTCGTAAGTGAAATTGCCCGTGGGCAATTTCAATCCGAGCGTCATGCCGGCGGACATGTCTGGGAAAAACCCAGTGTAGATGCCTTCGATTCGAAGATCGCCGAAGGAGCCCCAGGTGGTCGCCCCGCCGGCGGTCGCCTCGTAGTGGCGAACGTCGTAGGGCAATTCGATTTGGGCGCCCCAACTGCGGTTGAACATATATTGCAAACCGAGGGTGGTGAAGTCGGTGATGATCGCCTTGTCTCCATTGTTCGCCGCCGGCGCGGGGCGGCCGTTACTCCAGTTCATGTTCTGGTCCATGTAGTCATACTCCTCGAAGACCATGCCACCCGGGCCTTGGGGCAGCATGGATTCTGTGGCGACGTCAAAAACACCGCACCCGCAAGCGCAACCCCAGGCCGCGCCCGGCGCCAGGATGGCGGCCAGCGTCAATACTTTCATTTTCTCAATTTTCATATTTACAGAGTTTATCAATTGCGAGACACCGCGACAGGCGGGCCTCAATTTCAGGAAAAAAAACACCCGCGCGACAAGGCGCGCGAAACCGGAGCGAATCAGACCGGGAGACTGCGCGGCGGAGGCGAGGGCGGCCGGCGAGCGGGACTTTTGGGAAAGACGCGTGTCCACGGCGCCAGTTCAACCCGAAACGGGGCCGTGAGCGCGGCGTAGAATTGCGCGGGCGGGCATTCCAATTTTTTGAATTGGAGCCGGGGGTCTTTTTTCTTGTCGGATTTTTTGCCGGCGGCGATGGCTTTGCAGAGGCAGCAGGGGTGGTTGCCGTCGAAGGTGCGAGCCAGCGCATGGCAGACCGAACCCTGTCTCAAATTGTCCGCCAGCATGGCCGTCCAGGCGACGGTTTGCAGCAACGCCCAATGCGCGCCGATCGTTACGACCAGCGCGGCGATCATCGCAGCTTTGGCAATCCGACGCAACATGGCGACGCAGATCATGGAGTTGGAGTGTAGGGAATGTCAAGGCGTCGGGGCGTGATGTCCCCAATGCATAGCGAGGCGCTCCAAACGCAAGAGTTCAGGACGTGAAAATCGCGCGCAGGAATTGGCAGTTGGCCTGGTAGCTTTCCAGAAGCGGTTTGCCCGGCGGGAGGGCGCCTTCGATCTGGATCCAGCCGTGGTAGCCGATACCGTCGATGGCGGCGCGCAGTTTGTGGAAATCAACTTTGCCGTGGCCGAGCAACGCGCCGTTTTCCTTTGCGTGGAATTCGCATACACGTTTGCCCAGGGTGCGGATTTCCTGGCAGATGTCGTAGCCCATGTCAGTGGTGTTGCAGACATCGTAATAGACCTGCACGGCTTTGGAGCCGACCCGATCGAGAATCTCGGTGAGCTGGGCGGCGCTGAGCCAGCTTTCGATTCCGAGAATGACGCCCGCCTTTTCCGCCTTGGGCGCCACCGCCTTGAGGCGCCGGACGACTTCATTAACACCTTCCTTGTCGCCGCGCAAATCGCCCTGTCCGAAGAAGGCCAGCAAAACGACGCGCACGCCGAATGCCTTGCAGACGTCGATGCTGTCGCTGACCCACGCGACGGTGCGCGGATCGCTCTTGTATGGGACGCTGTTCAATTCGCCGATGGCCAGGGAGGAGACTTCCAGGCCGGCATTTTTCGCAGCGTCTTTATACTGTTGCTGAACCGCGGGCTGGCGCAGGCGCAGATCATCGGCGACCGTGCCCAAGCTGACCTGCACGCCATCGAGGCCGATCTGCCTGGCCAGGTCGAACGCCGCGGGGTCTCCCATTTTGCCAAGGGACCAATCACACGCGCCGATTTTGAAGCGGCGCCGGGCGGGGGCGGCGAACAGCGGGGCGCATTGGGCAACAAAGGTGAGGGAAAGGGCCGCCTGGGCCGAGCGGCGGATCATTTTGCGGCGGGAGAGAGGAGCAGAATTCTTCATTCTTGTGATAAGATATGCTTCTTATGTGTTCAGCCCCGTCGTGTCGAACTCCCATTTCTCGCCAGCCTTGATCATCCCGGTCCAGGTGACTTCGCCCCGTTTGTAGGCGGCGGTGCGGCCGAGAATGGTCACCAGATTGCTGCGGACGCTCGGAGCCACCGTGGGGTTGGCGTAATCGGCCCCGGTGATGCTCTTGTAAAAGGCGGCGATATTAGTGTTGACTCCTGCGGCGTAGATGTCGGTCGTGTCGGCGTTGAAAAACTCGTCGCCGCCACGCATGGATACTTTGCCGCCGTAGTGCGTCTCGGCCGTGCCGGTGGCGCCGTAAACCCGGCATAGGATGTCGTTGTAAGCGGCGCCAAACTGCCTGGAACTGAAAGTGAGGAGCACGTCGTTCGGAAACGTGTAGATGACGGAGAAGTGATCCCAGCAATCGCCCGCAAAATCCCGCGCCCGGCCGCCGGCGCCGACGGCCTTGACCGGTTCGGCGTCCAGGAACCACGAGGCGACGTCCAGCGCGTGGATGTTCTGCTCGGTGATGATGTCACCCGAGAGCACGCGGTTGACGGCCCAGGCGCGCAAACGCGCGGTGGCGTCCTTGTTGCTCTTGCGGAATTGGGCGTCCATATCGGCGAAGTAAAGGTCGCACATGTAGGCGGCCTCGGCGGACTTGATGGGGCCAATCTGGCCGGCGCGGACGCGGCGAACAACTTCCTGATAGGCGGCGGTGGCGCGGGTCTGGAAATCGACGAGGAAAACCAGTTTGGACTCAGAGGCCCTGCGTCCGCTTTGGGCGACGGTCTGGCATCCGGGCACATCGACGGCAATAGGTTTGGCCAGATAGACATGTTTGCCGGCTTCGACGGCGGCGGCGGCCTGGGCGGGGTGGAAGTAAGGCGGACTTTCGATAGCCACGGCGTCGAGCTTGCACTCCAGGAGCTTGCGGTAGCAGGACAAACCGGTGAAGCGCCTGGCGGCCGGAACGCCAAGTTTCTGACCCGCCGCTTCGGTCTTGTCGGGAAAATAATCGGCGAGTGCCGCAATGTTGTATCCGCCATGCTTCTGGAAGAGATCGGCGATCCAGGTGCCGCGGTTGCCGCAGCCAATGAGGCCGAGGTCGAGCTTGGAGTTGGCCTCCGCCGCCCCAACGAGTTCTGGATTCAACACAGTCAAGGAAATGGCCGAAGCGCCGGCGCCGGCCAAGAAGCGACGGCGGGTGATGGCATTGGTTGGATTGGGCGAGGCCCCTTGGGGTGTCGCTGAGGAATTGCTATTGTTCATAAGAGCAATCTGTTGGTATTCCGAGTAAACATTGATTGCAAGGACTTCCCGATGTGATACAGTCGATATGTTCGTATGCGTTTGGCCATTGGCGGCGGGATTGTTGTGCGGAGTCTGGTCCCCCCCTGGTGGAACAATCCGGCACGACATGAACGCGACACGTTTGACGGCCACGAAAACGACGCCGCGCGCCCGGGGCGCGGGCTTCACGCTCGTCGAATTGCTGATCGTCGTTTCCATTATCGCGATATTGGCGGGATTGCTGCTGCCGGCGTTGGCGCGTGCCAAGCAGGAGGCGCTTCGCGTCCAGTGTGTGAATAACCAAAAAGAATTGATCGCGACGTGGGCGCTGTATTCGGCGGACAATCGGGAGGCGCTGGCGCTGAACGGGGGCGACCAATCCACCACGTCTTCCAGCGCGCATCTGTGGGTGTATGGCGGCAATCATGGGGACCCGCCGACATTGACGAATTCGCAATACCTTGTGGGCGCGACCTACGCGCTCTTTGCGGCGACGCAGCCGTCGGTGCCGGTGTACAAGTGCCCGGCCGATCTCTCTGTGTGGACGGCGGGCGATAGAGGAAAGAAGGTGCCGGAGTTGCGCAGTTATTCGATGAACAGTTACATCGCCACCCCGCCCGCAAACCTCATGGAACCGCTGAGCTTGGAGCCCGGCTACCGGGTTTACATGAAGACCTCGCAACTGGCGTCCGACTCGGCGGCAAACCGGTTTGTGTTCATGGATGTCAACCCGGCAAGTATATGCACGCCGGGATTCGGGGTCGATATGACGATGAGAGTTTTTATTCATTATCCGTCGGCTCTGCACAACAGGCGGGGCGTGGTGACTTTTGCCGACAGCCATGTCGAGACACACAAATGGCAGGATGCCAGAACGATCATCAGCCTGAGCGGTACGGAGCAGTTTATTCCTCACAATATCCCCTCGCCCAACAACCCGGATTTGGTGTGGATCGGGCAGCGAACAACATCGAGGAACTGACGCCGCGTCTGGAAGAAGACGGAATCAGTGTTCATAGGTTTAACGGCAAGTGGCGGCAAGGAGTCGCAAATAGCAGCAATTGCTGGGGTTTTTGAGGGTTTTTGGGGCATGGAGAAAAAGAGACGCGCGCCGGGGGGACGGAGGGGGGCGCGGAGCCTGGACCGTTGGGCCGTGCGGGTACAGGAGAAGGGGTGCTTGTCGTTCATAAAAACCTGGAAAAATTCAAAATAGTGTTAACAGTTGAAAAGTTTTGCTAATGGCGGCGGCGTCCGATTTTGTTGCAACTGGCGCTGGCGCAATGAGTTGGGTCTTGCGGGTCCGTTGGCAGTCCTTTGGAAATAGAGTTGAAAAAGATGAGAATAGAGTGAGTCTTTGACTGGTTGCGCTCATGGCGATGGCGGTGGATTTGTGGAAGGGACGAGAAGGGACGGAAGGGACGGAAAAAAAGGCGGGGTGATTGAGTTTGGATGGCAGCGCCACTTGGAGGCTTGCGCCGTCGCCAAGGTTCTTGGGGGGACAAGGGTTTATGCGCGAATGGGCGGCAAGTGGCGGCAAATGGTCGCAAATAGCCAGTTGTGTTTGGCAGACTATGTGCTGGGACCAAGTTTCAACGCGAGGCGGCCATGGAGGGCGTGAGATGACAGGGGAAATGACTCGGCTTTGTCTCGGTGAGCCTATTGGG
>JBEKSF010000072.1:0-28929 GCA_049517295.1 Verrucomicrobiota bacterium
TCGTCATGCCGGGGGGCACCGGCATGCCACTGGTGGAGGGGGGATGGAATCCGCCGGCCAAGGCAGGCAGAGCGCCGCCCCAATAGCCAATAAAGGCCGACACGGTGGCGTAATCGTCGCCAACCTGTGTGGCGGCGCGAGGGTAATCGAACGTCTCGAGGTATTGCATTTGGCCGCGGGATTGGTAGTCGCCCGCCGCGGACATGCTGCCGACGAAGAAGCCGTTGGAGAGGCATTTGCCGACGCTGGGCCAGCAAGCGATGGGGCCGGCGTTGGTGGTGAGCTGGCCTTCGAGATACAAGCAACAGGATTGGAAGATCATGCGAGGTCGAAGTGGCTTGAGAGCTGAGTGTTGTTTGATTCCCCATTTACCGCCTCATGGACGGACACGGACGGACATGCACGGACACGGACGGACATGGACAAAGCCTAGGTTGACTCCTTTGAATATTCGGCATGCCGCCAGAGTAAAAAGTCTCCGTGCGGGAGTTCGGTCCCAACTCAATCGCTGTTGCAACGCAAAGGGTTAGCGACGGTTGCGAATGCGGCCTGGCGTGTTCGGAACTCGCGGCCGCAATGAGTGCCGGAGAACCGCAAGACCTTGGCCAGCCCTCAAAAAGCTCTAAAACCACCTTTTGGCTTGCCTTTTTGGCAGGGGGGGGAGAATTTGTGCCCGTTTTCAAATATGGAAGCGGAATCAACGCAATCGACGGGATCGACAGATACGTTCTACAAGGTTCTCGGCTGGCTGCACGCCTACCGCAAACGCCTGCTGACCGGCGCCATCGCCGCCGCCATCATCGGCTTGATCGCGGGCGCAGTCGCCTGGAAAAAGGACCAGAATGAGGCGGACGCCAACGCCAAGCTCTTTGCTCTGTCCGTCTCGGGCGCGGCAGGCCCGCGCGCCGCGGCGCCGCCTTCCCCCGGCGCCTTCCTGGACGTGGCCACGAGCTATCCCTCGACCAGCGCCGGAGAATACGCGGAGTTGCTCGCGGCGGAGTCTCTCTTTGTGGATGGCAGTTACCCGCAGGCGCAACACGAGTTTTCCAAGTTTATCGACCAGCATCCTGAGAGCGCATTAGTGCCGCAAGCCAAGGTTGGCGTGGCCTCGTCCCTTGAAGCGCAGGGCAAAGTCCCCGAGGCCGTTCAGAAATACCAGGAGATTGTGTCGGGTTACCCGGGCGAATACAACATCGTGTCGCCAGCGCGGCTGACCCTGGCGCGGCTGTTCGAGCAGCAAAACAAGCCCGACCAGGCGCTGAAGCTCTACTCCGAACTGGCCGGCATACAGAACCCGTACGATCCCTGGGCGTCCGAGGCCCGGGAACGCGGCATGCTTCTGCTGGCAAAACATCCCGAGTTGCGGCAGATGCTGACGGCTCCCACCGCGTCCCCCGAAGCATTTCCCCTTACCCGCTCGGCATCCGCGCCGGTGGCGGCAATCCCGGCGCCCGCCGCGCCCGCGCCCGCCGCCAATCCGCCGGTCAACCTCCTGAACATTCCCGCCCTTTCGACCAACAGTGCGCACAAGCCCTGAACGGCGGCTCCTGGCATCACGATGGACCTGACAATCATTGGAACGGGCTACGTGGGGCTGGTGACAGGAACGTGTTTTGCCGAGGCGGGCCATCATGTCATCTGCGTGGATAAAGACGCCGAGAAGGTCGCGATGCTCAGGGCCGGTGGGATGCCGATCTACGAGCCGGGTTTGGCCGAACTGGTGCAAAGAAACACCGCCGACCGACGCCTCCATTTCACGGCCAGCACCCAGGAAGGCGTCGAACGGGCCGACGTTGTTTTTATCGCCGTGCCGACGCCGCCCAGGCCGGATGGGTCGGTGGATTTGAGTTTTATTGAAGGCGTCTCGCGAGAGATCGCCGGCGCGATGACGGCCTACAAGATCGTCGTGGACAAGAGCACCGTGCCGGTCCGCACCGGGGAGAAGGTGGCGGAGACGATCAAGCGATACTGCAAATCCAAGGTCGATTTTGACGTCGTGAGCAACCCGGAGTTTTTGCGCGAGGGATTCGCGGTGGATGATTTCATGAAGCCGGACCGGGTGGTCATCGGCGTGGGTTCGCAGCGGCCGGTGCAGGCCATGCGCGAGGTGTATGCGCCCTTCAACGCGCCGATCATCGTGACCGACATCCACTCCGCCGAGCTCATCAAGCACGCCGCCAATTCGTTCCTGGCCCTGAAAATATCCTACATCAACGCCATCTCCGTGCTGTGCGAGCTCTCCGGCGCCAACGTCCAGGAGGTGGCCGCCGGGATGGGGATGGACGCGCGGATCGGGCGCAAGTTTCTCGACGCCTCCCTCGGCTTTGGCGGCAGTTGTTTTCCCAAGGACTTGAGCGCCTTCATCCATATTTCCGAGGCGATGGGCTACAACTTTGGCCTTCTCAAGGAGGTGCAGCGCATCAACGCCGAGCAAATGGACCGGTTCGTCAAGAAGATTTCAGAGACGATGTGGGTGCTCCAGGGCAAGACCCTCGGCGTTCTCGGCCTGGCTTTCAAGCAGAACACCGACGACGTGCGCATGTCTCCGGCCATCGAATTATGCCGGCGCCTGCTCAAAGAGGGCGCCGCCCTGCGCGTCCATGATCCCCAGGCCATGGACAAGGCCAGGGCCATTCTGCCGGAGGTCACCTACGTGGCCGCCATGAACGACATCGCCCAGGGGTGCGACGCGCTGGTCATCGCGACCGAATGGCCGCAATTCAAAAAGCTGGACCTGGAGCGGGTGCGCAAAGACCTGACCCACCCGATCATCTTTGACGGCCGCAATTTATTTGACGCCGCCGAGATGGAGGAGATGGGTTTTCTTTACAAAAGCATCGGCCGGGGGAAGGCCTGATGATCGAGGTGGCGGCCGGGCTGGTGTTCCGCGACGGCAAGCTGCTGATTACGCAACGGCCCCCGGGGTCGCACCTGGGTGGCCTGTGGGAATTTCCCGGGGGCAAACGCGAACCGGGCGAATCCTTCCCCCAATGCCTCCGGCGCGAATTGCTGGAGGAACTGGGCATCGAAGCCGACGTGGGCCGCCCGGTGGAAACGATCACCCATCACTATGCCGACAAGACGGTCCATCTGAAATTCTTCCGATGCCGCTGGCTCCGCAACGAACCCAGGCCGATCCTGGTTCATGATCTGGCTTGGATCACCTCCGCGCAGCTTGGCGACTATCAGTTTCCCGCCGCCGACCAGCGCTTGCTCGATAAGCTGCGCCGCCAGTGGCGAACCCTCGCCGCCTGGGCCGCCAGCCCATAGACGAAGGCGCTATAGCTGGCAATGTCATCCAGCGGCACGCTCATGCGCCCGCCGGATCGAGGGCCAAAGCCCCGAGGCCGGAGCGCCGCCGCAATTCGCGCAAATGCTCATAGACAAGTTCGCGATAAGTTGCTTCACGTTCCTGTTTCGCCTCATAAAACCCGGCCCAGCGGATGAAATCGCGTGTCTGCTCCAATTCTCCGGCCCGATAAAAATGATAAAAGTCGGCGGAAAGCAGGCCATACTGCTCCTCCAACGCCGCCAATTCGGCAGCCAGCCCATGAATATCCCGGATGATCTCTTCGCGTTTCATCGAGCTAAAATACTTCATCGCCCGCTACACAACAAGAGCCGAAAAGGCGTATTTGAACAACTCTGAGCTTACACAACACCGAATGCGGTATGTGAACGTCGCAAGGCTCTCTTGAGTGGCAGTCTTACCGTCGGATCCCTGCCGCTGAAGCAGGGTCCAGGAAAAGAGCGGCCGATGGGTGGCTGCGAAGAACGCTTGCCGGGCAACTGGGCGAAATGGGCCCCTGGAGTGTCGCCGCCACGGCCGGCGCCTTGCGCGCGCCTGGAACAACGCAGATCAGCACGCGCCCCGACATCATGGCGGAACACGTCAGAGTGATGGCTTTTTGCGGCACGGAATCGATGTTCGGGAAACATCCATCATTGACCTGCTGCCGCCGGGACATCGGATCAAGTTCCACCACCTTGACCTTCAACGGGTCCGCGAAGTCGGCGACTCCGGGGTCATTAAACGCAATATGTCCGTTTTCACCAATGCCCATGCAGACCAGGTCAATTGGCGCTCGCTCCAACAGGGCCGCATAGCGCGCGCACTCCGCCGCTGGATCGGAACAGTCGCCGCGAATCGCGTGAAAAACCGCCGGCCTGACGCGGGCCAGCAGCCATTGCCGCTGGTAATTGCGCATCGAAGCCGGGTGAGTGGCCGGCAACCCGACATATTCGTCCAGATGAAAAACCGTCACCCGGTCCCAGTCGATTCCGTGCGCGGCGGCAAGTCCGGCAAGCAATTCGTTCTGTGATGGAGCGCTGGCAACAACGAGCCGGGCGGAACGTTGTTTGGCAAGAGCGTCGCGCAGGCATTGCGCGGTTTGGCAGGCGGCTGCCGCGCCGGCCTGGAGGCGGTCGGGAAAAATCCGCACCCGAAGCGTATCAACGTTAAAGGTTTGTGATTCGGCCAAAGGCGTCAATTATTGGACTGCGCGGTGGCGAGTTCGCGGCGCGTGAACAGGATGATTCCCAGCACACAGAAAAAGCCGCTGAGAAGCAGGACGATTTGAGCAAACGCCAGGCCCAATTGCCCCCAGGTGATGCTCCGGCCGCTGCTGAGATAATCAATGGGCGAAAAGCTCTCCACCAGTTTGATGATCTTCAACAACCCGCTGAATATCGGCACAAACACCAGATCAACCGCCGTATGCCCGTAGCCACCCTTGGCCGAGTCGTAACTGGTGATGGTCCCCTGCTCCACCACGGCGCTGATCGTGCCGGTGGACAAACCGAGCAGCAGCGTGGCCAGGGACGCAAAGGCCGCCACCGGGAAGGAAAGGTAGCTGGCCGCGGCCAATCCAATGGAAGCCAGCAACGCCAGCCAGCAGAAAATGATCGCGATGCCGCGCACGAAATTGATCCCGAAAGTTGACTCGGGATACAGCAGCTCGAATCCGTCTTCCATTGGAAAACTGAGCGAGGTTTCATTGGGGTTGGCGACATCGACCCACAGGAAGCCATTGGCATCGAGCAGATTGGCCGGCACCGGGAATTGCTGGAAGGAATCCGGCGGCAGCATTTCGTTGATGGTCCATCGGTTGGGCGAGTTGGTGGGGCCGACGATCCAGATGGTGCCGTACTGGGCATCCGGGTTGGGGTTGGCGGTGTTAAACTTGATGCGTAGTTGCAAGGGCTGATCGCGCAGGCGGTCCCGCAGGGTGTGCAAATCAATGCCCCACCGCCGTTGGTAGGCGGGCGGCACCTCCGTATAGGCCGCCTTGAGTTCTTCGGTGATCTCGCGGCGCAGTTCCGCCACTGCGGCCGGGGACAAATCGGCGCCTTTGATTCGCTGTTTCAGATATTTGGCTACATCCGGGGAGAGGTCCAGCGGCGGCTCGCGGGCCGAGGCGCGGGAAACAAATATCTCGTTGTGAAGGATTTTTTGCTGATCGGCGGGCAGGCGGCTGGCGCGCCATTGGAGAAGGCCGAAGATGGCAGCGCCGGAAATGGCCAGGAGGGCGGCGTTCAGGGACAGAAGGCCAAGCCATTTGCCCAGCCAGATTTGCCAGCGGGCCACCGGCTTGACCGATACCATCTGCATCTGGCATTCCTCAACGTCCTTGGCAAGTGTGCCGCAGGAGAGCCACAAGGTCGCGAACCCCAGGAGCGTGGCCACCGCGCTCAACGTGTAGGTCAACAGTATTTGTGTCAAGCCCTTGGCCGTGCCGTCATCGCGCAATAGCAGCGGCAGTCCCACCACCGCCCCCAGTAAAAGAACGGTCATGATCCAGAACAGGCGGTAGCGGAGGGCCGATCTCCACGTCAACCCCACGATGGCCAGAATCTTCTTCATTTGCCGCCGGCACGGCCCAGCAATGAGGAGAGCTTGGCGTTGGCTTTCTCCAAGTCGGTCGGCGATGGCGCCGCGGCGGGCGCGGGCGCAGGTACGGGGGCAGGCGCCGGAGGCGGTTCAGCGGTTTGGGCCAGTGATCGGAGTTTGGCTTCGTCGATGACCGGCGCGACCGGCGGGGCGGGCGCGGGTTCGGCCTGCGGGGGTGTGGCGCCGGCGGTTAACCGCTCCAATATCTTGTCCTGGGCGGGCGCGGATTCGGCGTCTCCTCGCAGGTAAGCGGCAACGTGGCTGCCTGAAGTGGCTCCGGAAGTTTCGGCCTGCCCCTCCTTGGCCTTGCGAACCACATCCAGAAAGTAGCTCTCCAGGTTCTGCGTGGGATTGTCGATCTGGATTTTGTCCGCAGCCACGTCCTGGCGAATAATGTCCAGGATCTGTTGCATCGCCAGGCGCGGCAGCGGCGGAATCGTAATGCGCACGGCGTCAGGCTGGGTGAGCAATTCCTTCAACGTGCCCATGGCGTGAATGCGGCCGCCATAATATATGACGACCCGGTCGCAGACGTCTTCCACATCGGCCAGCAGGTGGCTGCTGAGGATGACCGTCTTGCCGCGGCGGGCCATGGCCAGGATCAAGTCCTTGACTTCGCGGCAGCCAATCGGGTCCATGCCCGCGGTTGGCTCGTCAAGAATGACCAGGTCGGGATCGTTGATCAGGGCCTGCGCCAGCCCGATGCGCCGCTGCATGCCCTTGGAGAATTCTCCCACGACCCGCGTGCGGACCTGGTTCAGGCCGACCATTTCAAGCAGTTGTTCATTGCGCTTGTGGCGCTCGGCGGACGGCAAATCAAACAAGTTGCCGAAGAAATCCAGCGTCTCGCGCGAGTCCAAAAAGCGATAGAGGTAAGACTCCTCCGGCAGATACCCGATGTGGGCCTTGGTGGGCACGTGGCGCGGGGAGTGGCCAAAGACTTCGATGTGCCCGCGGGTGGGATAGAGCAAGCCAAGCAGCAGTTTCACCGTGGTCGATTTTCCCGAACCGTTGGGACCGAGCAACCCGAAGACCTCTCCGCGCCGGACTTCAAAATCGACGTTATCCACCGCCTTGGCCTTGGGTCGTCCCCAGAAGTCGGTGAAAATCTTGGTCAGGCCGCGCACGCAAACCACTGGCTCGCCAGGCCCGGATTTCTGAGGCGCGGAAGAGGCGGCCTTCGGCATTTCGGCAAGGGCGCTCATGCGTGTGCCGGCGCAGGCGACAATGGCGGCGCGGCGGCTGCTGGTGGCGGTGGCGCGGCCGCGGCCGCCGCCAAATGAGGTTCCAACTCCTCGCCCTGGCGCACCAACCGAGCGCTGTTGAAGACGACGATGAGAGAGCCGGTGACGTGCAGCACGGCGGCGACTATGGGGTCGATGTATTTGAGAGCGGCCAGCACCAGGCCGCAGATGACGAAGAGGATGCCAAAGAGAAAATTCTGATTGATGACCGCGCGGGTTTGGCGGGACAACCGCACCAGGAAAGGCAGCCGGCAGAGGTCGTTGTTCATCAGCGCAATGGTCGCGCTGTGTATGGCCACTTCGCTCCCGGCCGCGCCCATGGCGATGCCCAGGTCTCCCGCAGCCAGCGCGGGAGCGTCGTTGACGCCGTCGCCGACAACCGCCACGCGGTAGCCTTTGGCCTTGATCTGGCGCACGAAATCAACCTTGTTCTGCGGAAGACACTCGCCCATGACTTCTTCGCAGCCGATTTCCCGCGCGACCCGTGCGGCGACGGCTTGGCGGTCGCCGGAGATCATGGCGACGCGGCGCACG
Source organism: Verrucomicrobiota bacterium (assembly GCA_049517295.1). Taxonomy (GTDB): domain Bacteria; phylum Verrucomicrobiota; class Verrucomicrobiia; order Limisphaerales; family Palsa-1400; genus JBEKSF01. The sequence continues at coordinate 7,669 of JBEKSF010000072.1, forward strand.
CCCGTGGTTTTCAAATCGGCCAGCGCCTGGCGGGCTTCGGGCCGGGTTTGGTCCTGCAAACCGATCCAGCCGACGCACTTGGTGTCGCGGGCAACGAAAATCAGGCTGAAGCCCTCCGTCTCGTTGAGATCGACCGACTGGAGAAAATCATGCGCGATGCCCTGCTCCTTGAGCCATTGGGCGCGGCCGACCAGCACCGCCCCGCCGTCAACCCGCGCCGTGACGCCGCGGCCGGCGGATTCGGAAAAGTCCTTCGGCTCCGACAGCGCGACGCCGGCTTCGGCGGCCAATTGGGTCAGGGCCTTGGCGGTGGGATGGTTGCTGTATTTCTCGGCCGAGCCGGCCAGGCGCAGCAATTCCGCCGGGGTGACGCCCGCCAGAGGCGCCAGGCGGCTGACCGCCAGCTTGCCGGTGGTGAGCGTGCCGGTCTTGTCGAATACAAAGGCGTTGATTCTGGCCGCCAGTTCGATGTCCCCAACGTTCTTGATCAAAATGCCCAGGCGGGCCGCGGCCGAAAGGGCCGCCACCATCGCGCTGGGCGTGGCCAGGATGAACGCGCAGGGACAGGCGACAATGAAAACGGCGATGACCCGGCTCAAATCCTGTGTGAAGGCCCAGACCAATGCGCCGATGAGGAGCACCAGCGGCGTGTAATAACCCATATACTGGTCGATGATTCGCATGATGGGCAGCTTGGTTTTTTCCGCCGCGAGGATCAAGTCGCGCACCTTGCCCAATGTCGTGTCCTGCCCCGCGCGCGTGACGCGAATCTCCAATGCCCCCGTCAAATTCTGCGTGCCGGCAAACACCTCGTCGCCCGGCTTCTTATCCACCGGAAGAGACTCCCCGGTGATCGTCGCCTGATTGAACGAGCCTTGCCCGCTGACAATCACGCCGTCCGCCGCCACATTGTCGCCGGGGCGCACCCGGATAACGTCGCCGACGGCCAGATATTGCGTTTCCACCTCCTCTTCGCCTGCCTTGGTGAGGCGGCGGGCTTTTGGCGGCGTGAGCTTGATGAGAGATTCAATGGAGGCGCGCGCGCCCTCGGCGGTGCGGGTTTCAATGATCTGCCCCATCAACATGAAGAAAGCAATGACGCCGGCCTCCTGGTAACCGCCCACCTGGAAATCGGCCGACCCGAAGGCCACCAGTACCGCCAGGGCCACCAATTCATTGGTGGTCAAAATGCCGCGGCGCAAATCAGCAACCGCCGTCAGGACAATGGGGTAGCCGAGGATGATCGCCCCCACCATGGCGCTCGCGGCAGCGATGGGACTGTTGCTGTCGGCATATATCCAGGTGATGGCGAAGGAATTAAGCACGAAGACCAAACCGGCCAGCGTTTGCATCAGCGGCAGCACCGCGTGGCTGTGATCATGCCCGTGCTCGTGATCGTGGTCGTCTTGGCGGCTAAGGAGTGAAGTGACTTGCATGGGAATCAGGGTGAATTGATGTAACTGTTGGTGGACGGGGCTTGCGGTTCGCGGCTCAATTGCAGGCGCAACTCTTTTGAATTGGGCGGCATGGTGATTTTGTCCTGCGCGTTGTTATAAATGTCGTTCAGCAACGTCATCTGCCGGATGCGCTCAAAGAATGGCGGGTTCTGTTCATACTGGCTTCGCAACTTCTCGAATGTATCGGCCTGGGCCGCGGTCATATCGACCGTCCGTTTGCGCGCTGCATCGGCGGCGTAGGTGCGTGTCGCCGCGTCGCCCCGCGCTTTGGCGATAGTGGTGGTGGCGTAGGTTTGCGCCTGGTTGCGGAGATTGTCGCGCTTGACCATCGCTTGATCGACTTCATTGAACTTGTTGGCCAGATAAAGGGGCGGCGAGGCGTTGACATCCAGTTGGTCCAGCGTAATGCCCAGGTGCTGCGCGTCCGCTAGCTTTTGCAACCGGTCCATCACGCGGTCACGGAACCCGGCCCGATTGCGCGTCAGGATGTCATCAATTCGCATTTGGCTGGAAGCGAAGATCAGCGCGTTGTTCAGGGCGTTGGTGATGAAAACCGGCGCGTTGACAAAATCAAAGTGGAAGGAAATCGGGTCCGTGATGCGGTACTGCAGCGTGGCCATGACATGGATGATGTTCGAGTCGCACGTCAGCGCGTAGCTGGTGCTCGCGGGATTGAGCGAATTGCCAGCCGGAGGGGGCGGCGCCAATATGGACCGTTCCTCCGGCGTCTGATACCAGCCGATCGACGACTCAGCCCGTTGCAGGGAAGTAATAGGGATGCGCACGACTTGGTCGATGGGCTGCGGAAAGGCCAGATGAAGACCCGGATTGAGCAACGCCTGCAGGCCCTCGCCCACCGGCCGGCCTAGCCGAAGAACAATCGCCTGCTCATGCGGGCCTACGGTGAAGAAACCCGAGCCAAGAAAGACCAGAAGCAGCCCCGCCATGATGATCTTGACGATGAAAAAGCTGCTGCGCAGGGCCTCCGCCAGCGCCTGTGAGCCGGCGTCCTCGGCCGGGGGCGGCGGAGGTGGCGGAACAGGGGCTTGCGGCCGTGGCGGAATGGCGTCGTCAGAACTCATTTGGCGGGGTCCTTTGTCAGCGGCGCGTTGGTTTCAGCGGAGAGCATCGGCCTGCCAGGCTCCGACATTTGCAGCCACTCCAGCGGCGAACTGCTCGGATCCAGAACCAAAGTCGTGTTTTTCTTCAAGAACTGCTCCAACGCCGACATCTGCATGTTGAAGGTCGCCAACCCCGGATTCTGCTGCAGAACCTCCAGCGATTTCATCATTTGCGCCTCCCCTTCGCCCCGAATCTTGAACGCCTGCGCGTCCGCATCCGCCAGCAACTTGGCCGCCGTACTGTCGGCGGCCGACTTGATCTTGGTCGATTCCTCCTCGCCTTGGGACTGGATTTTGGAGATGTAGTACTGACGCTCGGAGGTCATGCGGTCGAAGACGTTTTGCGTCACCTGGTCGGGCAGGCCGATCTTTTTGATTTGGATGAACTTGATATCGACGCCGTAGTTGAGGTCATGGACCCGCTTTTGGACGTCGCTGAGGATTTCGCCCTCGATCTGGGCGAATTTCATCTGGCGTTCGTCGGTGGAGACAAAATCCGAAAACGGATGCTGGCCGCACACCTCGTTTTTGGCGCTGCGCACCATGTCTTCCAGCACCTTCTCCGCCGCCGGAATGGAGCCGTTCTCGAATTTCGGAAAGAACGCCCTCGGATCCTCAATGCGATAGCCGACATAGACCGACAGCATGATGATGTTCTGGTCGGGCAGCTTGAATTGCTCGTATTTGCCCTCAAAGTTCTGGATCCGCTGGTCCAGTTTGTACACGTTTTCTATCGGCCACGGCAATCGCACCCCGGGACCGGGATTGGTCTTGACGCGGTCGATTTTACCAAAAAGCGTGACGACGGCGACTTCGGACTTGCGCACTTGGTAAACAAACAGCAGCAGGCCGAAGATCAGGATCAGCACGGCGGCGACTATCAGAATAAGGGGGTTTCGTTTCATATTATTTCTGAGGGGGTGGCGGCAGATTATCGATTAAATCTCTGCGCACTTTGTCTTCCAGATTGAAAATGAGGATGTTCGGAGCGTTGGTCGTGGCGATGATGTATTTGCGCGAATCGCCGCTGTTCTCTATCAGCGTGTCCAGGTAAGCGTGCTGTTCATAAACCCCTTTGCGCCCGGGGGCCGCCCCATACGCTAACTCCTGGCTCGCAAAGAGGATCACCCGCGCCGCGGCGTTGGTAATGGCGCCATGCTTGTCTGCCTCCGCCGCGACCACCCGTTTGAAACTCTCCCCATCGGCCCAGGCATTGGTGTTGATGGCGTAGGCCTGCGCTTGCAGTATCTTTGAGTCGCGCAATTCCGTCGCTCCAACGACTTGCTCAAATATCTTCGCCACTTTGACCGGCGGATGCACGTCCTCCAGACCCACAAAGACGATGCGCGCGCCCAACTGAAGATCATCAGCCTGCGCCTGTATCCTCTGGCGCAAGCTCTGCGCCGCCGCCGCCCGGCCCAGCGACATCAGGCTGTCCAAATCCGCGCTGGCCAGGTATTGAACGACGGCGCGCTCGGCAATGCCTTTGAGCAGCGTCTCCGGGTCCTCGTTGGTGTAGGCCCATGTGGAAAGGTTGGTGATTTGGTATTGGACCGGGATGCTGACGGAAAGCAAATTCACGGGCGGGCTTTTTGCCTCGGAGATTTGATTGGACAGTATCTCCGGATTCAATTCACGGCTGGCTACCAGGTAGTTCTCCTCCTTGGTGTGGCTGACGGCCCAGGCAATGGTCTCTCCCTTTTCCGGCTCTGCCCCGACGATGAAGCTTTGAATCTGCTCGGTGTGATAATTGATCGTTCTGTCGATGGGCCAGGGCAGCTTCAGGTGCAGGCCCGGCCCGATCACTCCGTTGTTGCCCAGAGGCCGTCCGAACCGTTCCAGCAGGGCCTGGTCGCCCGGATTGATTATGACAAGGCAGGTGGAAAGTACCAGGGCGCCAAACTGCGCCAGCAAAAGCCAGCCTAGCGCTTTTTCCAGAAACCGGTAAAACCACGTCTCGGATACCTTAAAGCCAAACTGATAATCCAAGGCGTGCGCGGCGGTCGTGATAATGGCCTCGGGCTGGCCCAGCAGCCCCACCAGCCGGCTTTCGTATAGCAGACGCGACTCCCGGCCCCGCACGCGGACACGATAGATTTCCAGAATCAACGCCAGCAGCGTCTCCAGCGCCGCCAACCCGCATATCACACACAACACCCGCGCCACGATCAAGTCCGCCTTGGCCATCCCCGCCAGCGACGCCGCTATGGTCGCCGTCACGGTGAACGACGCGTAGGCGCTGAGCAGCAAGTAGGCGGCGCCGGGCCGCAAGAGCTTCTGTCCCTGAAGACGGGCCAGGCCGGAGGAGTATTTGCCCAACAGAAAGAGAACCAACCCAAAAAGCCCCAGCAACGCCATGGCCAGTGTCGCCCGGTCATGGATGATCGGCGGGAAGCTGCCCAGCAGTTTCCACGGCCAGTAGGCCGCCGCCCCTTGCAACAGGAAGAGCAGCGCGGTGAAAATCGGAATAAAAAACCGCTCAAACTGTTCGCGGGATCGCTTGGCCGGAAACGTGTCGGCCCCCGCGCCGGCAAACAGAGACTCGCTCCCGCGCGATTTGCTCAACTCCTCCATCTCCATCCTCTCGAACTGTTCGCGCTCGGCCAACCCCATGTGGAAGTAGCTCACCAGGGCCACCAGCAGGCCCAAACCGGTCAGGATCGTCCCCATCACCCCGGCCGACGTGCTGACAAATCGGGTGATCAGCAACATGCCGATCGAGGCCCCCAGCAACACAACCCAATTGATCAATCCGATTCTCTTGGCGTTTTGGTCCATGATGCCTTTCAGCTCAGTTCGCGATCCTCAAATAGTGTCAATGCCAGCGCCAGGATCGCTCCGATGTAAGCGCACGCGTATCCGAGGGCCTCGCCCAGATAGCTGAGCGGAATCTTGTTCTGTCCTTCCAGCGCATCGGCCAGCCAGAACAACTGCCAGTTCGGCGTCACCGCGTAAAGGATCGACGCCCACCACGACCCGGCTTTGGCGCGCGTTCCCCAGAAATAATCCGATACCAACCCCATCAAAAACAAGGCCGAACATATTGCCAGGGTCGGAACCACCTCGACCCGGGTCGAGCACGCCAGCGCCAGCGCCGCCAGGATCAGCAGCGCCATCAGGATCAGCGCCGAGGCGGGTATCACCCGCCAATCGATCCCCTTGTAGTCGGCCCCCATCCGTCCGGCCTCCCGCGGAATATACTGCAACACCGCAAAGGCCAAAACCGCCATGATCACCACCGCAAAGACCCCGTCGGACACAAAGGGCCGGCGCAGGAAATAATTGGTGAAACCGGCGATGATGTATGCCAGCACCATCGCGCCGCAAAAGACGGCCAAGCCCGGATAATCAATGTCCCCGTAAGCGTCAAAGGCCATGCGCGTGGCCAGCAGCGCGGCAATGCAGTTGACGAACGTCAGAATGGCCAGCGCGCCAGACAGCCCGGCGTATTTGGCCAGCAGGAATCGGGCACGCCCCACCGGCTTGGCCAGTACGGCCAGGGCGGTGCCGCTGCGGATTTCCCGCGCCACAGAAGCCGACGCGCTGAGCACCGCCCCGAACAGACCGGCTAGGAACATCACTGCCAGCGCGCTGTTCTTGACCAGTTTCGGCTCGTCCCCAAATCCGAAATAATTGACGCACGCCAGAAAGACCTCGAAGAGCGAGGAAACGGTCATCAGCAGCAGGAAAACCGGCTGCCGGACCAACTCCATAAAGGCATTGCCGGCGATTGTTATAAATTGTCGCATGATGCTCTCAGGCAGACTGGGCTGCCGATGGCGGCTGACAGGTTACGATGACTTTGTTCTTTTGCAATGGGTTATTGCTGCTGTTTCTTGACAAAAAGTGAGACACTGTCGGCGGCCAAAAATTCAAGATTTGTCCCGCGCTACGCTCATCCACCCCTGTGCGTTTGCGCGCACAGGCGCGCGCCTCCGGCGGGTTCTGTTTCGGGCGGATTCCAATTCGTTTCAGCGCTTTTCATCAATTTGCCTGGCAACAGGTTAAAGGCTCCGGGATTGAAGGGCAATGCCGATTTTGCAACAAGCCGGCTCCCCTCCTGGCCAAACCCTCATTTTGGTGTTCCGCAGCCTCTGTTGCCGCGTTATCCTTGGCCATCGCTGAGTTCTGGCACAATTGGTTTTCACGCTTTATCGCCGACGTCTATTTCGAGCGCGTCGCCCTGGTGTTCCCCGAACGCCTCCCGGCCGCCGGCCCCGTTCTCTATCTGGGCCTGCATCGCAATGGCGCGGTGGACGGCTTCGTTTATCAGCGCGTCTTGCCCAACGCCGTCTTCATGATTTCCACCCAGTTGCGCAAAAACTTCCTGGCTCGCCTGTTCTTTCACGGCATCGCGGTGACACGGACAAAGGACGACGGGGACCGCTCTCTTAACGAGGCGGCTATGCGTCAATGTATCACGCTCCTGGAGCAAGGGGGCGAGCTGCTGGTCTTGCCGGAGGGCACCAGCACGCTGGGACCCCGCCACCTTCCGTTCAAAAACGGCGCCGTCTGGCTTTTGCTCGAATATCTGGCCGGGGGCGGCCCGAGGCCGCGCGTCGTGCCCCTGGGCATTCATTATGAGTCGCCCACGGACTTTCGCGGCAGGGTCGAAGTAGTGGTCGGCCATGAGATTTCAACCGACCTGCCGCCCGAATCGAGCCAACTGGATCGCCTCAAAATGATGAAACGCCGTGTCCAAACCGCCCTCGAAGAGGTCGGCGTTAACGTCGAGTCGGCCGCGCGCCAGGAAATGATCGAGAGCATGGCGCTGGCCGCGGCCCTGCGTTCGGGCCGGTCCTATTTCAAATTACTCAAGACGCTCGAAACCGCAGTTCCCGCGAACCTGGAGCACGAATGGAAATCATTGGAAGCCGCGCTTGGCGCCAGCAAAGCATATTTGACGCACGGGCTGCCGCTGTTTCCCGCGCCGCCTGCGCTCTTTTTCGCCCTGGCCGGTTGCTTCATTATCCCGGTGGTCTGCGCGGCTGCGCTGTTGAATCTGCCTCCCCTGCTGGCCGGATGGTGGGCCGGACGAACATTCCCGGACGGCCGCAACGTCATCTCGCTGTGGAAAATTCTTGCTGGAATACCGTGTTTTCTGATTTGGGCGGCGCTGGTCGTGCTGGCCGGCGCGTGGCTGGGGAAATGGTTGTGGCCGGTGGCATACCTCGTCGTTACCTGGGCCGGTTTGAAATCCTACGTTCTGTTCCGGCAGATTGCCGCATTCCTCGCACTCGGACCTTTTCAGTGGACAAGGCGCGGGCCAATGGCCAGCTTTCTGGAGAACCTGTTGCGATCGTTGCCCGATGAAACTGCCTAAGATTTGGCCGCTTTTGCCCCATGAACTGTTCTTTGGACTGTTCCTGGCCGTGACTTGGGCGCGCTTGGCGGCGGCGGGAGTTTTCAGCGTCTTCTACGCAATTCTGATCGCCATTAATATTGTCGCCATCGGCTTTGCGCGATCGGCCCCCAACCCGGCCTGGCAGCGCGTTGGCCTTCTGTTTTACCCGCTGGCCATGAATGCCGCCTTCCAACATCTGCGAGTCGATATTCCCATTATCCATCCCGCGCACGCCGATGCCGCCTTGCAGGCGATTGATTGGAGGCTGATCGGAACCAATTTGAGCGTGCGCCTCCAAGGCATGACGCGCCCGGTTTTGACTGAATTGTTTAGCTTCTGCTATCTGCTTTTCTTTCCGTATTTGCTGTTCACCTTGATTTACTATTTTGCCGGCGAGGTGAAATTGCTGGCTAAATTCATGAACGGCCTTTTCGCCCTATACGGCATCGGATTCCTGGGTTACACCCTCGTCCCGGCGACCGGGCCCTGCAAGGCGATGGCGGGGGAATTCTCCGTTCCGCTGCACGGCTGGCTCTTCAGCCAATGGAACGCCGCCCTCGTGGCCCGCGGCAGCATCGGGGCGGACGTTTTCCCCAGCCTGCATTGCGCCGTGTCTTCCTACATTCTTTTTTTCGACCTGCGGCACCGGCGCTGGCGTTTCTGGCTCTACCTGGTGCCGTGCCTCCTGTTGTGGGTTTCCACCATTTACCTGCGCTACCATTATTTTATTGACTGCCTCTGCGGTTTCGCGCTCTCTGCGTTCGCCCTTTGGCTCGCCTCCCGCACCGCCACAAAATGAAATTCACCCTCACCTTCGACGATCCGCTGGCCGGCAAACTGGAACTTTCCGGCGGCAAAGGCGCCAACCTGTCCCTGCTCTTCCAGCGCGGCTTTCCTGTGCCGCCCGGCTTCATTGTCACCGTCGCGGCCTATCGGGATTTCATCGCCGCAGCCGGGCACTCGACCGTCGCCGCCGCCGGGTTTTCCTTCCACGATCCGGCCCGGCTGAAAACGCAGAGCGAGGACTTGCGTGCGAAGCTCTCGGCTCTTGCTCTCCCGCCCGCGGCGGCGGAGGAAATTCGCCGGCGTCTGGCCGAGTTTCCCCCCGCGCAGCATTTCTCGGTGCGTTCCTCCTCAACGATGGAGGACCTGGCTGGCGCGGCCTTTGCCGGCCAGCACGACACCTTCCTCAATTGCCGCGGCGCCGACACAATCCTGGATCGGATCACGGCCTGCTTCCTTTCCCTGTGGATGGACCGCGCCATCGCTTACCGGCACCAGCACGGCTTTGATCACGCCGCGGCGGCGATGGCGGTGGTGGTGCAGCAAATGGTGCCCTGCGACGTGGCGGGAGTCGGGTTCAGTGTCAACCCCATCTCCGGCGATCTGGGCGAAATGATCATTAATGCTAATTTTGGCCTTGGTGAATCGGTCGTCAGCGGCGAGGGCGAAGTGGACCACTTCACCCTGGATCGCGCCAGCCGGTGTGTGCGGTCGAGAAACATCGCGCGGAAATCGCGCAAAATCGTCGGCGCCGAAACCGGCACCCGCGATGTCCAGCTAAACGGGGAGGAAGGCGGCCGGGCCTGTTTGAACGATGAGCAATTGCGCCAACTGGCCGATTTGCTCTTGAGAGTCGAAGCCACTTACCAGTTCCCCCAGGACATCGAATGGGGATTTGCCGGCGGCACGCTGCATCTGCTCCAATCCCGTCCAATCACCGCCATTCCGCCGCGGTGGACGCGGGACGAATCGGCGGAGCGTTTCCCCAACGTCATCACCCCGCTGACCTGGGATTTCGTCGAGAGCGGTTTTCACCGTTCTCTCAATTACTCGTTCCGCATGATGAATTTCCCGCTCTTCAATGGAAAATGGTTCGGGATGCACGGCCACTATATATATGGAAACCAAAACGCCGTCGAGCTTTACGCCCGCCGCGCGCCCCTGGCCGTGCGCAGCCTGGATGAGTTGCGCGCCGCGCTGCCGCGGTTGAGAGAGGATTTCCGCTGGGTCCAGGATTTGCCCGCGTTGTGGATGCGCGACCTGGATTATTATCTCATTTCCATTGGCCAATTCATGACCGAGCCGTTGGAGGCTCGGAGCGTGAAGGACCTCTGGCACTATGTGCTCAAGGTCAACGAGCACGGCGCGGCCTACTTCCTGCCCAACATCGCCATTTCCATCACCCACGGCGCGCTCTACGCGCTGCTGCATCATCTGCTGAGGATGGTCTTCGGCGCCGAAGCCGCCAATCCGTTCTTTGACAACCTCATGGCCTTTTGCGAAACCAAAACCGGCGCCATCAATAAGGAACTCTTTGAACTGGCCGCCCTGGCTCGCGCCCGCCCGCAATTGGAAACCCTCCTCCAGCGGACTTCCTCCAGCGACATCATCGAACACGGGCAATTGGCGGCTTTCCCCGAATTCCAGGCCTGCCTGCAAAAATTCTTGCGCGACCACGGCCATCGCGAAGTTGACTTCGACGCCTACGCTCCAACCTGGGTGGAGTGTCCGTGGGTGGTGCTCGACAACGTCGGTGTCATTTTGCGCGCGCCCGTAACCGAGAGTCCGTCGGAAAGAGAGCGGGCGTTGAAAATCCGCATGCATCAGGCCGAGGTTGAGCTTTTCCAAAAAGTGCCGCCCGACTTGCACTTCGCCTTTGCGGAAATCCTTCGTTTGGCCCGCGCCTACACCAGCCTCGACGACCTGGAGCACTATCAAACGACCCGCCTGACACTTCCCTTGCGGCGCGGCCTGCGCGCCTTGGGCGCACGGCTCACTGAACGGGGCCTGTTGTCCGAGCCGATGGACGTGTTTTTCGCCCGCCAACGGCAAATCGACCAGGCCGTCAACGAAGACACGGAAACCGCATGGCGGCAATTGGCCGCGCATATCCGCCGGCAAAAAGACGATTACCTCCGAGACAAATCGCGAACCCCTGAGTGGGTCCTCGGCGCCGCCACCACGGTTGCGCCCGCCTCCGGCGACTGTCTGACCGGCTTGGCCGGCAGCCCCGGCGAGGCTGAAGGAGAAATCTTCACCGTCCTGAGCGCCGATGACTTTGCCAAATTCCCCAAAGGAGCGGTTCTCCTGGCCCGCACCACAAATCCAACCTGGACGCCTTTATTTTACAGTGCCGCCGCGGTCATCACCGAAAGCGGCGGCCCGCTCTCCCACGGCGCGGTCACCGCGCGCGAGATGCGCATCCCCGCCGTCATGTCCGTCAGAGAATCCCTCACCCGCCTCAAAAATGCCCAGCGCGTCCGGGTGGATGGCACGCGGGGCAAAGTCTTCCTTTTGTAGCCAATTCTCACCCCGCCCGCCTCCGCACATTTCCAAAGAATTAGTCTTGAGCGGGAATGAAAAGAAACTACTGTTAGCCCATGTCTAAAGTAAAACACATAGTCCTGTTGAAGTTCAAAGCCGGAACGACCGACGAACAAATCGGCAAGTTCTTCGACGACGTTCTCGATTTGTCCGAAACGGTCCCCGGCATTGACGATTATGTTTCCGGCACCAATTGCAGCCTGGAAGGCAGCAACCAGGGGCTGACCCACGGCTTCGTCATGACCTTCTCCGATGTCGCCGCCCGCGATGCCTATATCGTTCACCCCGAACACGAGCGCTTCAAAACAATGGCCCTGCCCATGGTCGAAACCCTGCTCATTTTTGATTTCGAGGTCTAGGCCCCCTCCCCGGACGCACAGCCACGCCCGGCCCCGTGCCGGGCGCGCGCCTCGCCGACACTGACATGAAACGCTCTCATCATTGCAACGAATTACGGCCCGCCCACGTCGGCCAAACCGTCTCCCTGGACGGCTGGGTCCATTCCCGCCGCGACCTCGGCGGCCTCATTTTCATCGACATCCGCGACCGCGAGGGCCGCACTCAATCGGTCTTTGATCCCTCGGCCATGCCCCGCCCGCTTTTCGACCGCGCCGCCTCCCTCCGCGCCGAATGCGTCATCCGCGTCACCGGCAAGGTCCGCGCCCGCCCGCCGGGCACCCAGAATCCCAAAATCGCCACCGGCGAAATCGAAATCGCCGCCGATGAACTGGAGGTCCTCAACATGGCCGAGGTGCTCCCCTTCCCCGTCGATGATCCGGAGGCCGCCCGCACCGTCAATGAGGAGTTGCGCCTGCAATACCGTTACCTGGATCTGCGCCGACCCGAAATGCTCCGCAACCTGCGCCTGCGCAGCAAAGTCGCCACCGCCACACGCAACTATTTTGACGAACAGGGCTTTCTGGAGGTCGAAACGCCCACCCTCTTCAAATCCACCCCCGAGGGCGCGCGCGAATTCCTTTCCCCCAGCCGCCTCAATCCGGGCAAATTCTACGCGCTGCCGCAATCGCCACAGCAGTTCAAGCAAATCCTCATGGTCGCAGGCATCGAGAAATACTTCCAACTCGCCCGCTGCTATCGCGACGAGGACTTGCGCGCCGACCGTCAGCCCGAATTCACGCAGATCGATCTGGAAATGTCATTCATCGAGCGCGAGGACATTTACGCGTTGATTGAGGGCCTCCTCAAACGGATTTGGAAAATCGCCCTCGACATCGATCTCCCGGTTCCTTTCAAACGCCTCACCTTCCAGGACGCCCTCAACCGTTACGGAACCGACAAGCCGGACACCCGCTTCGACCTGGAGTTGGCGGATTTCACCGAAGAGTTTCGCGCCAGCACCTTCAAAGTCTTCAGCGGCGCCGTCGCCGCCGGCGGCGTGGTCAAAGCCCTCAACGCCAAGGGCATGGCCGATGTCACCCAAGGGCAGATTGAGACCATGACCGAATACGCCAAGAGCTTCGGCGCAAGGGGCCTGGCCTACATCAAAGTCGAAAAGGGCGAATGGAAGTCGCCCATCGTCAAATTCTTCAACGCGACGGAAAAGGCCGCGCTGGCCGACAAGCTCAAAATCCAGGAGGGCGACCTCATTCTGTTCGCCGCCGATCAATGGCTCAATGCCTGTGAAATCCTGGGCAAAATCCGCCTTTATTGCGCCGACGTTTTGAAAACGCGCGGCCAATTATCCATCCCCGCCAACCGCTTCGATTTCCTCTGGGTGGTGGATTTCCCGTTGCTCTCCTTCGACAAGGAGCAAAACCGCTGGTACTCCAGCCATCATCCGTTCACCGCGCCCGTGGCCGAAGACATCCCCATGCTGACCACGGATCCCAAAAAGGTGCGGGGCCAGCATTACGACATTGTGGTCAACGGTGTGGAACTGGGCGGCGGCTCCATCCGCATCCACCAACCGCAACTGCAGAAGTTGGTCTTCGAGCAGGTCTTGCAAATCCCTCCCGACCTGGTCAAAGCCCGCTTCGGCTACATGCTGGAGGCCTTTCGCTACGGCGCTCCCCCGCATGGCGGCATCGCGCTGGGTTTCGACCGGTTGAACGCCATCCTTTGCGGCTCCGCCAGCATTCGCGACGTCATCGCCTTCCCCAAAACCGCCAAAGGCACCGACCTGATGACCGACTCTCCCGCCGCCGTCGATCCAAAGCAGTTGCGCGATCTTTATTTGGACCTGAAACTGCCGCAAAAAGAATAGCCGCAAATCGTGGCGTGGACTGCTTAATCAAACCGAACCAGTTGCGACATTAGCCCATCGTCTGTGCCGCGCTGACATCAAACTCCAGAGTCGAATGGGTTAATGACGCGCAATCCGGCGACGTGTTTGAAATCCTCGACGTTTCGGGTCACCAATTCCAAGTCATGCGTGAGCGCGGTTGCCGCGACAATCGCGTCCCCGAGTTTCATCCGCCGCTCCCGGCGCAAGGCGGCAGCCCGGCGAAGAATCGGCTCGGTAACGTCGAGGCGGCGAAGATCCGCAAACCATCTGTCAAAAACCGCCTCGTCCTGCGCGTTCAGCCCGGGGTAACCGAGCACTTCTGGAAGACTGATGGCCGAAACCCGTGCGTCCTTTGAAATTATCCAAGTATTGAGAAATTCGCCCCCTGGCTTGCTGGCGTAGATGAGGATATTGCTGTCAAGCAGGTGCATGAGGCGTCAATCGCGCCCCGGCAAAGGGCGGTCTTGGCGCATCTCCCGCTGCAAGGCGACAGGATCCTGAACTTCCTTGAACGGATTGAGCGCGCGAAGGCGTTCCATGGTTTCCAGGAGACGCCGCTGGCGGTCCGCTTCGCCGCCGTCAGCCTCCTGCGTGTCGGCCGCCTCAAGTCTTGCTTCCACCTTGACTTTCCCATGGCGCAGTTGCGCTGGGACGGGCAGATGCAATGTCCCGTCGGCGTCCGGTTCTAAGATCGCCGTAATTGTGCTCATGCCGGAACTATACCGGATTTGGTGGTTTAGTAAAGGCGCCTTCCTTCTTTCCATCATAACGCTATCGCGCCCCATCACTCAACTCACCGGCACTAGGGACACCCGCTCGCCTTTGTCGTTTCGGGTGATGCCCTGCGCGCGAGGGTCCAGCGTCAACACGCCGTCCACAATAAAGGCATAGCGATGGTGGCCGTGCTTGAGGTTCAACGTCAGCAGCCACGAACGGTCGGGCATGCGCTTCATTGGATGCGCCGCCGGGTCCCAATGATTGAAATCACCCACCAGGCTGACGGCCGCGGCCTGCGTAGCGTGGCAGATGAAATTGACGGTCCGCAGAGGTTTGTGATAAGCGAGGGAACTCATAGTCTAAACCTGGCAATACGCATCTTAATTCTTTACGTTCCGCGGGCCTTACGTCAAAAGGTTCTGTAAAATCGTCAGCGCCGCTCGACGGACTTGCTCCGACTGCGCCTCAAGGCGCCGATAGTCTTCAATCCAATCGTTGCGGCTCTGGTTGCGCTCGCGCCAGAGGGACTTCAAAACCCGCTCGGTGCGCTCGACCTGCTGCATGGCTTGCGCGACCGATTCAACGCCTCCCGGCAGGTCCGAAATGCCGCCCACGAAAAAACGGCTGATCCGATGATTCCCAAAGACCGCCTGCAAAAGCATCACGACCGTCTGTTCGTAAGGATACCAGCGCCGCGCAAGAGCCTCGCGCAAAAACCCGTGCCGAACGGCGAAAAACTCCGAGCGTGGCCGTTCGGTGAACTGCCGGATTTCGCGCGTCTCGGCCGGAAACCACGTGTAGAGCAGCGCGAACGTTCCGTAAGTGTCGATGAGCTGTTTGGAGTTGGCATGGTCGGTGGCGATCTCCCCGATGCAGATGTCCTGGTCAAGTTCCTGAATGATCTCCGGCAGGTCATGCAAGCCGGCCAGCACTTCCTGGCCCGCGCTTGAGCCGTAATTGAAGTCCCCGGGAATCAGCCAATAAATGTCCCCATCGGCCCCGCGCTCGAAGGCCGCTCCCAAGCCCTGATACCACATCTGGCACGTATCGACGCACCAGGCGTCAATAATCTCCGAGTGAGACGCAACGACGTTTTTCCTGAAATTCAAAAATGCTGCGTCCCCTTCCGTCCTGTAATGGGTTTTGCGGTCCAGCACCGTAATCGGTCGCGCGTAATCATCCGCCTGCGACGCCAGTCGGGCGACCAGCCCGTAAAGCGCCTCCAGATCGCAGTACTGGCTCGGCTGTTTAAAAGGGTAGATGACGACGGGATGAATCCTGCCGGCGGCGGCCTTCTTGCTTGATGCTCCGCGGGCGGTTTTCGCGGTTGTCTTCATAAGGGCTTCGTTAACGGCGCCAGTCTAACAGCTTTCCGGTTTCTGGCAATGGCTGCGTCGAATTCATTGATCTTAATTCCGTCTCATCACTCGCTCCTCGAAGACGCTCCGGCTCCCTGAATTTTCCCCAGCGCCTCCAACGCCACACGTCCCGTGGCCGGATCGTTTGTCAGCGCCTGCAATTGCGTCACAGCGGCAGCCCCTTGCGCGCCAAACTCTCCCAACGACCGGGCTGCGTCACTCCTGACGGCGGGTTTCGCGCTGGCCAGTGCCGCAATCAAAGCGGGAACGACCCGCTCGCCGTCCCTATGAAAAAGTCCCAGAACCTGAATCGCCCCGCTGGCGGTCCCCTCGCTCCCAGACGAAGTGGCGCCAATCAAAAATGGAATGACATTTGTTCCCGCCGACGGATGTTGCCCCAAGGCCCAGATCGCACACATCCCCGACCACTCATCGTGCTGGGGCGCGTTGGTCAGAATCTCGATCCCCTCGGGGCCGACGGTTGCCAGGACATAAGCGGCCTCCTTGATCGAGGAGTGAAAAAAGTTCGTGAACAGAAGTCTCCTAAGCTCCGGCACCGCCGGTTTCGCAAACGGACCCAAAGCGGCCAGACCCTCTGCTGCTCGCCAACGTATCCTGTCCTCTTCCGTGACATCGCTGAACCAAAACCGCGTGCCGAACGCTCGCTCGAGCAGACGGTTAAGTCCCTTCTCAGCCTTGAATCGAAAACCATCCTCGGAGGGACTGACGTGAATGTCATGCATGAGCAGCGGCAGAGCCTCAGGTCCCATTGCGCGAATCGCTTCCGCAGCTTCAATTTGAGCAGGCGTAAGCGCAGGCAACCGGCTGGAGCTGATGCCTGCAGCCTCTCCGTCATCCAGCCGCTTCAGCCATTGGCTCAGGCCTTTCCCGCGATAAACCGGCTCGCGCGTCTTCGTCCCCTTCAGGCAGATGAAAGCAGCGACAATAGAGATGCCGCCCACGAACAATATTAACATTTTCCATCGGCCGGGTTTCACTGCCGACACTTTGCGCCAAACCCGCCCCGTCACAAGAGCTTTTTGCATGATCGGCGCCAAGCGGTTGCCGGGGATTTGTTAGAGGCCGGCCCGGATTTCCTGCGCCTTTTATTCTGGTTTTTCGCATTGAAGAGTGGAGAACATGTTTTCCGCACATGCCTGATCTTCCTGATCGCGAACTGGCCGTTTTCAGTCAGGCCCGCCGCTTGCCCGCCGGGCGACGGGCCGCTTACCTGGACGCAGCCTGCGCCGGCGACGCACCGTTGCGTCAGCGCGTCGAAGAACTCCTTCATGCCAGCGAAGAGGCGGAGGGCTTCCTCGAAAGCCCGGCAGCGGTCCCTCCAGGGCAGCGTGGAACAGTTCGCCTGGCGGCGGTTCCCGTCGTGGAACTTGGCGACCGCATTGACCACTATAAATTGCTCCAACAAATCGGCGAAGGCGGCTGCGGTGTGGTCTATATGGCCGAGCAGGAACAACCTGTTCGCCGCCGAGTCGCCCTCAAGGTCATCAAGCTGGGCATGGACACCAAGCAGGTCATCGCCCGGTTCGAGGCCGAGCGGCAGGCGCTGGCCATGATGGACCATCCGAACATCGCCAAGGTGCTGGACGCCGGCGCGACCGAAACGGGGCGGCCTTATTTCGTCATGGAACTGGTGCGCGGCATCAAAATCACCGATTACTGCGACCAGAACAACCTCTCCACCAATGAACGGCTTGATCTTTTCATGCAAGTCTGCCGTGCCATTCAGCACGCGCACCAGAAGGGAGTCATTCATCGCGACATCAAACCCTCGAACATCCTGGTCACTATGAACGACGGAGTGCCCGTGCCCAAGGTGATTGACTTTGGCATCGCCAAGGCCACGCAGGGAAAACTGACCGATCTGACCGTCTTCACGGCCTTCGAGCAATTCATCGGCACGCCGGCCTACATGAGTCCGGAGCAGGCGGAGATGAGCGCGCTGGATATCGACACCCGCAGCGACATCTACAGCCTGGGCGTCTTGCTCTACGAACTGCTGACCGGCCAGACCCCGTTTGACGCCAAAAAGCTGCTGCAAGCAGGTTTGGATGAGATCCGCCGCACGATTCGGGAGCAGGAGCCGGCCCGACCCTCGACCTGTTTGAGTACGATGCTGGGAGCGGATCTGACGGTGATCGCCAAACATAGGAAAGCTGAACCGCCGAAGCTGGTTAATTTGGTGCGGGGCGACCTGGATTGGATCGTGATGAAAGCCCTCGAAAAAGACCGTACCCGCCGTTACGAAACCGCCAATGGTCTGGCTGCGGATATCGAGCGTCATTTGAGCAACGAACCGGTGATGGCGTGCCCTCCAAGCCAGATTTACCGATTTCAAAAAATGGTTCGGCGGAACAAGGCGGCCTTCGGCGCCACCGCGCTGATTGCAGTTGTGCTCGTAGCCGCGACTGGCATCAGCGTCTGGCAGGCCACCTTGGCCAAACGGCGTTTGGTCGAATCCGAAGCCATCTCTAAATTCCTGACGGAAGTGTTCCAAAGCCCGGACCCAGAACGCGACGGCCGCACCATTACCGTCGCGGAAGCTCTCGGAGCCGCAGCCAAGAAGTTGGAAACCGACCTGGCCAACCAGCCCGCGCGCCGGGCCAAACTCCAGGCCACCCTTGCCTGGACCTACTTCACGCTGGCTCTCTACAGCGAGGCCATCCCGCTGCAAGAAAAGGTTCGAGATTACTACCTGGCCGCCTCGGGTCGGGAAAACCCCGACACGCTCTCGGCCATGCATCGACTGTCATTTTCCTACTACCAGGCCGGCCGCCGGGAGGAGGCCCTCAAGCTGCGGGAGGATGTGCTGGCGCTTCGCCGCAAGGGGAGTGGTGAACGCCTCACTACGGCTTGGGCGATGAGTGCCTTGGTGAATTCCTACGACGAGGCCGGCCGCCGGGTCGAAGGCGTCAAGCTGCGGGAAGAAGTGTTGGCTCTCTACCGCAAGGTGAGAGGCCCGAAACACCTCGACACGATCAATGTTCTCAATGACCTGGCTTGGACATTGGCTACAAGCGATGCGTCGGAGATTCGCGATGGGACCAACGCGGTTCGTTTGGCGGAAGAAGCTGTGGCGGCGACCAGCCGGACAAATGCCAGTTTTCTCGACACTTTAGCCGCCGCTTACGCCGAAACGCAACAGTTTGACAAAGCGGTAGCCACGGAGCAAATGGCTATCGGCCTGTTTCAAAAGGAGCAAGAAAAAAAGGATTGCGACTTGCGATTGAAGCTTTACCAGGCGCATAAAGCCTACCGGGAGAAAGCAGTCCCCTGACGGTTTGACAGGGCTGTGAGATAACACCTCGGCGATCTTATCATCCAGCGCGGGAATCCACGCCAAGCGCACGGACGCATACAATTGTCAGGCCGTTTGTAAGTTTCAAATAATGTCAAGACCATCCAGGTTTTGAGGCCGAACGCCAGGCCCTGGCCATGATGGATTACCCCAACATTGCCTCTTGTTCGCTGTGCTTCGCGTTCGTTCAAATTAATCTGCCCCTTTTTCCGCGGAATCTCGTATGTCCTTCTGAATGGGCGAATCGGCCCAGTCACAACAATGAGTCTTTAAATCAGAAGGAAACATTATGATTCTCTTGCGTCAAAGTCGAGATCTGGGGGCGCATTCGCGCGCCAGTCGTTTCTCCGTCCTAATCCTGCTGGCTGGTTGGCTGGCCGTGAGGATGACGCAGGCCGCCGATCTGACTGCCACCAACACCCCGAATGCCATACCGTGGAACGAAATCGGCGCCAAGGCCGGCGCGGATTACAAGGGCGACGGGCTGGCCGTGACGCCGACCGAGTTCGGCGCGCGCCTGCATTGCGTCTTCCAACGCCTCGACGGCGAGGCCACACCCCAAGGCTTGTGGTTGACCTCGACCGTCACCAACACGGTGAGCGACCGTTTCTGTGTAACGGCGATGGCGGTGGGCCGGACAGCGGCCAATGCCACCTTCAACTCTCCATTCCCAGAATCCAGCATCCCGTTGGCGGGGGCGGGCGAAGTATCCGTCTGCGGCCAGACGGTGCGTTTGAGCCGCCCCGGCTTGACGGAAGAATACTCCGTGAGCATGGACGGCGTGCGGCAGGATTTCATCGTGGAACAAGCGCCTCTCAGTCCCCCGGCAGGCGAGCTGGTGGTGCAACTGGCCGTGGCTGGCGCGCAGGTTGAACCGGCGGCGGAGGGCGTGCGTCTCATGCTGGATAATTCAAGGCGGAAGATAGCGTACAGCCGCCTGCGGGTGACGGACGCCACGGGCAAAGAGTTGCCGGCCCGGATTGAGGTCTGTCCAGTAAGAGACGAGGTAACGAGTCTCTATTCTTCGGACCTGTTTGGCAATGAAGTTGAAGAAAGCAGCCCACTCACGCCGGCTCCTACGAGTGGAACGCTGGCCGTGGTGGTGAAGGATGCGGAGGCGGTGTATCCGGTGCGGATTGACCCGACGTTCAGCGATGCCAATTGGGTGAGCATGGGCAGTTTACCCGGTGCAGAAAGTCCGGTTCTCGCGGCAGTGACAGATGGTTCGGGCAATCTTTATATCGGTAGAGGATCCTCAACTATCGATAACACTGTTACCAATAACATCGCGCAATGGAACGGGAGCACTTGGTCGCCACTCGGTTCGGGGATGAACGGCGATGTGTACGCGCTGGCGGTGTCGGGTGGCACGTTGTATGCGGGCGGCGATTTCACGACGGCGGGCGGCAACGCGGCCAATTACATCGCGCAATGGAACGGGAGCACTTGGTCGGCCCTTGGTTCGGGGATGAACGACCAGGTGATTGCGCTGGCGATGTCAGGCAACACGTTGTATGCGGGCGGCACTTTCACCAATGCAGGTGGCAGCGCGGCCAATTGCATCGCGCAATGGAACGGGACCAGGTGGTCGGCCCTCGGTTCGGGGATTAACGGCTATGTGTATGCGCTGGCAGTGTCGGGCAGCACGTTGTATGCAGGCGGCCTTTTCACGACGGCGGGCGGCAGCGCGGCCAATTACATCGCCCAATGGAACGGGAGCAGTTGGTCGGCGCTCGGTTCGGGAATGAACAGTTATGTGGAGGCGCTGGCGGTGTCGGGCGGCACGGTGTATGCAGGCGGCCAATTCACGACGGCGGACGGCAACACGGCCAATTACATCGCGCAATGGAACGGGAGCAGTTGGTCGCCCCTCGGTTCGGGGATGAGCTACGCTGTGTTTGCGCTGGCAGTGTCGGGCGGCACGTTGTATGCGGGCGGCGATTTCACGACGGCGGGCAGTGACACCAATGCCAATTACATCGCGCAATGGAACGGGAGCAGTTGGTCGGCCCTCGGTTCGGGGATGAACTACGCTGTGTTTGCGCTGGCGGTGTCGGACGGCACGTTGTGTGCGGGCGGCGCTTTCACGACGGCGGCCGGCATCTCGGTCAATTACGTCGCGCAATGGAACGGAAGCAGTTGGTCGGCCCTCGGTTCTGGGATGAACCACAATGTGTCTGCGCTGGCGGTGTCGGGCGGCACGTTGTATGCGGGCGGCTATTTCACTACGGCGGGCGGCATCGCGGCCAATTACATCGCCCAATGGAACGGAACCAGTTGGTCGGCCCTCGGTTCGGGGATGAACAACTCTGTGTTGGCGCTGGCGGCGTCGGGCAGCACGTTGTATGCGGGCGGCCATTTTTCGACGGCGGGCGG
>JBEKSF010000073.1:0-28868 GCA_049517295.1 Verrucomicrobiota bacterium
GAATCAGAGCGGCGCTATCAGCGGCGCGACAAGCTCCAGCTATTCGTTCAACGCATTGCCCGGCACAAACTCATATTTCGTCGGCATCACTAATGCCAACGGCAAAATCGTCAGTTCCACCGCCGTCGTGATTGGCGAGACCAACGCTCCGCCGCTTGTTACCTTTGATGGCGGCACAAACTGGGCCTTGGGCGACAATGGCAACGTCACCCCGTCCTTCAACAGTAATGTCCTGACGCTGACCGACGGCAACGGCGGCGAGGCCAGCAGCGCTTTCATGGATGTTGGGCAGTATGTCGGCGGCTTTGTCGCATCCTTCACCTATCAAACGCCTTCCGATGGAGGAGCCGACGGGGTCACCTTCTGCCTGCAAAACTCTTCAGCCGGCCCGAGGGCGCTCGGAGCGCCTGGCGGTAGTTTGGGCTACGGCGGCATTGCGCCCAGCGTCGCCTTTGAGATGAACATCTACGCCGGCGCCACCCATGGCGGGGCCGGGATTCGGCTCGGCACCAATGGGGCCGTCGGTGACTTCAGCAACGACGGCTATCATGGCACCGGGTCGGTCATCTATACCAACGGCGACAACATTTACGTCCAGCTTTACTACATGCAAGGGGTTATGCAGGTGTTAATGGTGGATCCAACGGTGCCGGCGACCTACACGACCAGCTATGCCGTAAATATTCCTGCCGTCGTCAGCAACAGTAGCGCCTACATCGGCTTCACTGGCTCGGATGGCGGCGTTTCTTCCATCCAGACTGTGTCAAGCTTCTTGTATTCCTATTCCACGCCTCCCATTCTCTCCATCGCTCCAGGCGCGGCAGGCCAAGTGGTTGTATCCTGGCCGGTTTCGGTCTCCAGCTTGTTCCAACTGGCGCAAAGCAGCAGCGTCACCGGTCCGTGGTCGCCTGCCGTGCCGGTCTCGTCCTTAATAGTCGGTCAGCAGAATCTGGTCACCTTGAGCGCTGGAGGCAGCGCTTCGTACTACTTATTAAAGCTAAATGATCCTAATGCTCCGTAGCCCGAAGAGATGCAGCGCCTATGCCTTGTTGGGTTCACTCATTATACTGCCTTGTTCGACAACAGCTCAGGGTATTTATCCGACCAATCTCCAGTGTGAGTCAAAATGCAATCCAATTGGCGTCAGCGAAACCAGCCCAAGGTTGAGCTGGCAGGATGTGGCGACGGTTGCGGGGGCACGCGGGCAATACCAGACTGCCTACCAGATTCAGGTTGCAAGCTCATTGCAAATACTGGCAAACAACGGGGGAGATTTGTGGGACGCAGGTCAGATAAACACAAACCAGACGGCACAGATTCCTTATTCCGGCCCCGCGCTCACGACAGATCAAGTGTGTTATTGGCACGTGCGGGTCTGGGACGGGAACGGCCAGCCCTCGGCTTGGAGTGCTCCTGCCTCCTGGACCATGGGCATACTGACGACCGGGGATTGGGTGGCCCAATGGATCGGACGCGATGACGCCCCGGCGTGGAATACCGGCTCTACCTTCTTGAAGGGGAACTGGATTTGGTATCCTGAGGGCAACCCAACTGTCAGCGCGCCAGTGGCTACCCGCTGGTTTCGCAAGACCTTCACCGTGCCGGCGGGAACAACCGTTACCCGGGCGGTCGCGACCGTGGCCGCGGACAATATGGCCACCTTGTATGTCAACGGACAAATCGCGCTTTCCACGGAAAATCCAAACGCCTGGCAGCAGTATGGCCAGGCCGATTTTTCCGCTTTTCTCTCCAACGGCACTAACGTCCTGGCCGTTGCCGCGGTGAACACCGGGACCAGTCCGAACCCGGCCGGATTGCTTGGCTCGTTTGATCTTGCCTACAGCAATGGTCAAACGAATAGCTTCCAAACAGATGGAACTTGGATTGCCGCCAACGAGCTTTTTACCAACTGGAGCCAAACCAACTTCACACCGTCAGGCTGGTCCAATGCGATGGTGCTGGGAACTTACGGCATCAGCCCCTGGAATAATTTTGCGAAAACATACCTCGCCGCCACGCAAGTAAGAAGGGATTTCACCGTTTCCCAATTGCCTTCCCGCGCCGTCCTGTATGTCACGGGCCAGGGACTGGTGGAACCGCACCTCAACGGCGCCAAGGTGGGCAACGATTACTTTATTCCGGGATGGACGGACTATCATCAACGTCTCTATTATCGAGCCTACGACGTGACGTCTTTGCTGCTACAAGGATCAAATACCGTCGGAGCCATCCTGGGTGACGGCTGGTATCGCGGCAATTGCGCCTTTGACGGCCAGAACTTTTACGGCACGAAGACCCGGTTCCTCGCGGAGCTGCATTTAATTTACGCGAACGGCCCAACCCAGATCATCGCCAGCGATGCCTCGTGGCAAGCCGGCTTCGGCCCCATCCGGCAATGCGACAATCAGGCGGGGGAAACCTATGACGCCCGTCTCGAACTGCCAGGCTGGGACAGCCCCGGATTCAGCAATCCCGCATGGACAAGCGTGACGACAGGCGGGGAGATTTCGCCAACGATTCAGGCGCATCCGGCGGAGCCTGTGCGGACAAACCAAACCCTGGTTCCGATCGCTATTACCGAACCTCAGCCCGGCCTTTATGTTATCAACTTCGGTCAAAACATCTCCGGCTGGGCGTTTCTGCAAGTCAGCAATCAGCCGGCCGGAAGGCGAATTGTCATGCGTTTTGGCGAATGGCTTAATCCGGACGGAACGGTTTTTCGAGATAACCTGCGCACGGCCCAGGCGATGGACACTTATATATGTAAAGGCAGTGCGGTCGAAACTTGGGAACCGCGTTTTACTTACCACGGCTTCCAATATCTGGAAGCGCAAGGCCTGGCCCAGCCCCCGACCACAAGTACTTTCACTGCCATCTCAGTGCGCTCGGGTCTCTCAGACGCCGGTTGGTTCCAATGTTCCAATGACCAGATCAATCATATCTACTCGAACATGCTCTGGTCGGCCCGTGACAATTATTTCGACGTTCCGACCGACTGTGATCAACGTGACGAGCGAGCCGGCTGGTGCGATGGACTTGAAGTCATCGGCACGGGAATGTTCAACGCGCAAGCGGAAAGTTTCTTGAGCAAATGGTCTCAGGACATCGCAGATAGCAAAGTCCGGGCGACCACTTCCGATTTTGGACAGCAAGCTCCGCTGGTCGGTGATTTCGGATTCAGCGCCGGCTGGCAGGATTCAGTCGTGTTTGTTCCCTATGGGTTATATCAAACCTACGGCGACCTCCGACCCGCCCAACGATTTTACACCAACATGGCAAGTCACCTGGCTTATTATGCTTCCAACTCAAGCAATTTCCTCGGCCCCAACAGCGGTTACGGTGACTGGGTGGCGGTAGATGGTTCCACACCCTTAAACCTTATCTCGACGGCGTTCTATGCCAGGTGTGCCGCAATGATGTCTGAGATGGCGCAGGCACTGGGCAAAACGTCAGACGCGGCGACCTATCGCCTGCTTTTCACGAACATCCGCTCGGCTTTCCAGTCCAATTTCGTCCAGACCAATGGCACGGTGGGATCGGGTTCGCAAGGCGGTTATGCACTGGCGCTCGGTTTCAATCTTCTCACGCCGGCGCAGAGCGCCTTGGTGGCGAGTAACCTGGCGGCGGCAGTCAGCGCCCAAAACGGCCACCCCTCCTCGGGCATGGTGACCACTCATCTGCTGCTGCCCTCCTTGACCAGCATTGGCCGCAGCGACCTCGCCTTCCAGATGCTTGCCAAGACGGATTACCCTTCATGGGGGTATGAAGTCAGTCTCGGCGCCACCAGCGTTTGGGAGCTTTGGAACAGCCTTGATTCTGACGGCACGGTGAACACGAGTCTTGACGGCATGAACTCGCTCAATCACGCCAATTTTGGCACCTGCGCGGAGTGGTTCTACCGGGGCATTCTCGGCATTAACCAACTGGAACCCGGTTTCGCGGAGATCCTCATTAGCCCGCAAATCGGTGGAGGCTTAACGTGGGCCCAAGGATCCTACCAGTCCATTCACGGAGCCATCGCTTCCCAATGGCAGTTTACCAGTAATACGCTCACGCTCAATGTGACGATTCCAGCCAATACTTCAGCGGTAATTCAGGTGCCAACGACCAATGCCGATGCCATCACCGAAAGCGGTGTCCCGGCGGCGGATTCGCCTGGCGTCACCTATGCCGGTGTTTCCAATGGCGCAGCGATCTATATCGTCGGCTCCGGCAAGTACCTTTTCTCATCATCTTTTTCAATTCCTCAGACGCCGAGCGTTATCGTCACTGAGATGAACCAAACTGGCAGCGGCAGTGGCACGTTTTATCCCAGTTGGACCGAGGTGACCAATGGCAGCCTCATTGCAGGCCGCTCACCCGGCACCGCCACTGGCAATTTCAGCGAGGAAATGCCCGGACGGAACGTCAACTCGCTGACGGCGAGCAACAGCTTGGGGCTTAGCCTGATAAACGGGACCTCGGGAGTCACCACCAGCACGAATTATGTGACATGTGGCAACGGCACCGGTCCGGATGGGAGTCGCGCGGGATCCACGCTCATTTACAACTTGCGGCCTGGCACAAATGGGTACAACCTCACCAACATCACGGTTTACGGCGGCTGGGCTAATAATGGCCGCGACCAACAAGCTTATACCGTCTATTATTCCACCGTCGCGGCGCCCAACAACTTCATCTCACTGTCTGCCGTCAATTATACTCCTTTGATTGCCGACGACATCCAATCCGCCACGCGGGTGTCGTTGACCTCTTCAACCGGCATATTGGCCTCCAACGTATCCGAGGTGAAGTTCGACTTTACCAGCCCAGCCTCGGAGAACGGCTATTGCGGCTACGCGGGAATCACCATCTTCGGGACGCCGACTATCCCTCCCGCGGTGCCCGCGGCCTTGAACGGGACGTTCCTGTCGCCGGACCGTTTTGCAATGAGCGTTGGCAGCTTGGTGGGCGGCCGGAACTACACGCTCCAAAGCACGACTAATCTGGCATCCCCTGTCTGGTCCACTGAAACCAACTTTGTCGCTGCGACGGCGGTCGTTATCCTGACCAATTTCACCACCGCCGCCACGCAAAAGTTCTACCGCGTGGCGGCGTACTAAGCAAAAGTCAAAGGGTGAAAGGGTCCTGGGAAACTCGCATACTCTCATTCCGACGAAGGGGGGCATGCCGATTTTCCGGGATTGACGCTTTCACTGTCACGGCATGGGGCGATACGGTTGCAGCGGTTCCCCCGGAGGGGAGGTGGATTCTTAACGCCTCGTTTGGCGGTGAGCTGGGGGGGCTGGATTCAGGTTTTCTCGTAGCGTTTGTGCAGGGTGTATTTGGTCAGGTCAATCCGGGCGGCGACCAGGTCGCGCACGACGTTTTGCTGGGCCTCAATGGGGGCGCTGCCATCGACTTCGAGGAATTTGAAATCGGCGCTCATGGCCAGGTATTGCTCCAGAATCCGGCCCTGGAAGATGCGGAAACTCTCGTAGGGGTCGTTGGAGAGGCGCAAGTCCATGCCGGCCTCGAAGTATTTCAATTGGGGGCGGCCATCGAGAATGCGCTGCAAGGAAATCTCCAGCGGGGCCTTGAAGAAGAAAACCAGGTCGGGCATGGCGGCGAAACTGTAAATGCCGCGCACCCACTCGGCGGGGCAGCCGCGCACGGTGTCGCGCGCGAAGGCGGTGAAGATGTAGCGGTCGCACAGGACGATGTAACCGGCGCGCAAGAGCGGGAGGAGCTGGCGCTCATAGCGGTCGGCGAAATCGGTGGCGTGAATGAGGCTGAAGGTGGTTGGGGAGAGGAGTTCGCGTTTTTTTCCCTTGGTGGTGGCGCTTTTGACCAGGGCGGAGGAATTCCATTCGCTGAAGAAGACTTTGAGGCCCTGGATTTCGAGCCAGCGTTTGAGGAGGTAGATTTGGGTCGATTTGCCCGATCCGTCCAGTCCTTCGACGGCGAGCAGGCGTCCGGGAAACCCCAGTTCAGCGAAAGTCTTCATGCGCGCCCGCCTTTGATAACCGGTTGGCGACGGAAAGGAAAACAAAAAACACAATTCGTCGAGCGTGATGCGGGTCAAGCCAGCGCGAATACGTCCAGGGGAACCGTCTTGGCCGGCCGCGCGCCGTGAACCAGACGGCGAATGCTCTCCGTGGTTTCGCGGGAGAAGGACGGTTCGCCGCAACGCTCGCACACCAGCGCGGGGATATGCTCGACCAGAACGCGGCGGCCGTCGATGGTGAAAACTTCGCTCACAAACTCCGGCCTGGCGGCGGTGTTGCCGCAAACATGGCAGTTAAACATAATTATCTCCGCTTTCGGTGATGGGTCCATTCGCTCGGTTCTGGCTCATAAATCGTGATGATCTTTGTCACATCGCCTTCCCTTAACGATACTTGAAAATGCAATGGCCGTCCAGCGGCCGTAACTCCGAGCAACAAGGCGCTCGGTGAATACTTGTCTTGCGGATAATCCTCGATGATCTCTGCCTTTGCACCGGCATCGCGGATTTCCTGCTCGCTGATGTTCCGTTCAATTGCGCGCCGAAAGGCATGGCGGCTGAATTCAAATTGACCTGCTGCCAGTTGGCGTTGAATATCCGTGAGCGATTTCAATCTTGCGGAATTGAAGCCAAAAAAACTCGCCGAATTCAAGCTTCACTTTTTTCGACTTGCTGCCGCGAAGGGCGGTTTGATACGGACTGCGGCGGCAAGAGGGAACACGGGCGCGACACCGCTTTGACGCAGCGTGATTTCCGGCGCATCGGAATCTCCAAGCGCCTTTGTAAAGTCGAAAGCGGTGTCGCCGCTGCGCTCTGCCACCGCTCTCCATAAAAGAGGCGCGGACTACCGGACGGGTTTGTGGTTGAGGCGGACGAGGGCGGCGGCGATGAAACCGCGGAAGAGGGGGTGGGGGAGGTCGGGCTTGCTCTGGAATTCGGGGTGGAATTGGCAGGCCAGGAAATAGGGGTGGCTGGGCAATTCAATCACTTCGACGAGCTTGCCGTCTGGAGACCAGCCGCTGAAGGAGAAGCCAGCTTTTTCAAAGGCCTGTCGATAGTCGTTGTTGAATTCGTAGCGGTGACGGTGGCGTTCGTTGATGACAAAGGCGCCGTAGAGGAGGTTGGCCTGGCTGCCGACGACCAGTTGGCAGGGCTGGCGGCCCAGGCGCATGGTGCCGCCTTTGGCGGTGATTTGCTTTTGCTCGTCAAGCAAAGCAATGACCGGATAGGGAGTGTGCGGATTGAATTCGGTGGAATGGGCGTGTTCGAGGTGGAGGACGTTGCGGGCGAATTCAATGGTGGCGATCTGCATGCCCAGGCACAGGCCCAGGTAGGGCACTTTGTGCTCGCGGGCGAATTGGGCGGCCTGGATTTTGCCCTCGATGCCCCGTTCGCCAAAGCCGCCCGGAACCAAAATGCCCCCCAGCCCTTTCAACATTTTCTCGGCGCCGAATTTCTCAATCGCCTCGGCCTCGACTTTCTCAATTTCGACGGCGCAGTCGTTGGCGACGCCGCCGTGGCTGATGGCCTCATAGACCGATTTGTAGGCGTCGTGGAGTTCGATGTATTTGCCGACGACGCCGATGCGGACGCGGTAGCGTGGGGCGATCAATTTGCGGACGATCTCCTGCCAGTGGGACATGTTGGCCGGGCCGGTGTCCAAGTGGAGGAGGCGGCAAACGAGGTCATCAACGCGCTCGCGCTGGAGCATCAGGGGCAACTCGTAGATGGTGTGCTCGACGTCGGTCTCCTCGACCACGGCCTCGTGGGGGACGTTGCAGAAGAGGGAGATTTTTTCGCGCAAATCGCGGCTGAGGGGGCGCTCGCAACGGCAGACCAGGATGTGGGGCGTGATGCCGATTTCGCGCAGTTTGGCGACCGATTGCTGGGTGGGCTTGGTCTTCAACTCGCCGGCGGCCTTGATGAAGGGGACGTAGGTGACATGGACGAAGATTGCGTTGTTATAGCCGACGCGCAGGGCGAATTCGCGGATGGCCTCCAGGAAGGGCAACCCTTCGATGTCGCCGGTGGTGCCGCCGATTTCGGTGATGATGACGTCGCTCTTGGTTTCTTCCGCGATGAGCTGGATGCGGTGTTGAATCTCGTCGGTGATGTGGGGGATGACCTGGACGGTTTTGCCGAGGTAATCGCCGCGGCGTTCCTTGTCCAGGACGGTCTGATAGACTTGGCCGCTGGTGAGGTTGTTCATGCGGCTGAGCTTGCAATGGGTGAATCGCTCGTAGTGGCCGAGGTCCAGATCGGTTTCCGCGCCGTCGTCCAGGACATAGACCTCGCCGTGCTGGTAGGGGTTCATGGTGCCGGGATCGACATTGAGGTAGGGGTCGAACTTTTGCAGGGTGACCTTGAGGCCGCGGTTTTCGAGCAGCGTGCCCAGGGCGGCGGCCGTGAGGCCCTTGCCGAGGGAACTGACCACGCCTCCTGTGACAAATATAAATTTCATCGTTCTTTAACCGCGGCCTTTCTTGAGCAATTGCTCGACCCGTTTGACATCCGCCGGCACGTCCACGCCGACGCTGTCGTAGCTGACGCGGACGACGGCGATGGCGATGCCATTTTCCAAAGCGCGCAACTGCTCCAGCTTCTCGGCCCGTTCCAGGGGAGAAACCGGAAACCGCACCAGGCGCAGCAGCGTGGCGCGCCGGTAACCGTAAATGCCCAGATGTTTCAAAAATGGAAACGCCGCCAACTGGGCCGCTCCCGGGGCGGCGTCACGGACATACGGGATAGCGCGCCTTGAGAAATATAACGCGCGGCCGGCGGCGTTGACAACGACTTTTGCCACATTGGGGCTTTCCCACTCGGCGGGCGATTCCAGCGGCGCGGCGGCGGTGGACATTTCCTCCCGGCCCAGGGCGGCGGCCACGGCGTCGATCACGCGCGGATCGATGAGCGGTTCATCGCCCTGGATGTTGATGACGGCGTCGCAGGCGCAACTGCGGGCCACTTCGGCGATGCGGTCGGTGCCGCTGGGATGAGTGGGGAGGGTCATTTCCGCGCGGCAGAAACCTTGGGCGACTTCCCAGACGCGGGTGTCATCGGTGGCGACCACGACTTCGGTCAAGGATTTGGCTTTCTGGCAACGCTCGACGACGTGCTGGAGGAGGGGTTTGCCGGCAATGAGCGCCAAAGGCTTGCCCGGGAAGCGGGTGGAGGCGTAGCGGGCGGGAATGATGCCAATGATATTCATGATTGGGCGAGAATCCACTTTGCCGCCGCCGGCAAGTCATCAACGACGAGGGCCGGGCCGAGGCGGCCGGCCTGCTCCAGTTCGACGCGGGAGCCATAGCCTGTGCGGACCAGGATGCTCTTTTTGACGCCGGCGTTCCAGCCGCATTGGAGGTCGCTCAATTTGTCGCCGATGAGGTAGCTGGCTGGGATGTCAAGACCAAATTCATCGCGGGCGTCGAGCAGGAATTGGGGCGAGGGTTTGCGGCCGCGGCTGGGCTGGTCCGGCGCTTCCGGGGCGAAATAGATTTTATCAAAGCGGACGCCGCGCGCGGCGAAAATGGAGGCGATGCGGGCATTGACGCGCTCCAGATCGGCCAGGGTGAAATAGCCGCGGCCGACGCCGGATTGGTTGGAAACGACGAAGAGCATAAACCCCGCCTGTTGCAGGGAGAGCAAGGCCGCCTGGGCGCCCGGGAGAATCGAGACATCCTGGGGGCGGGAAAGGTATTCCCGCTCTTGGATCAAAGTGCCGTCGCGATCCAAAAAGACTGCCGGGCGCAAGTTCAATGGCGTCCGATTAAAGCAAAGGCGTGGGCGGAGTTCAAATTGCAAAATCCCGGCGGGTGCGGCCCGGCGCATTACACGGTTGACACCGTCGGCTCCGCCGGTATGTTCACTGAGCCCGAATCGCGGAGGCGGGGCGGGGAGGGGTGGTTGCTCCCCGTGGTAATATGGCAACGTCAATCAACTGATGAAATGAAACGACAATATCAACCGTCAAAAATCCGGCGCAAACGGCAGCACGGCTTTTTAAACCGCAAGTCATCCAAAAGCGGCCGCGCCATATTGCGCAATCGCCGCCGGGTCGGACGCGAACGCCTGACCCCGGTATAACACGCATGGCCGGCTCGCCTTCCCTCGGCTTTCCCCGATCCAGCCGCCTCAAACAGCGAGGCGACTTTGTGCGGGCCAGGACAGAGGGCCTGCGCCTGGTTTGCGGGTGCCTTATCGCCAATGTGCGTCCGCGCGCGCCGGGCGCGGGCAGCCGCCTGGGCGTGGTGACCAGCAAGAAGATCGGCGGCGCGGTCCAACGCAGCCGTGCGCGGCGTCTGATGCGCGAATCATTCCGCCTGCACCAGCACGATTTGAGGCAGCCGGTTGATTTGGTGCTGATCGCCCGTCCGTCCATCGCCGGCAAGCCGTTGGCGCAGGTTGAGCGGGATTTTCTTCGGGTGTTGAGACAGGGGCGGCTGGAAAAGTCGGTACCATGAATATCGCCCAACATGTATTGATCGGGGTCATCCGGCTCTATCAGGCGGTGATTTCGCCGGCGCTGCTGGGTCTTTTAGGCCCGTCGGCGCGGTGCCGCTTTAATCCGAGTTGCTCGGAATACGCGCGGGAATCCATTCGGCTGCACGGCGCGGCGGTGGGTTGTTGTCTGGCGGCCGGGCGCTTGTGCCGGTGCCATCCGTGGGGCAAGTGGGGCGAAGACCCTCCGCCGGCGGCGCCGGTTCGAATCCAGGCGCGGCGCCTGAAATTGAGGAAAATGGGAGGGTGCCATGGATCGTAAGTCCATCATCATCTTGGTTGCCGCCATCGGCGTGCTGTTTGCCCTTTCGCCGGTGGTGGACCATTTCTTTCCACCGAAGCCGCTGCCCATTACCGCCACGATGGCGGCCCCGACCAATGCGCCGGAGCAAAGCAACCTTCCCGCGGCGCCGGGGCCGGCGGCGTCCGCCCCGATTCTGTCGCAGCCGAGCGTGGCTGAGAAGACGTTGACAGTTTCCAACGCGGATATGATTTCGCACTTCACGTCGCACGGGGGCGGATTGAAAGCGGTCGATTTGAGGAATTATCCGGCCGCGGTGAGCCGGACTTCGCGGACGGGATGGGAAACGGCGCGGGCCAGTTTGAACAGCATGGCGCCGGTGCCGGTGTTGAGCGTTTTGGGCGAGGGAGTGCAGGGAGACGGCTATTTTGCGCTGACGAGCAGCGAGGGGGTGATTCGCGCGGAGAAAACGCTGACCAACGGGCTGCGGCTGATCAAGGAGTTTGAGCCGGAAACGAACTATTTTTTCAAGGCGCGATTGGTGTTGGAAAACACGACATCGCAGCCGTTGGTGGTTCCGGCGCGCGAGGTGGTGATCGGGACCTCAACCGCCATCGGGCCGCTGGACGATCCGACGGCGATGGGGACATTTTGGTATAACGGCGTCAAGTCGCAGAATATCAAGGATCCGTGGTTTGCCAACCGGACGCTGGGCTGCCTTCCGGGAATACCGCGCGCGGTTTATGAGGAGGGGGCCAGCAATGTCGTGTGGGCCGCCGTCCACAATCAGTTTTTCGCGCTGGCCGCCATCCCGTCCAATCCCGCCCCGCGCATCGTCATACGCAAAATCAACGTGCCGGCGCCGGACCTGCAGGGGCCGACCAATTCGATGAGCGCCACGCTGACCAACGGTTACCAGGCGGCATTTGCCTACGGGGCGATGGTGCTTCCGGCGCATGGGAGCAGCGAGACGGCGTTCACGTTTTACGCCGGGCCAAAGGAATACAACCGGCTGGCGGAGGCGGCGCAGGTGATGAACAACAACCTGGACCTGATAATGGACTTCACCGGGCCGTTTGGTTTTTTCTCCAAGTTGCTTCTGCTTGCGATGAACGGCCTGCACAAGACCGGCTTGCAGTATGGCTGGACGGTCATTGCGATCACGGTGATCCTGAAAGTGGTGTTTTGGCCGCTGACCAGGGCGAGCATCAATTCGCAAAAGCGGATGCAGGCCTTGCAGCCGCAGATTCAGGCCATCGCGGAGAAGTACAAGGATGACCCGCTGAAAAAGCACCAAAAAACCACGGAGTTTCTCAAAGAGCAGAAGGTCAGCCAGTTTGGGAGTTGCCTGCCCACCTTGCTGCAAATTCCGGTCTTTTTCGGCTTCTACTGGATGCTGCGCAATGCCATCGAATTGCGCGGGGCGCACTTTCTGTGGGTGAATGACCTATCGCAACCGGACACAGTGGCCTACCTGGCCGGCTTTCCGGTCAATCCGCTGCCCTTGATCATGGGGGCGACCCAACTGTGGCAGAGCGCGCTGACGCCGCCGGCGCCGGGAATGGACCCCGGCCAGCAGAAGGTGATGAAGTTCATGCCAGTGCTGTTTATCGCGCTTTTGTACAGGATGTCCGCCGGGCTGACACTTTATTGGACGGTGCAGAACCTGCTGAGCATCCTGCAAATGAAACTAACCAAAACCGTCACCGGAACAGCCCCGGTCGCAGCCCCGGCCATGGTGAAGAAAAAGAAGTAGCTATTTGTTGACAGGCGTGTAATATCAACCCCGACGAACGAACCATTTGGACAATTATGCCAGCGCCACCAAAAGAGATACTGGAAACCCTCCTCAAACACCTGGGTTTTGAAGCCACCGTCGAAGAACACCAATTGGATGACGGCATTTTCCTGGACGTCAAGACCGACGACTCCGGCCGCCTGATTGGCCGCCAGGGCCAGACTCTGTCCGACTTGCAATACGTGACAAACCGGATGCTCTTCCAGCAGGACCAGAGCTCGCCGAAGGTCCTGATCGACGTGGGCGGCTATCGCGCCAAGGCGCGCGAAGCCCTGGTCAAGAAAGCCCAGGCGGCGGCCGAAAAAGTGCGCCGCTGGGGGGACATAGTTGAGATGGAACCGATGAGCGCGTTTGACCGGCGCATCATATACAATTCCTTGCGCGACGATCCGGGCATTGAGGCCACCAGCGTGGAAGTCGAAGGGACGACCAAGAAAGCGATATTGCTGCGGCCCAAACACTGAGGCGGCTTATGAAGGGGCAATAAAGTTGAAATGTCATTTTTGACCTTGCGCGATGCGGGCGGGTGCTCGTAGATTGGCGGGCCATCAGGATGGGGCGTTAGCTCAGTTGGTAGAGCGTCTGAATGGCATTCAGAAGGTGAGGGGTTCGAGACCCCTACGCTCCACCATCCTACGGAATCCACACCACACGCCAGTATTGCTGGCTGGCACCGGCGTTCAGGCTGTTGGTGATGTCCAGCGACGAGGACGCCGGCGCATTGGTGGCGACGGAACTCCAGGCGGTCAGGTTGGTCGAAACCTGGAGCACGTACGGAACGCCAGACTGGCCGCGCAATTGCAGGACGAATTGGCCCGCGCCGGCCGGCATTGGCAGAGCCGCCAGGCCAGGCGCCGCGGGCGGGAAGGAGAAAACGGTCACCGAATACGGGGCGAAGGTGAAGGTGAGATTTGTGGCCGCGCCGGAGAAACTGGTTTGGGAGACGTCGCATGAGCCAGACCCCGTATTGGCGGCATTGTCCTGGGGCATCCCATAAGAATAAAGCGTGGCGGACGGGCCGGGGATAAAGTTGGTCAGGGCGATGCGGGCTGTGAAGCTGGAAACCGAGTCTTTGTTGATCACCAACATCGTGAGCGAGCCGTTGGTGCGGCGCGCGGCGTAGGCGGAAACAAGACTGTAATCGCTGGTGGCGTTGAGCATCGTGTCGCCGGCACGGATGAAGTAATGCATCAGCTTGGCGGTGAAAAACTGCGGGTAACGGTTGGACAGGGTCGTGCCGAGCCCGTTGACCAAACCAAGGTCGCCATAGAGGCGCCAGCCGTAAAGGCTTGGGTCCATGTTACCCGTGAGGTCCAGGCCGTTGCGGAGGTCCCACCAGACGTGCGAATTGAACTCCGTTTTCATGAGCTGGCAAGAGCTCTCGGCGTAGTAGAGGGCGTTGACCAGGCTGACAGATTGTTTGCCTTGCGCGCCGGCGTTGCTGTTGTTCTCCGTCACAAGCAATTCGATGTTGGTGCCGCCCGCGCCGAAATAGTCGGTGATCATCATGCGCAGATTGGCGGCATCACCGATCCAATTAGTGGCGCCCTGGAGCAGGAACGGATCGCTCTCCGAATCCGTCCATTCGGGGTACCAATGGTAAATGGCGAAGTCGGGCGTCACCCCAAGGTGTTTCAAGGTGCTCAGAAGAACGGGTGTCCAGCCGTAATGGACCTGGCCGGTGGCGGAATTGGTGGCCGGATGGTTGGTGTAGCCGTTGGAGTCGGTGTCCTCTCCGGTAGTGACGACGACGCCGACCTTGATGGTGGGATCGGCGGCTTTCATTTGCTGGATGTAGGCTTGGGCGCGAGTGGCGTAGGTGTAAGGATCGTGGGGGTAGCCGTTGCTGTCGGTTTCCCAAGCGCCATATTCTTCTTTGCCGATTTCCCAATACCCGAAGCCGTCATGGTGAGTGACATTGGCGTATTGGACCCAGGCGGCGGCCTCGGCGGGCGAGCCGGTGCCATAATTGGCGGTCAGGAGAACGCGCGCGCCGATGTTGGTGGCTACCTGCGCGAAACTGTTGAAAGGGGTGGCCCATTGCCAGGTGTTGGAATCTGTTGTGTTGGAAGCCCAATGGTAGTCGTCAGATATCGAGCCGCCCGGAAAGCGCAAGAACTGAAAGCCCAGTTCGTTCAGTTCGGAAGTGGTTTCCGGGGTGTCAAGATAGGTGTCCCAAATGGCGGTGTTGACGCCGAACCAACGGGGATCAGCCAGGCGAATGGCATTGGTGGCATTGACGCCGATGTGCGTGAGGGCCGGAGCGGGCACAGCGCCCAGTTGGACGTCAGCGACGTAGAAGGTGTTGGTGGAGCCGGCATCGGTTAGTTGCAGAGAGAAGCCGTCGCAATCAGGCTGGCCCACGATTGCCAAGGCGGAGAAGGGAATGGTGAATTTCACCCAGGCATTTGGCGACAAGGTGCCCAGAGTACAGACGGATTGCGCGTTGCCATCGAGCATTCCGAAGACCCGGATTATTTGGCCACCGCCGGCGCCGCCATTGATCCAGAAGCGGAGATTGGCGTAGGGCGTCGTGTTGAAGCCGGAGTGCTCGAACCAGAGCGACTGCCAGTTGGCCGCGCTGACGCTGATGCAGTTGCTGCCGGCGTATGTGGCGTTGAGATTATTGGGCGCCGAACTCCAGCTCTCGAAGTTGTTGACAAGGTCGTCCGTATAGACCAGAAGCGGAGCCTGGGCGGCGACTTTTTGCAGCAACATCAGGCTGCAGACTGCAAGCAGGACGCGAATGATCATTCCGATAGCAGCTCAATCAGTGTAAAACCGCGGGGTTGATACGACGGGCGCGGGAGTGAACCCGCGCCCGAAGTGCTCACATCCAGCGTCATTGATTAAGGACCGAAATTGTATCGGTATTCGGCGAGATGCT
Organism: Verrucomicrobiota bacterium; assembly: GCA_049517295.1. Taxonomy (GTDB): domain Bacteria; phylum Verrucomicrobiota; class Verrucomicrobiia; order Limisphaerales; family Palsa-1400; genus JBEKSF01. Next base: position 15,410 of record JBEKSF010000073.1, read on the forward strand.
CGTGTTTGAAGTATCCGTCGCCGTGATCGTCTGCGTGCCTGGAGTCTGGAAGTACCAGGTAACCTGCGCGGAGCCATTATTGAGCGCCACCGGATTGGCGCCAACAACGAACCCGGAGGGATCCGAGGAACTGATCTGGACAGTGTCATTGTTGCCAGCAATGGGGTACCAGTGAGCGTCAACCGCCAGAACGGTGACGACGACCTCCCCATTAGCGGAAATCAGATCGACTGGAGTGGGCGTGCCCGTCTTGCCTGTGGCTGTGCCGGGTGCGTTGGTTTCGCCCGGCAACAAGACGAGCAGTTGCGAAGCCGTACGTTGGACAAGGGCGAAAAAGTCGGCGTTTCCCGCTGGCAGATCGTTGGTGTTAATCAACTGGGTGACGTCTGCACCGTTGAAAAACGAATGCCACGTTGTCGGCGAAGACCACAACATGTTAGTTGACAACGCAGCGGTCGATTGCAACGTGTAGCCGGAGGCCGGCGTTGTCCACTCGATCCAATAGGGATTATCCGGCCCCACCATTATGACGCAGGCCGGGAAGGCGGCATTGACCTCCCAAATGTTGGTATTCAGCTCCCCGGCGTCCGCGACGAAGTTGTCATTGAAATCGGCGGAACCCAATCCAGTGACGCTAAAGTCAGAGGCAACAATGTGATCGTTCTGGCCCGCTGTGCCGTTGGCTTGGACTCCGAAATAAAGTACCACGTTGCTGGCAAACAGAGCGGTCGTCGCCCCGGTGGGATCCGGGATGTTGAAGTTGGTGCTCGCGCCGCCGGGGATGAGCATAGTCACATTGGTGTTGTTATTGAACGTGACGGTCCAAGTGCCAATAGCGGTGTTGGTGCCGATCGTAGCCAGGCCGCCAGCGCCGAATAGCATGGTATTGTTATTGGCATTATTGGTCTTGTAACGGAAATTCCACGAAGCCCAGTCGGTTCCGCTATCCAACTCCATGAATACTATGTTCGTCTCACCCCAATCGACGGCGCTCTCAGTCCCTGGATTTGGACACAGGAAAATCTGGACTTGAAAGGCATCTCCCGAAGGAATGGGATAGTTAGTGATGGTGAAGGAGTAGCTGACAGGCCCCGGGGCTTTCACCCAGCTATAGTCAGCGGCGGTGGTTTTGAGGTTCTCCCGACTATAGTAGTTGTTTGCGCCACTGCCCGCGAACAGGTTCAATCCCTGGACGGCCTTGGAAATAGTCATCTTGGGCGGCGGGATGAAACCTTCGCCAACGAGTTGGACGTTATCGATCCAGAAATCGGAGCAGGCCGGAGGGGTGTTGGGGTACCAGTCAAAAAACCCCCAAGCGGTGCCATTGGGAGGCAGAGCGTTGGTATCGTTGAAGGTGAAGGTGGCCGGTATGGGGATGGAAACATGCTGCCAAGCCATCGTGGCGGGGATGGGCACACTGCCGATTTGGACTTGATCATAATTCCAGTTAAAAAGATTGATCGGGATGTCGGTGTTGGAGGAGGTCGCGGTGTTGACCAAGATGTCAAAGCTCAGGGCGGAGTACCGAGAGAAGTCCACTTCGCTGCTTTCATCTTGACCCAGCCACCCACTAGGGCCGACGGCGGCTATAAAATCGCCGAAGGAGATATTGGCGCCTGAACCGGGGTTGGCCGCGGCGCCCGGCATTAAAATAGTGACATGGATGGAGCCGGGGATATTGGTGCTGGAAGAGACCGTTGGATCAAACACCTCGGTAGCAGTGCCCGTGTTTTGCCACCAGACGCCCCAGTCGAGGGTATTGTCGTTGGGGTCGCCATTGGGTTGGATGGCGCCGGGAGGCATGGGAATGGTGGCGGTTTGAGCGTTTGCCGCGTCGGGCCAGAAAGCCAGCATCAAGCCAGCCAGACCGAGGAGCGTGGGTTGAATATAGGGGTATTGTTTCATAACTGCTATTTAACCTCTCAATTGCCAGTAGTTTAGATAACCAGTTCGCCGCAATAAGGGTTTTTACTCGGCGCATTATCTTCACAAGGCTTGTAGTAATAATCATGAAAAAACGCGGGAGTTTTGTCAAGACAAGAAGAGCGGTAGTGCTTTATAATACCACGGTATAGCTATTCTATACACCCCACCCTCCGTGAAGGGAAAACTGTGCAGTATCCGGGCTAGGGTATCCATTAAAGAGTAACCGATTGTACGGGACAAGTTAACTGCCGATGAAACGAAACGGGCGCCGGGATGAACCGGCGCCCGCCGCGATCAGATTACGATAAGTTTCGGATCATGGGCCCACCGACACGGCGGCGCTTGTGCCCGTAATGCTGGCTTGAGCATCCTTTGCCGTGACGGTCTGATTGCCTTCTGTTTCGAAGTAAACGGAGTATTGCCCCGTTCCATTCACGAGCACCGCACTGGCCGGATTTGAATACGCGCTGGCGTCCGTGGAGCTAATGGCGACAGTGTCCTTGATGGTGGGAACGATGTTCCACTTGGAGTCAACCGCGTTGACGGTGACGGTGATCTCGTTGTTCGTGCCCAGACTGACCGGGGTGGGCGTGCCCGTCTTTCCGGTCAGTGTGTTCGGCGCGGCGGTTTCGCCCGGCAGCAAGACTTGCAACTGGGTGTAGTTGCGTTGGACCAGGGCAAGGAATGCCGTGTTGCCAGCCGGCAGATCGTTGCTGCTGACCAACTGGGTGAAGTTAGTGCCAGCGATAAAGACAGAGTGATTTGTCGCCTGGGTCCACGCAATATCCGTCGATAAAGAGGGAGTCGATTCGAGGACGAAACCAGGCGCCGGCTCAGTCCATTGAATCCAATAAGGAGGATCTCCCGCCCCCACCATTTGCACGCAAACGGGGTAGCTGGCATTGGTTATCCAGTAGCTGGTGTTCAATGCTCCGTCGTCCGCAACGAAATTATCGTCGAAATCATTTTCCGATCCGGTGACTTTGAATTCGGAGGCAACAATATGGTCGTTGGCGCCTCCCGCATTGCCCGCCTGCACGCCGAAGTAGAGGTACACGTCGCTGGCAAATAACGCGCTCGTCGCCCCAGTGGCATCCGGGATGCTGAAGTTGGTGCTCGTGCCGCTGGGAGTGGTCATTGTCACGTTGGTGTTCTGGTTAAAAGTAACCGTCCAAGTGCCAAGAGCCGTCGTGTTGGTTATCGAAGCCAGGGTGCCGACCGCGATCGGCTTGCCGGCGGAATTTGTGGCGGCGGGATTCGTATTGTAAACCATGGCATTGTCATTGGCGTCGTTGGTCTTGTAATGGAAGGTCCAATTGGCGCCGCCGTTGACTGACAATTGGTTTTCAAGGTCTAGAAACACGCAATTGGGCTCGTTCCAATCCGGACCGGATTCGGTGCCGGGATTTGGAACCAGGAAGATCTGAGTTTGAACGGCGTCATTCGTGCCGACCGGATAGTTAGTGATGGTGAAAGAGAAACTGACCGGCTGCGAAGCCCCCACCCAGGTATAGGAACCGGATGCGGACTCGATGTTCTCGCGATTATACAGGGATGTGCCGGTGCCCGTGAACAGGTTCAAACCTGGCACGGCGGGAGAAATGCTCATCGTAGGAGGCGGCGGAGGAGGAGGCGGGGCAACGGACGAATTGACGACAAGGTCATCAATCCAAAAGATGACCAGGTTGGTGGGATAGGGTTTTCCGTACTGGTTGTAATAAATCTCCGGCCCCTGGGCATAAGTGTCGCCGGAACTATTCGCGGCGTATTGGAATTGAGCGGCGTTTGTCTCGGCGATCGTCACCCAGCCGTTGGTGGCCGCACCCGGGATGGTCACCAGGTTGGTGTAATAAGAGGTATCAGCGCCATAACCTATGGATTTCAGACCTATGTAAACTCCGCCAAAGTTGCCATTTGCATCCGTGGGGGTTCCCGGGAGGACGTGAATTTTGAACGATATGTTGGTAACCGTCAGGATTTTCATTTGGACGCTGGTGTCAAATTGGCCGCCACCAAATGTTCCGCTGATCAGACTCTGTTCGCCATAGGATGGCTCCGCGTTTACCGCACCGGGCGGCAAGGCGCCGGGAATCGCAAAAGGCGAAACCACGTACAAGGAGCCGGATACATTGGTGTTTCCATCGGCATCCATGGTCGGATCGTTGGTCATCGAAAGATTGTATCCCGCGCCGAAACAATCCTGGTAAAGGCTGTACCAGTACATCCACCCGATGTCCAGATACATGGAGGTTTGGCCATTGTTGTCGAACGTGTTTGTATAATCGATGATGATGGTTTGCGCCTGAGTTCGATTAGTCGAACAGACGAGTGCCAGGGCGGCGACGGCGCAGGCGACAGCCGCGCGTTTGATGAATTGATACTTTTTCATAGATGTGTACTAGTCGTTAAGCTTCAGCGTGTTGTGATGACAAGTTTGTCGAGTCCAGACTCCTTATTGGACAATCGTAGTATCACAATGCTTGAGAGATAATAGCGCATCTGAGGGGGAATGTCACTACAGCAAAAGGCGTGGTATTTAATACTACTAAAGTATAGCGTTGTTGCAACGTGAAGGCGGCAGAATGCTGACGATGAATTGTTCGGATACAATGGAAAGCCCGAGAGCCAATCATGTAAGAAAGGCTCTCGCGGGTGCTGCTTGCGGTGAAGAAAGGCGCCGGCTGGCTGGCCAGCCGGCGCCAAGCAATCACGGATTCACTAATTTGAAGAACAAGTCGCCGGAAGTCAGGTTGGAGACATCGACTTCCGATGTGTAATAAGTGGCATCCAGATAGGAATCGGCGGTCAGAGCTGTATTTGTGCCCCAACCCGACGCCGCGAGGGTCGTGTTGGTCAGCACCGTCAAGCCTGGACCCGCGTTATCTGTCCAGTTGAGGACGAAGGCGGTGTTGGTTCCCAGGAGATAGATGCCGTAGCCAGTTTTGCTATCGCTGGTGTCGTTCCAAGAGACACCGCCAACGGTGCCCGTCCAACCGACGCCCTGGCCGGGAATGGTATTGCCGCCGCTGCCAGCGGGGCCGGCTTCGCCACCATTGGCGACGGAGCCCGTATTGGCCTCAGCCACCCAGTTTTCCGATAGCGGGGTGACTCCACCACCGGAGACGGAGCACTGGGAAACGACCCAGCGTTTGCCTTCGGCCGTCGCGCCGCCGCCCATGGCGCCGAAGTAAACGTACATGCCGGCATTAGTCGGGAAGTTGGCCTCCACATCGGCGGATTGGAAGCCCAATGGGAAGGACAAGTTGGTGGTGGCACCGTTGGGAGCGGTGCAGAGGAAGTTGGTGTTGTTGGAGACGGTGAACGTCCATTTGCCCACGGCGGGCGATGAATTGGTATGGGTCGCATCGGTCCCGTTCCAAGCCGGATCCGACGAATCATAGAGGTCGCCATTGGCGTTCGCGGTATTGGTTTTGCACTGCAAGGTGAGCGAACTGCCCCCTGTGCCATTGGCTTGGATGACGAACCTGAATACTGACGGGTCAACCCAGTCCGGCTCAGTTTCCGAGTTGTTTTGATCGAAGAGGATTTGGCCCGAGCTGTCGTTGGTGTTCCCAGTCGCGCCAAAGGTGATGCTGTAGGTAACCGGGCCTGAAGCATCCACGAAGGAGTAGGTATTGTTGGCCGTGCAGATCATTTCGCGGTCGTACGCGGGATTGCCCGCAGTTCCGGTGAAGTTGCACTGCAATCCGGGAACGGGCCTGGCAATCGACAAGGTCGCCTGGTTGGGATGGGTGGGGATGACGGCGCCTGTGTAGGTAATGTTATCGACCCAAAAAGCAACGGTGCCATTAGTACCCATCCCGCCGACGTATTTCTTGATAAATACACCCATCATGTTCTTGTCATTCGGCTGGATGTTAACAAACGGGCACTTGATATGCTGCCATGAGTTGGAGGCCGCATCCGGGATGCCAGTGGTCGCGGAGCCGCAGATTTCATTCACATAATAGCCGTTGGTATCGGCCGAGCCGATTGGAAAGCCGTCAACATCTCCGGTGCCGTTGAACATGTCAATTCCGATGGTGGAGTTGTTGGTGTCCCAGAGCACGTCCAACTCAACTCCCGAGTATTTAAAGGCATCAATCACGTCGCTGGCGTTGGTTTCGGCTGACCAAACAGTCCAATTGGTGTCGAATGGAATGACCATGACAAGGGCGTTGTTGCCGGATTCGAATTGGGCTGAAATGTAGAGTGAACCGGAATTGGTATTGCCCTTGGAATCATTGGTGCTCCATGTCACGTAATTGGTAGTGCCGTACCACGAGGTGGTCACACCTGTAATGGCATTGTCGGCGCCCCAGATGGCCGCGACGCTGTTGGAGTCGTTAAACTGGAGGGCGGGAGGGACGTAGTTGGCGTAGGTCGGGCTGGGAGCGGTGAGCATGATGTTGTCAATTCGAATGAGCACAGTCCCGGTGTTGGTGAAATTGCCGTCGTACGGGTCAATAACAAATGCCATGATGTCATTCAAATTGGTCCCGGCTGGGGGGCCTCCTGAAAAACTGCTGAGGGGCCAGATGACATGCATCCAGCCGTTGTTGGTGGCGACAGGAGCGAGGTTGAACCCGGGAGAGGCGTCCCAAGTCCAGTTGGCGCTGTAATCGAAAGCCCCTTGGAACCATGCCGCGTTGCCGTATTCGTCCAAAGCCGAACTGGGATCGACTTTGACGTCCATCTCCAGCGCGGTGTAGGAGCTGGCATTGAGACCATTGAGACCGATCTGAATGCCACCAGGGCCGGCGCTGCTAGGACCATAGGAGGCTGTCCACACCATGCAACCTTTGGAGCCGCCCGCAGGGACCGGCGGGTAGTCACCGGCGAGATAGGTCGCAGTTGGAGTGCCCCATGCAACTGACCAGGCATCGACGTCCGCTTTGCTGTTGAACGTGCTGATACTGTGGGTAATTAGCTGGCCGTAACTGGCCACGGCGCTCGCGCCGACGATTAAGCAGGCGAGAGTGAAACGAGACCGGGATTTTACCAAGAACGTTTTCATAAGGCGTCCGATGTGTTGTTGTATTTTCATACGTGTTTTTATATGACTCGGGTCAGTTACCAAGTTTGGCTTCTCGCAAAGGCGAAAAGTCCTTAAACGAGGTTCATTGGAACTGGGGCGATCATGGCGAAATTCAGCGGCTTTGTCACGGCGGCAATAGTTTCGCAGTTTGATACTCCCAAAGTATAGGTGTCCGCTAAGCCTAGTGCTTCATTGACGGCAACGGCCAGAGGGTCAGACTGCCTGCGACAATGCCTGCCACACTTCCAATTCGCTGGGAGGTCCACCGCCGCATTGATGTTTCCGGGCCGACCTGGCATGATGGCGGCATGAAAGCTTTAAACCTGCAGTTGGCCAGAAGCCACTTTTCGGCCCTGCTGCTGCTGCCCACGCTGGTTTTGGCAGTAGGGGCGCGCAGGGCGGCGGCGGAAAGTCCGACGCTGCCGGAGCTGACTTCTGTTCGCCAGATTCGGGAGGTCCCGCCGGAGCAGGCTGCCAAGGCCTACCCGGTGCGGATGCGGGCGGTGGTGACGTTTTGCGACGCGGTCCATGATTTGGGAATGTTCATCCACGACGCCACCGGCGGCATTTACGTCAAGCTGGGCGATGGGACGAACAACTTTCACGCGGGCGATGAGCTGGAGATCGAGGGGACCAGCGGGGCGGGAGGTTTTGTGCCCGAGGTGGAAGTGCGGCGTGCAACGGTTCTGGGCCGCGCAACGCTTCCCAATCCGGAACGGGTGACTTACGCACAATTGGCCACCGGCATCGAAGACAGCCAATGGGTGGAAGTGCGGGGTGTGGTCCGCTCGGTTGTTCCCTCGGTGGGGGGGCATGAGCTGATTGATCTGTTGACCGACGGCCAGCGGCTGAGCGTGCTGGTGACCCGGTTCAACTTGCCCGATGCGGAGAGGTTGCTTGCCGCAACAGTGCGGGTGCGGGGCGTCTGCCGCACACGGTTCAATAACCGCCGGCAGATGCAGGCTCCCTTCCTGAGCGTCACCAGTTCGGACGACATCATCGTGGAATCGTCGGCGCCGGCGGAAACGGTGGAGATTCCGCTGGCGCAATTATTCCAATTCAACTCGCACTATGGGCAGCGGGTCCGCGTGCAGGGCGTGGTGACAGAACAGAAAGGAAGTTCTCTGTTCATCCAGGATCAGGGCGAGGGCCTGTCGATCACGACGCACCAGACCAATCAGTATCTCCCCGGCGACCTGGTTGCCGTGACGGGATTTCCCAGGGTCGGTCAGTACTCACCCGTGCTGGAGGACGCTGTGATCCGGCGCTTTGGCCACCGCCCCCCCCCCGCCCCCATCACGGTGCGGATCGATCAATTGCTTTCCGAGGATTACAACGGGGAATTGGTCCGGCTGCGGGGCCGTCTGATGAACCGGGTGCAGCGGGGAGACGAACGGGTGCTGGTCCTGGAGGCGGAGAACCTGATTCTGAGCGCGCGCATCGATGCCGCCAACGCGGACAGCCGTTTCAACCAATTGGAAAACGGCAGCGAATTGGAATTGACCGGCGTTTGCCTGGCCCAACCGACGGAGAACTGGAATCCGTCGGTTGAATCGCATCCGGAATCCTTCCAGTTGCTCCTGCGCACCTCCGACGACGTGGTGCTGGTGCAACACCCGCCGTGGTGGACGCTTTCCCGGCTGCTTTGGACGCTGGCGGTGATGAGCCTGGTTCTGCTGGCGGGTTTCGCGTGGGCGTTCGTGCTGAAGCGGCGGGTGCGCCAACAGACCGCGATCATTCAGCAAAAAATCCAGCGGGAGGCGGCGCTGGAAGAGCGCTCCCGCATCGCGCGCGAGTTTCACGACACCCTGGAGCAGGAATTGGTCGCCATCACCATCCAACTGGAGACCGTGGCCGACCAATTTGACGCCGCGCCGCAAGTGGCGCGGCAGATGTTGGATTTGGCGCGCAACATGAGCCGGCGCAGCCTTTTCGAAGCCCGCAGGTCGGTTTGGGATTTGCGCTCGCATCTGTTGGAAAACAGCAACTTGGTCGTCGCCGTGTCCGAGGTGATCAAATTAATGTCGGCCAGCGCGCGTGTGCCGATATCCGTTGCCACATCCGGCGCGCCGCGAAAGTTTCCCTCCCCGGTGGAGAACAATCTGCTGCGCATCGCCCAGGAAGCGCTGGCCAACGCCCTCAAGCACGCCCGCGCCACTCAAATCCAAGTCGGCTTGGATTATGAGCCAGGCAAAGTCCGGCTGCGGGTGCGGGACGACGGAGTGGGGTTTGATACCCGCAACAACACGGTGGTTTATGGCGGGCATTTTGGCTTGTTGGACATGAGCGAGCGGGCGCAAAAAATGGGGGGATCCTTTACCCTGGTCAGCACGGCCGGCTGGGGCACGGAGATCATCGTCGAGTATTGCGAGAAAGACCACAAGGCGCAGGCGGCGGAGGCCGAAGCGATGCGCCAAGCCGAGATGCCGGCCGCTTGAAACCCGCCCCCCTTTATGACCACCAACGCCAAAAAGAAAATTCGCATCATGGTGGTGGACGACCATTTCGTTGTGCGCATGGGCTTGAGCGGCTCCATCAACGTCGAACCGGACATGGTCGTCGAAATGGAGGCCTCCACCGGCGAACAGGCCGTTGCCCTCTACCGGCAGCACCGGCCGGACATTGTGTTGATGGATTTAAAACTGCCGGGCATCAGCGGGGTGGAGGCGACCAAGGCGATCTGCCAGGAGTTCCCCTCCGCGTCCGTCATCATGCTTTCAACCCACGATGGCGAGGAGGACATATACCGTTCGTTGCAGGCTGGAGCGCGCACCTACCTTCTCAAGACCGCCGCGCGCAATGAGTTGATGGAGACCATCCGCACCGTCTTTTCGGGGGAACGGTCCATTTCCCCGGCGGTGGGAGCGCGCCTGGCGGAGCGGATGACGCACCCGGAACTGACGGCGCGGGAAATCGACGTTCTTGACTTGATCGTCAAAGGCAAGAGCAACAAGGAAATCGCCGCCGATCTTTCCATTGCCGAGGTCACCGTCAAGCTCCATGTCGGCCATATTCTGACCAAACTGGCCGTCAACGACCGCACGCAGGCCGCAACGACCGCCTTGCAGCGGGGGATTATTCATTTGGAGTGACAGGGGAATTATGCCGTTCCCATTGGAGGCTGATGAACGGCCGCTTTACCTGGACGCCAGCCAGCCGCGCGAGGCGCGCGTCGAGGATTTGCTCCGGCGCATGACTCTGGAGGAAAAGGTCGCCATCCTGCACGGGGACTCCCCTTTCAGCACTCCGGCCATTGCCCGGCTGGGAATTCCCCGCCGCTGGCTCTCCGACGGTCCCCACGGTGTCCGGGAAGAGTTTGCGCCGGATCGTTGGGAACCGGCTGGACACACCGACGATTTTGTCACCTGCATGCCCGCCGGCATCGCCCTGGCCGCGACGTGGAATCGGGCGCTGGCGCAAACGGAGGGCCAAGTCATCGGCCAGGAAGCCCGCGCGCGCGGCAAGCAGATCATGCTCGGCCCCGGAATGAACATCCAGCGCACGCCGCTGTGCGGACGCAACTTTGAGTATATGGGCGAGGACCCGTTTTTGACCTCGCGCATGGCCGTCGGTTATATCCGCGGGGTTCAATCGCAGGGCGTTGCCTCTTGCGCCAAACATTTTGCGGTCAACAATCAGGAATGGGACCGCCTCAGCATCAACGTGGAACTCGACGAGCGGGCCTTGCGCGAGCTGTATCTTCCGGCCTTTGAGGCGGCGGTGCGGGAGGCCGGAGTGCTTACCGTCATGGGCGCCTACAACAAGATGCGCGGCCAGTTTTGCTGCGAGAACGATTACTTGCTTAACGTCATCCTCAAAGGCCAATGGGGCTTTCAAGGCCTGGTCGTTTCCGATTGGGGCGGCGCCCACGATACGGCCGGGTGCGTCTTGCATGGCCTGGACCTGGAAATGGGAACCGAAGGCAATTACGACCAGTATTACCTGGCGAGGCCATACCTGGACGGGTTGCGCAAGGGCGTTTATCCCATCGCCGGGCTGGACGACAAAGTGCGGCGCAATCTCCGCGTGATGTTTGCCACATACGCGTTCGACGCCGGGCCGCCGGGTTCCCTCAACACGGCCGAACACCAAGCCGTTTCCCGCCAGGTGGCCGAGGAGGGCATCGTCCTTTTGAAAAATGACCGCCACATCCTGCCGCTGGATGTCTCCGCGATCAAATCCCTGGCGGTCATAGGCGAGAACGCCCTTGCGCTCCAGGCGCACGGGGGCGGAAGCTCGACCGTCAAGGCCCTTTATGAAATCACGCCGCTGGCCGGCATCATTAACCGCGTCGGCGACCGCCTCAATGTCACCTACTCCAAAGGCTGCGGCCAAAATGCCGGCCCCGGCTTGCTCGATCAAGCGGTGCGCGCCGCGCGAGAGGCCGACGCGGCCATTGTCGTCGCCGGTTTGGGCCACGGGCGTTACTTCGACACCGAGGAAACCGACCGCAAGGATTTGAAGCTGCCGTGCGGCCAGGACGAGTTGATTGCCAGGGTCCGCGCGGCCAACGCCAACACCATCGTCGTTCTGGTGGCCGGTTCGCCCGTGACGATGGACCCGTGGCTGGCCGACGTGCCGGCGGTGGCGCTGAGCTGGTATTCCGGCATGGAAGGGGGCAACGCCATCGCGCGGGTTCTCTTTGGGGATGTCAATCCGTCGGGCAAGCTGCCCTGCACGTTTCCCAAACGGCTGGAGGATTCGCCGGCGCACGCCCTCGGGGCCTATCCCGGCGCCAATGGGACGGTGCGATACGAGGAGGGGTTGCTGGTGGGGTACCGATACTTCGACACGAAAGACATTGAGCCGTTGTTCCCTTTTGGCCACGGCCTGTCCTACACGCGGTTTGACTATTCCAACTTCAAGATCATCAAGAATGGCGGTTCCACAGGCCCGCTGGCGACGGTCCAGTTCGACATCGCCAACACCGGCGGACGAACGGGCGCCGAGGTGGCGCAGGTTTATGTGCATCAAATCCAGCCCACTCTGCCACGCCCCTTCAAGGAATTGAAAGGCTTCGTCAAAGTCATGCTGGCCGCCGATGAAAAACAGACCGTTTCCATTCCGCTGGATGAGGCGGCCTTTTCCTATTACGACCCCGAAAAGGGGGGCTGGCTGGCGGAGAAAGGCGACTTTGAAATCCTGGTGGGCGCCTCCTCGCGGGACATCCGGTGGAGGGGGGATTTTGCCCTGAATCAAACCAGCTTGAAGAAGGCGGCGGCGTCGGCCCCGGTGACGCCGCGGACTATACCAAAGAAGTAGTGAAAAAAACGCCCATTTGGGGCGTGACTTCTTGCGGCAAGGTGTTAAGATAACGATATGACGACCTGTAAGTTGTTGCCTAATACGGGCAACTATCACGATGCGCCGGAGACGAAGGCGCGAGAACTTCCTGCGCGCGAGGGCTTCACACTGATTGAATTGTTGGTGGTCATCGCGATTATTGCGATCCTGGCGGCGATGCTGCTGCCGGCATTGGCCAAAGCCAAGCAGCAGACCCAAGGCATTCAATGCATGAATAATTGCAACCAAATGGTCAGGGCTTGGTCAATGTACGCCAGCGACAACACCGACCACTGCGTCAATAATTACGGTGTCGCGCAGACGGACTATGATGTCGCGCAGAAAAGGTACAATACGTGGTGCGTTGATAATATGGATTGGACGGTAAACCAGCAAAATACCAATATCGCTCTCCTGCAGATAGGCCTTTTGGGGAACTACATGGGCAAGTCTGTTGGCAGCTACCATTGCCCGGCCGATAATTTTCTGAGCAGCGCCCAGGTCTCGGCTGGGTTTACCGCCCGGGTGCGGAGCTATTCGATGAACGATTTCCTCGGACAATTCTCCGACTGCCCAACTTGCGGCGACGGCGGACCCGGCTCCGGAACTGACAACACCTATGCGGGGAAAAATCAGTTCAATCCCGCGTGGCCCCAGTACCTGAAACTGGCCAGCATTAGCCAGCCGGCTTTGATTTACGACTTCCTGGAAGAGCATCCCGACAGCATCAACGATGGATATTTCGATGATGGCGATCAGGGCACGCCCTCGGCTCCGACGTCGTGGAGCGGATCGGACACCCCGGCTTCTTACCATAATGGGGCCTGTGGCTTTTCATTTTGCGATGGCCATGCGGAAATCCACAAATGGCTTAACAAGGGCACAGACGTCCCCGTCGTTCCGGGGGGCGCGATGCCGGAGGCAGGCCTTGGGACTCCTGCTAACTATGTTGATCGCATCTGGCTTTGCGGTCACGCTTGCATCAGGCCCGGCACTCCTGCTCTCTGAGAGTGGCGGTTTGATATGGAGTGCGGGAAGCTCGGTCCCGCTTTCGGATCGCGCGTGGTTTGCTTGCAGAAAAGCGGCGGCAAGCCCTGCTCTTTACACGGATCTTCATCGACTTTACTGGTTGTTTTCACACAGTTTCCAACCCCAAGTTAAATCCGATAATCTCCGCAGACCTATACCCATGCTTTCGACGCCCGGTCGGCC
>JBEKSF010000074.1:0-28624 GCA_049517295.1 Verrucomicrobiota bacterium
CTCGGAAAGCCGGATACGGGAAATCCGTTCGTCCGGTTTGATGAGGGGTGAAGTGGAACCGCGGAACCGACAACTACGGTCAGTTCAACCCGCCCGTTCCACTTCGCCTACTCTACCGTGGTAAAAAGATTTTTGAAACAATCCAAAACCAGGCGAAGTCGCAATAAACAGACAGCGCCGGATGATCCGGCGGGCAGGAAACAAGAAATTTAAAGAAACAGCACAACGCTTATGTTCAACCCAGCTACAATCGGAGTCTTTATTCCCATCATCGCAATCGTCATGGGACTGAGCATCCCACTGGTGGCCATGATTTTGACCTACCGGAAGCGCAAAGAGATGTTCGCTCTCTACCATCAGGAGCGCATGGCCGCCATCGAAAAAGGCGTCGAACTGCCACCGTTGCCGGAAACCTTTTTTGCCGAGGATGGCAGGGCGTTCCGGCCTCACTCGCCCCATCGGCATCTGCTCACGGGCTTGATCCTGCTGCTACTCGGACTTGCCCTTACGCTCGCGCTCTATTTCGAAGTCCAATCCGAATGCGTGTGGGGATTGATTCCCGCCGCTATTGGCGTGGCGTACTTGATTTACTACTTCACGGTCGGCAAGAAAGAGGCCCTGGCCATCGAAGCAGCGGCAAAGGCAAAGGCGGCCCAGTCAAGCCCTCCCACAACGTCGTAGCGTGAAGAGGCGGACATCATTGGTCTTGCGGATTGGGGATTGCCAGCGGGAAATTGCCAATGATGACGCCTCCGCTTTGGTTGCTCTCCACAAAGTATCCAAAGGCTGAATTGATGGGCGGCAGCAGCGCCCCGTGAAAGGAAACGGACTTCCCGGTGGAGGGATACCGGAAAGTACCGCAGAAGAGTCCGGTCGCCGCGCTCACCGCGGCGGTTAAATCTGGAATGGTTCCCGCGCCGGGCGTGACGACGTTCTTCGAGCTGATGGAAATGGCGTTGGTAAGCGGCGTGGGAAGATTCCCCCCGAAAAGCGCCAGCCCGCCGTTGGTCAACGCCAACACCGGCGCGGCCGGGGGCGGCGCAAACGCATAGCCGGTCAAGTTCCAGTTGGTGAAAGTCACACCGTTGGTCTGGAACCAATCGACTGATCCAGTGACACACGCGTTGGTGAAGGACATCCACGAAACCAGCGAACCGCGGCCGTTGTAGAGGATTGCGAACAAGGGGAACCGGCCATTTTGCAGCAGCGATCCTCTCACGGTGAATGTCGTGCCGTCCGGGAGATAGGCCGTGACGGTGACGCTCCCGCCCGAAGCAAGGTGCGCCACGCCATAACTGTATCCGGGCGGCGCCACGTTGGGGAAAATGGCAAAGGTGGAGGCGGGCGGATAATTGGTGACGGAGCCGGAGGACGGGCGCCAAGCGAGCAGCGGGGCGTTGAACACACCGTTGTTGCTCACCGAACCGCTGAGGCCGTAAGCGCCCGGCTCCAAATCCAGCAGCAGACTCAGGCCCAGCGGCGTGGACTTGACGACAGGCACGGGCAGTTGGGCGGCGCCGCTGAGATCAAACTTGCCGGTGAACGATTCGGCGTCGGCGGCGCGAGTGATTCTTCCGCTGAACGAGCGCGTGCTTGACACGGTAAGCGTCAGACTGCCCGCGCTATGGGCGGAGGGATTGTTGGTATCCAGAAACAGGCCGTCATAGACTCCGGCGGCGTTGATAAACGGATTGAAAACAAACGCGGACGAGGCGGGCAGGGAGGCGCCAAAGGGAGTTTGCGCGACCGCCGCGAAGGCATTGGTCCCCGGGGCAAGGGCGACGAGGGCGGACCAATTGGCGCCGTTGTGGGAAAGGACGGCGGCCTGCCAGGCGCCTTCGCCAACTTGAACTAAAACATTGGTGACGCCGGACGAACCGGTCTTTCCGGCCACGGTGAGCGAGTTGCTCGGCGATTGGAAGCCTGCGGCGGGAGAGGTGATGAGCGGGGCGGGTGGAAAAACGGCGAGAAGGGCGTTGGTGCTGGCGGCGATGTTGATGCCGTTGGATACGAGGACGGAGTAGGCGCCAGCGTTCGTATAATTGACAGAAGCAATGGCCAGCGTCGCGGCGGTTGCGCCGGCCAGGTTCGCGCCGTTGCGCTGCCATTGATAGTGAAGCGGGGCGGAGCCGGCTACCGCCACCGTAAACGACGCTCTGGCGCCGGCGGCGAGGTTCTGGCTTTGCGGCTGCCGCGTGATGACGACGGGAGTCCCGAGGGAGAGCGAGGCGCTGGAACTCGTCACGCTTCCCACGGGATTGCGAATGACAACGCGGTAGCTTCCCACCTGCTTCTTCTGGACGTTGGAGACGACCAAAGACGGATTGGTCGCCCCGGCGATGTTGACCCCGCCGAATTGCCATTGGTAACTCAACGGCCGCGCGCCGTCCGACGCCACGGAAAAAAGAGCGTTCGATCCCGCAATGACGGTACGGTCTTGCGGCTGCACGAGAATGGCCGGGCCAAAGCCATGTGTGTCAATGCGAATGATATTCTCCCCCGATGGATTTCCCATGTCGTCCACCGCCGAAGACACGGCGTATATGTTCCCGTCGCTCGCGGAGAACAAATCGGCGGCCGGATCGAAGCCGTCGCCCGCGCCACTAAAGAAATAAAGAACTGTAAGCTTTCCTTGAAGCGTCATCTTGAAAACCGAACCCCAACCCGGTTCCGAATACGTTAACACTCCCCCCATGGGGTCTTGGTAAGATTCCGCGAGCAACGCGTAGCCCGGCCCCCCGCCCGAAACGGTGCCATAGAGATTGTTATCCGGTCCCAACGCCAGTTTTCCCGCCGGCGCCATGCCCTCGGTCACGATGGAAAAAGTGTGAAGCACCGTGAAGACCCCGCCCGGAGTGATGCGAAAGACCGTGCCACCCGTGTTGCCGAACAAGTCACTCACTCCACCAATCGGACTGATGCCATAGTAATTGCCATCGCTTCCGGCCGTCAAACCGGACCACGGCGTTCCGCCATCCAATCCATTGGTAAAGGTGTAAAGGGTGGTCAAGCGGCCCGACGGCGAAAGCTTGTAAATTGAGCCTGGTATTTGGGCCGAAATATAGCCGGAGGTTGTGCCGTAGAGGTACCCGTCCTTGCCCAGGATGGGGGCGGCGCTCGGGTTGGCGCCATCGCCATTGTTGGTGAACGAGTAGAGAATGCTCACTTGCCCGGAGGTTGTCAGCGCGTAGATCGTGCCGAATCCGCCCGCCCCTCCCAGGGAGGTCGTTCCATAAAGGACTCCGTTGTTTCCCAGGCTCAGGCCGCAGAGCGGATAAGAGCCGTCCAGGCCATTGGTGAAATTGTAAAGCAGGGTGTATTGTCCTGAAGTGGTCAACTTAAAGATGATCCCCTTAACGCCTGCGCCCGCGTTCTGTTGAGTTGTGCCGTAAAAATTGCCGTCTTCGCCCTGGACCAGCGTGTTCGGAAACGCGCCGTCATTGGTCACTGTCCCGAAATCGTAAAGCTCCGTGACCGTCCCGCCCGGAGTCATGGAAAACAGCGCGCCCAATCCATTCGTGCCGCCGCCCGTCGTCGCGCCGTAGAGATTGCCATCCGTTCCTTCCACCACGCCCGGCTCCGTATAGTAAAAAGTCCCGCTGGAGTTTGAAATCCTGTCCAGGGTGCCCACGACGGAAATCGGCCTAAAGGAAACAGCAGCCTCGCCGCTCGTGCTGCCGCCCAGCCCGTTGCTCGCTGTTAAGCTGTAGGCGCCCGCGTCGGCCAGCGATATTCCCGCGACCGTCAAATTGCTTGTCGCCGAGCCGGAAAAATCCCCGGTGTCGCTCAAATTCGTTCCGTTCAGTCTCCATTGATACGTCAGCGGCGGCGCTCCCATCGCGGCCCCGTTGAGAACAAAGGGCACGCCATAGGCCACGGCCTGCTCGTTGGGCGGCTGCAACGAAACGCTCGCCGGGCCGTTATAGGCAGGGGTGTTGGGCAGGGATGAGCCCACCGTGACTTCCCCGTATCCGACAACATCCGGGCCGCCGCCAACGCTCTGACCGTTGGTTTCCAGCAGCGTCGTGACCTCCGCCACAGACAAACTTGGATTGATCGAATCTATCAGCGCGGCCAGGCCGGCGGCGTTGGCCACCGCAGCCGATGTGCCGTAGAAGGGATTGAAAACGGTGGTGGTCACGTCATCGGGAGCGCTTATATCCGGCTTCGGGAATATGGCGCCGCCGCTGGACGAGAAATCACCCGGTGTGATCGGCGCGCCGTCAGCGTAATAAAACATCTGTCGCGGCCCGTCGGAGCTGAACGGCTCGATGTCGAAGTTGCCGGAGTAATCGAGGCCGAAAGCATCCATCGCGGCGATCGTGAGGGCACTGGGGCTGGCGTTGTGGCCGCGCGTGGCGCCGTCGGTGCCGATCTCCAGCTCGCCGCCCTGGGTGGTGAGATGCAAAAAGCGCCCGCTGCCATGAGCGAGGACGATGACCACCATCTCGCCCCGCTTGGGCGCGGAGACGGATTCAATGGGATCCTGCGAACCATTCTGCACGGTGACAGAACTCTCGACCACGTTAACGCCATTCGCGTCAAGAACAAACAGATCGTAATCGTTGGTCGAAGCGCCCCAAGGGTCGGACCAAAATAACTCGGTATGACGAGGGGTGGGGCTTTGGTAAACGACCGTGTTAGAGTCAACGCTGCCATAATAAGTGGCTGCGAAATTATGCACCAACCCCTTCCCTTTCAACGGAGCCGAGGCGGGGCCGTCGCTGGCGAAATCTCCTTCCCATGTTCCAGAAGTGCCGCAGTACGAGTTTCCCTCGTTCCCCGCCGAGGCCAGATAGAGGGCGCCATCGGCAGTGACAGCGGCAATGGCCTGAGCGACGACGTCGTCCTGAAAGGGCGTTTCCTGCTCGACATGCACGTCATCAATGATGATGTCGCAGCCGTATTTGAGCCGAAGATTGAGGATGTTGGTGGCGAATTGCGCCAAGGTCGGTTTGTAGGTGGCGAAAAAAAGCCGGGCGCCCGGGGCCACGGCGTGGACAATTTCCAACAGCGCCGTGCCTTCGCCCGTATCCGGTACTCCGCTTTGTCCGGGCAAGACGGTGACAGGCCCCAGATCGTTGGATGCCTGGGCGCCGGACAGGAAAT
Organism: Verrucomicrobiota bacterium; assembly: GCA_049517295.1. Lineage (GTDB taxonomy): Bacteria > Verrucomicrobiota > Verrucomicrobiia > Limisphaerales > Palsa-1400 > JBEKSF01. The sequence goes on from JBEKSF010000074.1 coordinate 5,110, forward strand.
CCACACTGTCGGAAATAACGCCAACTTTCACGCCGCCCCCGTTGACGGGGATGCCATAGTAGGACTGAACGATGAATGACGAAGCGTCGAGTGCTTGAATCCCCTCGGCGTCAATGGCGTTTTCATTGGCATGCATCAGAGGCGCCGGCCCGATGAACTTCACTTCCGGCAGCGCGGCGATCTTTTCCAACTCGTTCATCGGCAGGCGCACCCCAAGAGGGCTGGCGTGAAATCCGTCGCGCAGTTGGCCGCCGCAATTCTGGATTTGCCGCAGCAGACTCGGCGTGATGCGGCCTGAAATATCCACTTCCATCATGCCATTGGTGTCCGCTTTGTTCTCCACGCGCAGGAGCGGGACGGAGTTCTTGGCGATGGGTTCCTTGCGGCTTCGTTTCAGGGCGAAGACCAATTGGGAATCCATTTTTTTCTGGGCTGGGGTAAAAGCGGCCTTCTCATCTTCCAACGCGCTGATTTGCGCCAGGGCGCTAGGGGACAGCTTTTGCGCAATGCAAACAGGACTTGCCGCCACCAGAACAAACGCCAGCGTTCCTACCAGCGCCAGGCGGCGGGGGGTCTTCATGCCGGGCGGAAGAAGATGCCATTGCACGCGCTGTTTGTATGGTTTTGGCCCCGCGCGGTCAAGCTCGGCACCGTCCGAATCTGTCTTGCCACTGCCGCGCGCGTGGGGCTTACTTGGCGCAATTTGAATTCTGAACAATGAATCGCGAGCTGTTGGCCAAAGCAAAATCCCTCGGCTTCTCGGACCGTCAAATCGCGCATTTGACCGGCACGACCGAAGACCAGGTGCGCGCCCGCCGCAAAGAATTAGGCTTGACGCCGAGTTACCGGCTGGTCGATACGTGCGCCGCCGAGTTCGAGGCCTACACGCCCTATTATTATTCAACCTATGATTGCGGGGATGACGAAACCAAACCGGGCAGCAAGCGCAGAATCATGATTCTGGGCGGCGGCCCCAACCGCATCGGCCAGGGCATCGAATTTGATTATTGCTGCGTCCACGCGGCCTTTGCCCTCAAGGAGGAGGGCTTCGAAACCTTGATGGTCAATTCCAATCCGGAAACCGTCTCCACCGATTACGACACCAGCGACAAGCTCTTCTTCGAGCCGCTGACGCTGGAGGACGTGCTGCACGTCTATGAGCGCGAGAAGTGCTGGGGCGCGATCGCCCAATTCGGCGGCCAGACGCCCTTGAATCTCGCGCTGGGCTTGCAAAAAAACGGCGTCAACATCATCGGCACTTCCCCGCAGGGCATCGAGATCGCCGAGGACCGAAAGCTCTTTGCGGCGATGCTCAATAAGCTGGACATCCCCCAACCCCCCAACGGCCTGGCGACCAACGAGGCCGAGGCCCTGGAAGCCGCCCGCCACCTCGGCTACCCGGTGCTGGTGCGGCCGTCGTTCGTCCTGGGCGGCCGCGCCATGCAAATCGTCTATTCCGACGCCGAATTGAACCATTACATGCGCTTCGCCGTCGAGGCCTCCCCGGAACGCCCCGTGCTCGTGGACAAGTTTCTGGAGGACGCCACGGAGGTGGATGTCGATTGCATCGCCGACGTGGGTCATTTCCCGGGGCCGGCCGACGGCACGATAGTCATTGGCGGCTTTATGGAGCACATCGAATTTGCCGGCGTCCATTCCGGCGACGCCGCAATGGTGCTGCCGCCGCACACTCTTTCTGGCACCGTGATCGAAACGATGCGCCGCTACACCCGCGCCATGGCGCGCGAACTGCGCGTCATCGGCCTGATGAACGTCCAATACGCCGTCAAGGGCGAAACCGTCTATGTGCTGGAGGTCAACCCCCGCGCCTCGCGCACCGTTCCATTCGTCAGCAAAGCCATCGGCGTCCCGCTGGCCAAACTGGCGGCCAAGGTGATGGCGGGCAAGAGCCTGGCCGACCTCGGTTTCACCAGCGAAGTGTGGACCAAATACTGGGCCGTCAAGGAATCGGTCTTTCCGTTCAACCGTTTTCTCGGCCAGGACATCCTCCTCTCGCCGGAGATGCGTTCCACTGGCGAGGTGATGGGCTTGGACGCCGATTTGGGCATCGCCTACGCCAAATCGCAAATGGCGGCCAACGCCCCGCTGCCGTTGGGCGGGCGCGTCTTCATCAGCGTGAGCGACGCCCACAAGAAGCAGGTCGCCGCCATCGCCCGCGAATTTGCCGCGCTAGGCTTTGAAATAGTATCGACAGGCGGCACGGCGAGCGTCCTGGAGCAGGCGGGCCTGAAAGTCTCCCGCGTCTTCAAGCTGGCCGAGGGCCGTCCCAACACCTTGGACCTGTTAAAAAACCGGGACATTCAACTGGTCATCAACACCCCCGCGGGCCAGACCCCGCGCGCCGACGAAGTGAAAATCCGCACCACCGCCCTCTACACCGGCACGCCGATCATGACGACCTTGAGCGGCGCGCGAGCGGCGGCACTGGGGATCGCGGCCCTGAAAAAAAACGGGTACGGGGTGAAGACCGTGCAGGAATATCACTAAAACCTCTGTAAAATGACCCAAAGGACAAAAAGGACGGAAAGGACGCAAACGTCCCGGCCAGGCTCGCAACGGGCCTGGGCTTTCGTCCCTTCTGTCCCTTCCGAAAGCTATGCCCATGCCTGAGCGCTTCATTCCGCCGCACGGCGGTTATGAGAACCTGCTCTCTTTCCAGAAAGCGCGCATCGTCTATGACGGCACGGTATGGTTTTGCGGGCACTTTCTGGAAAAGCGCGACCGCACCTGTGATCAAATGATCCAGGCCGCCCGTTCAGGAAAACAGAACATCATTGAGGGCAGCCAGGCCTCTGGCACTTCCAAGGAAAGCGAAATCAAGCTCACCAACGTCGCCCGCGCCAGCCTTGAGGAGTTGCTCGAAGACTTCCGCGATTTCCTGCGGGTGCGCGGCATCAAGGAATGGGCCAAGGACCACCGTGCCACCAAGCGCCTTCGGCAACTGAACCGGCAACCAGACGTCAATTACGACACTTTCAAAAAAGGCATCGAGCACACCAATCCCGCCATTGCAGCCAACGTCATGATTGGCTTGATTGAACTGACCAATTATCTGCTTGACCGGCAACTCCGCAGCTTGGAAATCGCGTTTGTCCAGGAAGGCGGCCTGCGCGAGCGCATGACCCGCGCCCGTCTCACGGAACGGGCCAAACGTTCCCAAGATTACGGATAAACCAGCCGATAAAACACAGTGCTGTTGGCAGGATCGATGGGGATGATTACCTGGTTCGTGGCGCCCGTTTCAGACAACGTGACCCAGTTGGCGCCAAGACTGTTGGTCTGCGCCTGCAATTCCCAACCGGTGTTGACCGAGGGCCAGTTGAACTGGATGCCGTTGGTTGTCATGCCGAAGCTGACCAGTGGCGGGTTCAGCGAGACTGGCTGGGCCGCGATCTGCGCCGAGTAGGAAGATTCTTGTCCGAGGATGTTCAGGCCCGTGACAACGTAGTAATAGGGGACTCCATCTACGACTGCATTGTCGGTAAACATGGCGTTCGTCAGGAGGCTCGCCACGGGCGTGTAGGGACCGCCGGAGACGGTCGAGCGATAGACGTTGTAGCAATGGTCGGCGGCGGAGGCAGTCCAGCTAAGCGTAACAGTCCCGTCCCCGGGCGCAGAGGAGAGGCCGGCGGGAGCCGCGGCCGCGGGGATGGAGACGGGTTGGTAGGGTTTGACCAGCCGCCAGCGGGTGTTATCGGTTTCCGTGCTGGAACTGATGGCGCTAAAACTGATGGCAGGCGCGGTGCCGGAGGCGTACAAGTTCAGTCCCGCCGTTGGGTTGGCAATGAAATAGTAGCCGCTGCTGTCCGGGCCGGTGAAGGTCCATTGCACCGTTGTGCCCACAGTTCCAAACGGGGAGAGGTCCAACGCACCATTCGCATAGCTCAAACGGCGGCCATCGTTCAACGAAATGACATACCAGTTATTAGGGGTGGGCGAAGCCAGCAAGGCCCATTCGGTGGTGGCGTTTCTGACATAGATTGTGGACGCCAGCGGCTTGCTCACACCATTGGTCGCAGTCAGGCGGAAACTGGTTGCCAGATTGTGGATGATGTAAGGCGTCACCGCCTGAAGCGTGAGATTGCCATCCCAAGTCGCGTACAGTTCACCGTAAGGGGAAAGTGTTTGACCGTTGGATAGAAAAACGCTGCCGGTAAAACCATTGTCAACCCAGGGACTGTCTGGGTTCGTATTGCTGAATGGAAAGATCGCGTAACGCTTGATCCATTCCAGGCTCTCGGCCTGCCACATAAACTCGGCCAGGAAGTTGTAATCGTCATCCTCAGACCAGCACTGACAGTCGCTCCAGTCCACCGGAGAAAACTCGGTCAGCCAGACGGGACGGCCATAGGCGGTATAGACAGAATTCAGGTCGCTGATGAGGGACGCGGCGTTCGGGGGGACATATTCATGCGCGGCGGCGTAGTCCACGCGATAGTTATTGTTGGCGATCAGCTCGTAAAAGCCGTTTTCCCAGGCGTCCTCGGTATTTTGCGTTGCCGGGCCGACAAGCGGCACGTTCAAGGCTTCCAGCGACGGCCACATCGAGATCGCTGTATTGGTGGACATGTCCGCCTGACTGCTGTTGTCTGGCTCATTAAAGGTGAGGAGATAGGATGGTTTCGGACTGGCAAGCCATCCGGGATCACGCGACTGTAGATCGCTGACTGGCTCCCAATACGGTCCCCAGACCATCGGCGCAAAATCAAAAGATGCCGGCTCGGAGGCGCTGGTGTTATCGTCGTAGTTATAGGCCCAACTTGTTGTCAGCTCCGTCGAGTAAGGAGGCCCCTCATAGCCTGCGGAACCTTTCTTGGGATAATGGGTCTGGTAATTGAACTGCCAGAGTTGAAATGGATCGGCCGCGGGCGCGGCCAGTGTGACATGAGCCGGGGTTTCATTGTCAGTCTGTAGAACAAGGTTGCTGGCCGCGTTGAAGATGCGAAACCAGCCGCTTCCGGCATCCACGATGTGCCATTGCTGGGCGCTGGCCCCCGTGTACGAGGCGATCAACGGAACCCACGCGCCGGGCGCGGCCTGGTTGCCCGAGGCGCCGATACAATACCAACTGGACCGCTGACGCAGGCGGAAAGTGGCGTTCTGGAGGTTGTAGAGGACTTCAAACTGTTGCTCCATCGCGCCATTGGTGTAAGGCTCCTGGCTCGCGCCGCCGAGACTCGCCACCAAAGTGTTGCTGTTTCCCTGGTTGACAATTGTCCAGAAACCGTCGCTGAAGCTGTCGAACACGAACCGGTTGGTCGCAAACCCAGTCACCGTGACGATGTTAGTGACACTCAGTCCGCCATAGGTCGCGACGATAGTTGCCGATCCGGGACCGACGGCGGTGACAAGACCCGAGGCGGAGACGCTGAGCACGCTCGAATTGGTCGAAACGACGGTGGGCTGTCCGTAGGTGAAAAGGTTCACGTTGCTCACGTTGGCGAAGTTGCCGAGCACCACTGCCTGCCCGGTCGCGCCGGCGGGCATCGGAGTCACTTCCAACTGGATCGACAGCAGCGCACCCGGATTGGTGAGGATTTGAGAGGGGCCGGACGCGGCATCGAGCGCAATCTGCTGCGGCGTCAATGGCCCGTTGTAAATGCGGAATTCCTCCACGTTAAACGGGGCATAGGGATCGGCCGTGTAGAGCGACCTGCCGATGTAGCTGTCAACGTCATTGACGGAGGAGAGGGGAGTCGTGACGGCGTTGTTGATAGCCGCCAGAGCACCGTTGGTGTAAAGAGAGATATAACCCGCCGGCGGTTCAAAGACGGCCACGATGTGCAGATTGGTCTGCCCGCTCCAATTGGCGCCGCTGGCCGCGTTTTGTTCTCCGGTGTAGCCGGGGTCGGCGCCGGTGATGGCCACACGCCCGGCCTCCGGCGCGCAAAAGATGTAGTCCTCGCCAGCGCCACTGGAATCGGTATTACCGAAACCGAAGAAGAAACAATTGACAGGGAGCGCGCCGAAGCTGGCCCACGCTTCGATCGTGGCCCCGGAATAGGCGCTGGTGATGATGTTCGCCGGCAGACTGAGGTAAGTTCCAGTGGCGCCGTTCAATATCAGTTGGCCGTTGGTGATGGCGGCATCGCCATTAAGCGTGCCGTTGGCGGAGCCGACCGTGTCAATGGCCGTCGCGCTGCCGTTGGCCTCGCTGAAGAAACTGTAGCGATGGGTCATCACCGCCGGAGGCACGGTGACAGTGACAAATTGGGTGGCTGAGACGCTGGCGTATTGGGCGACGATCGCGGCGGTTCCCGGCCCGACGCCCTTGATCAGCCCGGTGCCGCTCAAGGCAAGGACATTGGTATTGTCAGAGGAATAAGAGCAAAACTTCGTGATGTCCACTGCGCGCGATATTTCGGTTGTCTGGGCGGTGACGACGGCGTTTTGTTGGGCGCCTTGGAGCATCGAGGAGGCGACCCGCAACTGGAGATTGGTCACCGTTCCGGGATTGGCGTTGGTGACCGTATCCCCCGCCAGATAATCGGCTGCCGCTTGAAGACCGTTGAGGGCGCCATTCCAAATGCGGAACTCATCGACTTTGATCGGGGCGTATGGGTCGGACGTGTAGAGTGATTTGCCGATGTAGTTGTAAACGTCTTTCACCGAGGACAAGGGGACAGTTTCGGCATTGTTGGTGGCAGCCAGGACGCCGTTGGTGTAAAGGGCCAGGTAGCCCAACGGGGGATTGAAGACGGCCACAACATGGAGGTCAGTGAGGCCGGACCATCCACCGCAACTGGCGTTCTGTTCGCCATCGTAGCCCGGGTCCACCCCGCTGATGGTGATGCGCGCGGCTTGCGGCGCGCAGAAGATATAGTCTTCCCCGTCGCCGCTGCCGTCGGTATTCCCAAAGGAGAACAGGTAGCAGTTGACCGGGAGCGTTCCGTAATTGGCCCAGGCCTCGACGGTCACGGCGGAGTAGCCGGTGATCAGTCCGGCAGGCAGATTGGCGTAACATCCGCTGGCGCCGCTTAAGACCAATTGGCCGCCTGTGATGACGGCAGCGCCGACTAGGGAACCGTTGGCCTCGCCAACTGAATCGACAACGGTCGTGCTGCCGTTGGCTTTGTTGAAGAAACTATAACGATGGGTCAAGGTCTGCGCGGAAGCGACCGGCAGCATGAGCAATAGTACAAGGGAAGCAGTCCAAGCGGACAGTTTCCGCTGTGTTGTAGCGTTCGTAGTCATGGTGATACAGGTTGAATCTCAGATATGCCGCCCCAACAGCGGGCAACACCACACAGCAAAACAACAGACGCGCGGCAAACGTCACACCAACGATCACTGCTTGATCCAGGCATAAGTATCGTGTGATTGCATGGCCCACTCATCAAGGGAATTTGCGGCGCGGTTCATTTCAGAAAATGTTCCAATGCAATTTCCAGCTCTTGAAATGTTTCTTCCAGGCGTAGCACCAGCGGCGACATTTTCCGCCAATCCAAGTCAAAGGAATAGGCGTTGCGGAATACGTGCCGGAAGCGCAAGTATTGATTCAACGTATCGTGAAGTTCTTCCGACAGCAGCGCCGGGCGGTGCGCAGTTGCCATGTTCATGCGCATCAAAAGCTCGCGATGCCAGGCATCGCCGCGCAGGGCCTCCCCATCCAGTTCCACCGCGACGCGCTTGAAAATGTTCTCGACCCCGGTGTAAAACGAATGCAGCGTGGCGGCAAGCGCGGACAGTTCAATTTCGGTCGGCGCCGTGTCGCGGCACCTGGCGAGGAGTCCGTGAATCCCGGACAGCAGACGCTGCAATTGTTCGCGTTCTGTCGCCTGCTGTTTGCGGAATTTATCCCACCCGGACGAGTTCATTCTCCGTGCGGAGGTAGCGGGTGAAGGGCGTGTTGATATCCAGGTCAATCAAATCCACCGAACGGCCGATCAAATCGCTGATGCGCGCGCCCGCGCGATAGAAAACTGACGGCGGCAGGCCGGAAACCGCCAAGTCGAAGTCGGAAGCGGCGTCATTCGCCCCGCGCGCAGCAGAGCCGAAGACATAAATTTCCCGCGCGCCGGCGCTCCTGAGTTCGGCGGCGGCGCGCTTGATTAAGATGTCCGTATCCGTGTTCACGACCTGAGAGGATTGTGCGTACTCTGAGCCTGAAGGTCAAGATAATCAGGCAACGATTGTCAAGAGAATGGGAATCTCATTTCAGTTTAAAATTCGTTCCTCTGACGAACATTCCGCTGCCATTTTTGCAACCGAAACGAAGCTCCTGCCCCCTACGGACCTGTTGGGCTGGCGCTAATTCTTGGCGCAAAACTCGTCGATGACGGCGCGGAAGTTGTTTTCGGCCACGTTGACGATTTTCATCTCGCGGGCGGCGCTGTCCACCGAATCGCTGGCATGGGCGGCGTTGACCATGATGCTGGAGCCGAATTCGCGCCGGATCGATCCGGGCGGCGCCTTGGACGGATCGGTGGGGCCCAGGACATCGCGAATTTTGCCGATGGCCTCCGGCCCTTCGTAGATCAACGCGATGCACTTTTCGGTGCCGGGCTGGTGCGCCAATGCGGGATCGCAGTCGGAATAAGAGCGGCCGGACATGAATTTAACAATGTTGTCAAATTGGTTGTCGCCAAAGTATGGCCCCAGGATTTCCCCAAAACGTTTCTCCTCCGCGGGCGGGATTTTAAAGCCGAGTTCCTTTTCCAACGCCGCTTTGGCGCGCGCGGCCACAACGTCGTTGAGCCGGGTGCGCAAGACCTCGCGCACGGGGCCGTAAAAGTCCGCCGCCTCGGCGACGCTCATGCGATGGACTTTAATGCCAACAATGAACAGGCCGGTGCGGGAGATGAAGTCGATGACGTTGCCGGGCCGGCCCGTGGCGAAGCGGAAGTTGTCGGGCTTGATGAGGACCAGCGTTTGCTGCGGGGTGTCGGTCGGACCGTAAGCGACGGCTCTGCTGACAATCCCGCCGTCGGTGTCGGAGTAGCGGGCCCAGAGTTTGAGTTTGACGCAGGCCTCGTCCCGATTGGGCGCGGCGAGCACAGCGGGCTCGAAATAGCGGACCTGTTCGTGTTCGTCCAGGATGATATCGCCGTAGGTGTCGCGGATGGTTTCGCCGCCGGTGCGATGGGGGGCGATGTTGCCGACGACGGAGCGGACTTTGCGCACGGCCTCCTCGCCGCGGAACAAGAGCATCATCACGCGGCGGGGGCGCTTGGTTTTGGGGTCGGGCGCCAGATTGCGCACGATGTAATCACGGATCAACTCCTGGACGCGGCGGTCCTGGGGATCGGCCGCCGAGATGATCGTTTGCGAATACTCCTGCACCAGTTGGTTGCTGGGGGCAAACATGCGGGCGGCCGCCAACTCCAGTCCGGTGCGCGTGATCAAGCGCGCCAGGATGCCGCCGGTGCGGGATTTGTGGAGCGTGTAGGGGGTGATGATGACGTAAGCCAGTTGCTGGGCCATAGGGAAGTTAGCTGGGCTGGTTGTTGACTTTGGGCGCGGTGGCCGCGGTGACGGCCGCTTTGCCGCCAAGGATTTTAAACATCACCACGCCGCAAGTCGGGCACTTGCCTTTGATGGCTTTCCTCCCATTCTTCATGGTCTCTTCGACGGCCTCGGCAATTTCCTTCTTCGCCTTGCATTTGACACAATATCCTTCAGGCATAAAATCGCTCTGGACACCACTGCCACACGCAGCGGGTTCGCAGTGTCAATAGTGTAGGGGGGGCGCATTGCAACCGTCAACTGGTAAAAGTCCGGTTTCTGTGTAACCTACTTGAGATCAACATGATATGAATGATCGCGCGCGTTGCACGCAAAACCGGCCTTTTGGTCTGTCACCCCAGCTTTTTCAGGTCGGTTTTAAGCACTTTTCCCGTCGCGCTGTGGGGCAGGGCCGGCATAAAAACGAAGCGACGCGGAACCTTGTAATCCGCCAATCGCCCGCGCACGAAGTCCTGTAAATCCTTCTGGTTCAATTGGATGCCTTCGTGTGACGCGATGCAGGCCAGGGGCTGTTCACCGCGCCGGGCGTCGGGCACCCCGATGACGGCGGCTTCCTTGACGCCGGGGAACTGATAGAGAACCTCCTCGATCTCGCGGGGATACACGTTGATGCCGTTGACCAGAAACATGTCCTTCTTCCGATCTGTTATGTAGTAGTAACCGTCATGGTCGCAATAACCGATGTCTCCGGTCAACAGCCAGCCATGCCGCATGGTTTCGGCCGTTTCGGCGGGCCGATTCCAATAGCCCAGCATCACGTTGATGCCGCGCACGCACAACTCGCCTGTCTGCCCGGCAGACAGCATCTGGCCGGCTTCGTTTTGAATTGACATCTCAACGTTCGGGATCGGCACGCCGATCGACCCGGCCTTCCACGGACCCCGGATGGGAGTAAACGACACGACGGGACTGGCCTCGCTCAACCCGTAACCCTCCAGCAGGGGGAAAGGAAAACGCGCCGTGAATTCCCGCAAGGTTTCTCCCGGCAATGGCGCCCCGCCGCTGATGCACACGCGCAAGGGTAATTCGACCGGAACCGAACTCAGGCTGAGCGCGCGGAAAAACTGGGGCACCGCTGGCAACAGCGTGGCCCGATGCTGGAGGATATCCAAGACGACGTTCTTGGGTGGATGCAGGCTCTTGACCAAAACAATCGACCCGCCGATCAACATCGGCAACAGGATGCCAACCGTCAGCATGAAACTGTGAAACATCGGAAGCACCACGACGAACCGGTCTTCACCCACCGCTTGGAGGACGATTCGGCAGCTTTCCACGTTGGCCAGCAGATTGCCGTGCGACAGCATGGCGCCTTTGGGCTGGCCGGTCGTGCCGGAGGTGTAGATGATGACCGCCAGGGTCTCCTCCCCAAGATCGGCAGGCACATCCGCATCGCCGGTTGGGCTGCCGCCAAAGGATTCGGCGTGGAGCGATTTCAAGCCGGGCTGATCCGCCGCCAAGCTGGCAAAGCCCTCGTTCATCGATTCATCCACCACGAGCACGTCAATTCCGGCGTCGCGCAGGATGAACTGGACTTCGGCGGGTTTGAGGAAGTTGTTGATCGGCACCGCCACCGCTCCGGCCTGGAGAATCCCGAAAAGAGCCGGCACAAACTCGGGGCAGTTTTTCAGCCAGACGCCGACGCGGTCGCGGGGGCGCACCCCGAATTCAGTGCGCAGGCGCCAGGCCACCGAACGTGTCTGCGCCCAAAGCTGGCCGTAAGAAAAGGAGGCCTGGCCGCAAAACAGCGCCGTTTTCTCCAAATTGCTGTTGGCCGACTGCTTGAAAGCCAGTGCCAGATTCATGGTTAGGCCCGCTTCAATATCCGTTGGAGGTTGTGGAGGAAGGTCACGTTGTCACATTGCACGTAGCGCATCGGCGCGCCCATGCGGGAAAAGCTCTTGCAGAAGCGCAAGTAGTAGGCCGGGCTTGTCTTGGGCGGCTCACCCAGTGTCCAATCCCAGCCGCCGCCGTCCTGCAGATCGACGACATAGATGGTGTGGCCGGCCACGGGGCCGCAGCCCTCCTGCAGGCGCAAGTTGTTGACGCAACTGAGGCTCTTCTCAAATACCTGCGGTCCCATGATCGCCGAACCGACCGACAGCACCACCCCGCCCTCCAAGCCGGTCACCGAGCCGCCAAAAAGTTTGAAATCCCATTCCGCCGCGCGGCCAAGGACGCCTCCGTTGAAAATGGGATGATTTGAGATGATGTCGTAGCCGATGCCGGGATGGACGGTCATCGGAACGTTGTGCTTCCATGCCGAGGCGAGCACCGAGGCGTGCTTCCATCGGTGAAGCACGTTCAAACGCCCCGGCGCAACCCATCGCCGCCGGATGGCCCGGAGCAGATCGGCCCGCGCCGCCGTGAGCGGATGGGCAGGCTCCGCCCGGATCAGGCGCTCCAGGTCGCTCTCTGCGGGCACGTCAGTTCCGTCTTCGCTGATGAACCGGCCCAGCGCCTGTCCGTAGCCCAAGCCATCCAGCGCCCCCGTCATCAGCGCCAGGTGGATGTTCGTGGCCGTCTCGTCCCAGGCGCCGAACGTGCCCGAAGCGACGTTCGTCTTGACGCTTTCGCTGCTCGCGCCCAGCCAGGCATATTCCCAGTCGTGAATCGTTCCCGCGCCATTGGTGGCAAGATGCGTTAACCACTTTTGCTCCATCAGGCTCTCCAGGATCAACGCCCCTCCATTTTTCACCAGGTGCGCTCCGTATATCAGGATCACCGCCGCGCCGCGTTGGCGGGCGGCGCGGATGGCGGACGCGCAGTCCGGGACCATCGGCGCGGCATTTTCCGGCAAGGGCTTCGCCGCCGACTCCGGCGAAATCAGAATCTCATCGATTCGTGTCAGATTGCGCCGGCTGGCCAGCGGGAGGACCCGCAGCCGGCTTAGATCCAGGGAGGGCGCGGGCGGATTCATTGGCCTCATCGATTAAACGACATTAAGTAAACTTGGCGCAGGAGGCGGCGCAAGATTTTTCTCCGCGCGGTGGGAAGATGCATTTCGTTTTTTTGGGTAAGTCCCGTTGGCAATGCGACACTTTAGGATTTCGGACTTCTCGATTGAAAATCGGTCATTGAAAATTTGTCATTGGTTATTGGAAGAGGTGGTCCCTCGTCTGGCCCCGGCTTTCTGGCGGCTTTGGCGGTGGCAATTGCCTTTCCGAGGATGCGGCAAAGTTGGTCGCATTCATCCACCAGCATGGCGATCCGCTTGGCCGGAAGCAGTCGGGCTAAAATGATGAATTTAAGCCACCCGCGCGTTTCGACCAAATCCTTCAGGGCGACATTGACCTTGTGAACGAAATCCGCGCGGCTCTCGCCGGAACGGGCTTCGTCGTAATTTGGCGCCGCGGCGATCCCGCTGCGGACGATCTGGCCAGCGACGTGCCGGCCCACGCGGGTGTCCGGCAGGGCGTCCACCACTTTGGCAACGCGGGCGGCAAACCGCCACAATCGATCGGAGAGTTCCTGGGGCGTCACGGCGACAGTGTTTAAATGACAGATGACAAATTCTCAATGACCAATTTTCAATCGAAACCTTTCCCAAGGCGGAGATGCGTCAAAAAAAAGAAAGGCTCCCGCGGTGGTCTTACAGTTGCGATTCCCGAACCCAAATCACGCCGGTTTGACCCAAATCTGTTGCGTGGCGGCTTTGTAGGCGGCCTCCATGACGCTGACACGCGCCGCGGCTTCTCGTGGTTTCACAAGCGTCGTTACGAATTGGCCGGTGACGGCATCGACAAACTGGTCCATCGGCTTCGGCAACCGGTCGGGCAATCGCGTCCACGGCTTTTTGCCGTCGGCTCCGGCAACCTTCTTGCTGGTGAAATAGAGCACGCCATCCTGGATCTGCGCGTAGCCTTCAGTGCCGCTGATCATCAGTGATTCCGGATTGCTCAGATCGACCCAGCCCGCCGCCAGCGTTCCGGTGATTCCATTCTTGAATTTGAGCAGGGCCTCGCCCGATTCATCGCAGCCGCCGTAATTGCCCGTGACTGACTTGATGTCGGCGGTAATGTCGCCGACGTCGCCGAACATCCACATCAACAAGTCCAACGAATGGGTTCCCAAATCTCCGAAACCGCCCACGCCGGCGATCTTTGGATCCGCCATCCAGCGCCAGTCGGTGTCGAACCAATGTTCCAGCGAGCCGTTGTGGCAAGTGGAGCCTCGCACGCGCGTGATTTTGCCAAATGCACCCTCATCGACCTGTTGCTTGAGGAACCGGCTCGACGGTTCGGTCCTCATCATATAGCCGGTGTTGAAGAGCACGCCTGCTTTCTCCAGCGCGTCGGCCATCTCGTAAGCGTCGTGGGACCCAATGCCCATTGGCTTCTCAACAAAAACATGTTTCTTCGCTTGCGCCGCCGCCAGGACCAAGTCCCGATGCCGGTCGGTTTCCGAGCATATAACAACGGCCTTGACTTCGGCATCCTCCCAGATCGTTTTCGGGTCATCGACCTCGTGGCTGTCAAGCGCCACCGCGGCCTTGGTCGCCCGGGCGGCGTCGTGGTCCCAGACATATTTCACCTTGATGTCCCGGCGCTGTTTCAAAATCTGAATATAATTGGGCGTGTGGATGTGGGCGGCGCCCGCCAGCGCAAACGCCACCGGCGCGGAACTGGCTTGGCCGAAAGCGGCCAGCGGGCCGGATACGGCCGCCGTCGCCATCGCGGCCTGTGTTGCCTGTTTGATGAATTGACGTCGCGGGATTGGTTCGTTTGTGTTCATATCGAGGTTCTGATGTTCACCGCCCCGTGGTGTCGGTTTTGCGCGAAAAATCTCGCATATATTCATAATGGCGCTCATAAAGGCGTCAATACAAAGCCGGCCCCGCTGGGTGCCGAATGATCTTGGGCAACAACGTCACCGCCGCGCAACAAAATAAATGAAAACAAATCACTTGATCGTTTCTCTGTGCCTTGGCTTGTCGGGACTTGCCGCGCCGGGGCAAACCGCGGCCCCCGCTCCGGTGTTGCACATCAACGCCGGCCAGATCATCGCGCGGGTCAGCCCGATGTTCTCCGGGATGATGACCGAGGAAATCAATCACTCCTACGATGGGGGTCTTTATGCCGAGTTGATCCAGAACCGTGTCTTCAAAGACGATCCCGCCAAACCCGTCCATTGGTCGCTGGTGCGGGAGGGTGGGGCGGTTGCCAGCATCGCTCTGGATAATGCCAATGTCCTGAACGAACACCTCCCAACCAGCCTGCGGCTGGATGTCAGCGCGGCTTCCGCGGCTGGCCGCGCCGGAATTGCCAACGATGGTTACTGGGGCATTCCGGTCAAACCCGGCACCCGCTATCACGCCTCATTCTATGCGAGAGCCGCCGCCGGTTTCACCGGTCCGCTCTTCGTGGGCATCGAAAGCCCCGAAGGCGCCACCGTTTTCGCCCAAGCCGTGGTTAAGAATCTCACCGGCGACTGGCAGAAATATGCCGTCACCTTGACGACGCCGCGCCAATTGGCGCCGACGGCTGACGCCCGTTTTGTGGTGGCCATGCACTCCCCGGGGACCGTGTGGTTTAACCTGGTTTCATTGTTTCCGCCGACCTGGCACAACCGTCCCAATGGCAATCGTGTTGACCTGATGCAGAAGCTGGCCGACATGAAGCCCGGCTTCCTGCGTTTCCCCGGCGGCAATTACCTGGAGGGTTCGACCATCGGGACTCGCTTTCCATGGAAGCAGACGCTCGGCGACCTGACGCAGCGCCCCGGACATCCCTGTTGCTGGGGCTATCGTTCTTCCGACGGCATGGGATTGCTGGAATTTCTGGAATGGATTGAAGACTTGAAGGGCGAGCCGGTTCTGGCCGTCTATGCCGGTTACAGCCTCCCGCCCAAGTCCGAATTGGTGCAACCGGGCGTGGATCTCCAGCCCTACGTCGCCGATGCGCTGGACGAAATCGAATATGTCATCGGCGGCACCGCCACCAAATGGGGCGCCCGCCGCGCCGCGGACGGGCATCCCGCCCCGTTCCCGCTCACCTACGTGGAGATTGGCAACGAAGATTGGTTTGACGAATCAGGCTCTTACGACGCGCGTTTCACGCAGTTTTATGACGCCATCAAGGCGAAATATCCGCGGCTTCAGTGCATCTCGACCGTTGGCAACGAGCAGCCGGAAAAAAAGCGCGTCCACAGCCGCAAACCCGACGTGCTGGATGAGCATTATTATCGTTCGGCCCAGACTTTCGAAGAGGACTCTCCCTCGCGTTTTGAGCACTACGACCGGACTGGACCCAAAATCTTCGTCGGCGAATGGGCTGCTTACGAAGACGTCGTGCCGTGGAGCGAACCCTCCCAGCATCTGCCCCCAACGCCCAGCCTTAAAGCCGCTTTGGCCGACGCCGCGTGGATGGCGGCGATGGAACGCAACTCCGATCTCATTGTAATGCAATGCTACGCGCCCATGCTGGTGAACGTGAATCCGGGTGGACGCCAGTGGCGGCCAGACCTGATCGGTTACGACGCCTTGAACAGTTTTGGCAGCCCATCTTACTACGCCACCGCGATGTTCAACGCCAATCGCGGCAATGTCGTCGTCCAAACCTCGCTGGAGGGACTTCCCGCCGCCAAGGTCGCCCCGCTTGATTATTCCGTCACCAAAGACATGGCCAGCGGCGTCATTTACATCAAGGTGATCAATGTCACCGGGGAGCCGCAAGCGTTGCGGATTGATTTGGACGGCGTAAAGAAGGTTGACTCCGACGGAACGTCCGTGGTGCTCGCCTCCGGCAGCGTGGATGACAGCAACTCAATCACCAGGCCGGCCAACGTCGTGCCGGTCACCGAAAAGATTGACGGATTGGGACGCAGTTTTACGCGAACCTTTGCTCCCTATTCGGTGACCGTTCTAAACGTTCACAGCCGGTAATTGGGCTTGCGGCTACTCGGTGATGCGTTCCACCACCACCTCCGTGGGCGGGAGCGGGAATCTCATTGCTGCTTCCAGCCGGGAAAGCGGTAGTGCGCCGCAATGTAGTCGTAATCCGTGCCGGAATTGGGGCCCGAAAACCCTGCGGTGTCCACGCCAGTGGCTGCCTCCAGGCCGGCGGCAATGATCTTTTGGTTGGTCCATTTATGCGTTGCGACGTGGCCGTCGGCAAACCCCCAGGTGTCGGTATCCACGTGGTACATCGCAATCGGGTCTTCCCAAGTGAACTTGCCCGTTCCGGTAGTCCAATTCAGCACCCAGGTGCCGACGTTAAACCCGCGCCAATCGGTGTCTTCAACGGTGGCAAACGTTTCAGCCGGCGAGCTGACGTCTGCCGCCTTCAGACACGCGTTGCCGGCGCCCCAATAGTTGTCGTAGGTTTCGCCGCCGTAATTCTGCGTCTTAGAATACGTCACCCACGCATACCCATGGCCTGTCGTTTTGGTCGCTCGCGTATCGCCTGGACAATGATAAGTGTTTGCGTTTTTGGCAAACGGCCATAATGGGCTGGCCTGCAGCGCGGCGACGATGTTGCTCTGGGCCGCTGCTTCACTGACGCCTTGGAAATCATTCTCACCGGTGTCCAGAGTGGGAGCAGGATAAAAGCCGCCGCCAGGATAGGTCACAGCGCCATTGTCCATCGGCAGAATCATGTTCTTGTTTTCGTCGGTGTACATGAAAAACGCCAGGGCCATCTCTTTCTGATTGTTGAGACAGTACGTCTGGTGGCCCTTTTTTTTGGCCTGGGCCAGCGCCGGCAAGAGCAGGGACGCCAGGATGGCGATGATCGCAATGACCACCAGCAATTCAATCAACGTAAAACCGCCTCCGCGCGCGGAGCCTGCCTGTCGGCATCGGCTAAATTTCATGTTTCCTTTCTTTCAGAGAAGCATCAGAGCCGGTAACCGGCGGGGTCGTATGCTGCCGACCCCGCCCATTGGCAATGTGTTCTTTCCGTAATTCTATCCGGTTCCTTTTACCGCTTCAAGTAAAAGAACTGTGCCGCCGATGCAGTGGGCGGCAAACTTATCTGGTAACTGCTCCCAATGATGCCCGGCGTCGTCGTCAGCGGGCTCCAACTTGCTCCCGCGCCCAGCACGGCGCTGGAATACAGCGTGAAACTCGGGGCCCCAACGATACCCTGCGTCACTCGCAGAGGCTTGTACATCGTGATTCAACAGGTAAGATAGCACGAATGGAACGAGATAGAATATGCCAAATGTCATACTTAATCGTCGGCGGGTGTGAGACAAAATTCTTCAGGTGACGAAAAAGGGTCCCCTCTCTCCGGCTCTCTCCGCACGCGGGGAGAGAGGGCAAACGTGACCCCAAAGGAGTAAATTGGGTCGCATTTACTTCTGTCTCGCAAAAACCGGTCGGCGAAGAATTCTGTCTCACACCCATCGTCGGCGGGTGCTCGACCCATTTTTGTGTGAAGGCAGGCGGGAATGTACCAGCGTGGTGACTTCGCTCATACTGGTTAGAATTGCGGCCGGTCCGCATCCTCAAACCGGCCCGGCAATGCCGTTCAACGTTGCAGGGGAAATAACAGGGTGGCATTGCCTGATGCAAGCGTCACCTCCGTGCGTCACTCGCCGCGCAGCGAGATTTTGAAGACGACCGCAAAATCGTTCGGTTCAGTTTCCGGCTGTGAAATGACCAGCGCGTCGTCCGTCTGGTTCCATTTGATTTTTTCCTTGCTCCCCAGCAGTTCAATGTTGCCGATTTTCTGGTCGAGCAGTTTGGCCGAGGCGCCCAGCGAGGTGATGTTCACCCCGTTGGTGGGCCAGCCCATCTGAATGACGTAAAGCACCGAGCCTTTTTGCGTGAACCTCACGTCTTGGGCGGTGAACGGCTTGCCTTTGCCTTCGTTAAATCCCTGCGCGCTCAACGCCGCCCCGGCGGACGCCGGGCCTTCGCCAAACACCTTCCACGGGCGCGTGCCGAAGATGCACTCGCGGTTCCTGTCCATCCACTTGGCGATGCCTTCCACCACGGCCTCCTCATCGCCATCAATCGTTCCATCGCCGCGCACCGGAATGCTCAGCAGTAGATTCCCGTTCTTGCTCACGATGTCCGCCAGCGTCTGGATCACCGTCTTGGTGCTTTTGTAGGCATGCCGCTCAAAAATGTTCCGGTCGTAATGCCAACCGCCGATGCACGTGTCGGTCTGCCACGGATAGGGCTCGATTTCATTGGCCTGGCCGCGCTCGATGTCCCAAACCATGCATTGGCGCTGCTGCTCATCGAGAATCTTCCCAAACAGCACCCCGTCATCCCTGGCTCCGTGCCACTTGTTGTTGCTGTTGTAAAAGTCCGCGGCAATTTTCAATCCCGCGTCGCTCACCGGCCACAACGGCAGCGCCGTGTCGTCAAAATAGATCAAGTCGGGATGATACTTGTTGATGAGGTCGATAGTGCGATTGTAGAATTTCTCGCAGTAAGCCGCGTCGGGGATGCTCGCGCCGTTGCCCCAGTTCCATTGCGAATGGATGGTTTCCCCATTGCCGCTGCCCCGGCTGCGCTCATGGTTCTGCGCATACAAATCCCGCGGATCCAGGCCCTCCCACCACTGCCCTTTCCCGTCGGTCTTGGTCAGCTTCGCATCGAAATCCTGCGACGGTTCATACCACGTCCAGGCGTGCGCGGCATGAAGACTGACGCCGAAGCGCAACCCATATTTACGCGCCGCCTTTGCCCAGCCGCCTATCAAGTCCTTGTGCGGCCCGACATTGACCGAATTCCACGGCTGATATTTTGAGTCCCAGTTGTCAAAGTTGTCGTGGTGGTTAGCCAGCGCCAAGAAGTATTGGGCCCCCGCGCGCTTGTAGAGCGCCATCAGCTTGTCCGGGTCCCAATTTTCCGCCTTCCATTCGTGGATGACGTCCTTGAATCCGAAGTTGGTAGGAGACCCGTAGTGCGCCACGTGCCACTTATATTGCCCGCTTCCCTCCTGATACATGCCGCGCGCGTACCAATCGCCCTGTTCGGGCCGGCATTGGGCGCCCCAATGCGCCCAAATCCCGAATTTGGCGTCCCGAAACCACTCGGGGCATCGATACTGGTGCAATGATTTCCACGTCGGCTCAAACCTCCCGCTCTGCATCGGCTCGGCCTCCGTGGAGACGACCGACGGCGCTTGGTTTGTCTGTCCGCACGCCGCGCAGGCCGCCAACAAAATCATCACGCCTGCCGCCCGCCGCTGCCGGGATGAAAAACGCCCCGCTCCGTTCGTGTGCGAGGGGCGGAGTTTCATTGCTGAATCCAGGCTGGAAAGCGGTAGTGCGACGCAATGTTCACTGTTTCTTTCTTTCAGAGAAGCGTCAGAGCCGGTAACCGGGCGGGGTCGTATGCTGCCGACCCCGCCCATCGGCAATATGTTCTTCCCGTGATTCTATCCGGTTCCTTTTACCTCTTCAAGTAAAAGAACTGTGCCGCCGATGCAGTGGCCGGCACACTTATCTGGTAACTGCTCCCAATGATGCTCGGCGTCGTCGTCACCGGGCTCCAACTCGCGCTCGCGCCCAGCACGGCGCTGGAATACAGCGTGAAACTCGGCGACCCATAATTGGTCGGCCACGAAAAGACGATGCTGCCGTTGTTGACCATCGCCGCAAGCGGCGGCGTCAACAGGTAATTCGGCCCAAGTTGGTCGGTCAGCGCAACGTCCGCGGCCAGCAATCGGCCGGAATAAATGCGGAATTCGTCAATGGATCCAGCCAGCCACGGATCTCCATAATTCCACCACGGCGAGCGGCCCAGCGCGGCGGCATTGGTCGAAACACCGCTCAGTGAGACGGAGGTTGATTGGCTGGCCATAAGCACGCCGTTAGTGTAAATCGCCTGCTGTCCGTCCACCGGATCATAAACGGCGACCAGATGCACGTTTAGGCCTCCCAGTCCTGGCGAGGCCTTCAGATCAATATCACTCGCGGTTGTGGCCAGCTCATAATCGGTATGAGCATTGCTGCTGTCTTTGAGCACATAGCGCAAGTAGCCATCGCCGTTAACACCGTCTCCCACGCCGTCATCGAAGGAGAACAGGTGGGTATTGTCGGGCAGCACGGCGTTGGTCAGCCATGCTTCCGCGCTCAAAACCTGCACCCCGCTCAATAGATTGCCTGGCAGGCTGATGTATGTTCCGTAGGTCCCATCCAGCGTCACCTGGCCGCTGCCATTAACCGCGGCATTACCCTTCAAGACGCCAACCGCGCCGGCCACCGAATCAATCACGTTGGTGCTTCCCGCCGGTTCGTTGAAACTCCAGCGATGCAGCAACTGCGCATAGGGCACATTGGACGGGTGGGACGGGTAAACAACTGTCACCAATGTCTGTGCCGTTAAACCCTGATACGAAGCGCTGAGCGTCGCTTCCCCCACGTTGTTGGCTGTCAGGACGTTGTTCGCGCTGACGCTGACGATATTGGTGGCGCTCGAAGTCAACGTCAACCCCGCCACCGGGAAGATGCCGTTGGCCGTGATGTTGAAGTTGGTCAGGCGCGCATAGTTGGCCATCAGCGGCGCGGTCTGGGTGGAAAGCAGCGTCATCGTTATCGGCGGCATAGAGATGGACTCAAGGGCGCCAGGCCCGTTGGTGTTGATCGTGTGCGGCCCGGCGAGATAATTAAGGGTTATTTGTTGGGGAGTTAGTTCACCAGAGTACATGCGGAATTCCGAGATGGAGCCGTTCAGGTACGGGTCGCCATAATTGTACCAGGGAGAACGGCCGAGCGAAGCCTCGTTAGTCGAGACATTGTTGCTAAAGACGGTCGTCACGCCGGTTCGCACCATTTCAAGGGCGCCGTTCGTGAAGACGGCCTGGACCTGGGCCACGGGATCATAAATAGTAACGATTTGAAGCATACCGCTACCGCCCCATCCCGGCGGGCCCTGCAGGAGTTGATTCGCCCCGTTGGGGACATCCGCCAGTTCAGAGGCATTGATGGTATTGCCACCGGCGTGCAGCACGTAGCGGTAATAAGCATTGCCTGTTCCATTGCCATCGCTATACTCATACACGTGGACATTGTCAGGGGAAGTCGAATTGGTTGCCAACCAGGCTTCGCACGTAAGGGTCTGGATTCCCACCAGTAAATCCGGCGCCAAACTGACGTAGGTCCCTGTTGTTCCGTCCAGATTCACGTTAGTGCCGTCCAAGTAGGCGTCGCCTTGAAGGGTGGCGACGATGCCTTGAACTGAATCCGTCACCGTCGTGGCACCGGCTGGCGCCGAGGGGGCATAAAAGCTCCAGCGATTGCTCAATGAGGCGACGGGCTGCGAGACCGTGATGATTTGCGAGTTCGACAAGCTTCCGTATATCGCGGTGATCGTTGTCGAACCGGACGCCTGAGCGGTGATAAGGCCGGTTGCGCCGACGGTAAGAATGTTCGTGTTGCCTGAAGTGTACGTCGCCAGCAAGGCAACGTCCGGCTGAACCGCCAGACCCGTGGCCGTGGCGAGCACCACCGCCTGCTGCGCCGCGTGTACGGTCATTTGATAAGCCACTTCCAACTCAATGCTTGTCACCGTGCCGTAATTGGTGCTTATCACGTTCGAGCCGGCGGCATCCAAGGCGGCCACCTGCAACGCATTGAGCGCGCCGCTCCATATCCGAAACTCACTGATCGTTCCCGTCAAGTAGGGGTCGCTGCTGTATATAAACCAGGGCGACTGCCCCAGCCCGCCGCCCACTGGCGAAACGCTGTTGCTCAACGTTGTTTGGTTGGGCGGAAACGACCGCATAGCTTCCAGCACGCCGTTCGTGTAGATGGTTTGCACCCCCGCCACGGGATCAAACACGCACACAACATGCACAGGTATCCCGGCGAAACCAGGCGACCCGCTCAGGCCCTGGTTGGGATCGCTCAGGAGGGCGTTGCCAGGAATGACCAGCTTCCATTTGCTGTTCCAGACTGAGCGGCCGATGAGACGCTTATTGGTGTACTGCGAAGGTTCGAGCGCGCCGTCGGCGCCGTAGATGCTGGTATTGAAGGCGGCGGTGGTGGAGACGGGGCGGAAGGCCTGGTGTTTGCGCACGGTAAAGAGCGGCTCGGTAAGGGAGTTGGCCGAGGTGTACATCGGGTTGCTGGCGAAGTCGTTGGCACTCACGTTGAAGGGCAACGGCACGGCCAGGTCATCCACACTCCAGGTGCGCACGGTGCTGGTATCGCCCAGCGGGGGGGTACGCATCGAGTCGACGCCGACCGGGATGAGATAGACATAAGGCGTGGCGGCCAGGGCATTGGGGGCGGTGGCGGCATTGGTGACGGCGCCGGTGCCGATGGGGTTGTCCATCCCGATGTAACCGTCGAAATCGACGCCCACCGCGAAGATTTTCGTCGCGAACGAACTGGCGCTGAAGTCGTGGTCGCCGGCGGCGAGCGGCTGGCCGAAGAGGTTGAGGCCCTCCCCGATGACGGTGCCGAAGGTCAGGACGATGCCGGGCACGGGCAGGCCGCTGCCGTCATCGATTTGCATGCAATAGCGTTCGACGTCCGTGTCGGCCAGGATGTTGGGCATGAGCCCCTGCTGGAGCACGTCCACCCAATTATTGTCGCCGTCGCTGGTGGGGAGGATGCGGTAATTCTCGGTGCGGAGCGAGACGACGGTGCCGTAGCCGTCGGGGTTGTTGAAGCCCAGGCGTCCCTTGAGCGCGCTCCAGTCGGCATACATCTCGGCCAGAGCGCTCGAGAGGCCCGGGTCGCCCCTATCGCTGCCGGCGAACTGGGGCTGGCCGTCCTGGACCACGCCGAGGGCCTGGGAACTGACGATTTGGTTGATGAGCGCCTGGCCTTGCTCGGTGTTGAGCAGGCCCGTTTCGTAGTCGTAGGCGTTGGCGGCCAGGTAGGCGTACTCCGCCGCCAAATTGAACAAGGTCTTGTAACGCTGGAGGTCTTCGTTTTGGAACAGGAGAAAAGCGGCGTCTTGCGTGCGGTATTGCTGGGTCAGCGCGGCGGCGTGCTGGCGATAGGTCAGGCGTTGCTGCTGAATCTGGTTGCCATTGGCGACCTGCGTGTTGTAAGCGCCCTGGGCATCGCTCACGCTCCGCAAGTCCTGGTTAATGGTGGCCGCCTGGCTCTGGACCGT
>JBEKSF010000075.1:0-28550 GCA_049517295.1 Verrucomicrobiota bacterium
GATGAAAGAATCTGGAGTTATGGGACCGACGCCGAGAACGCGCTGGCAGGAGGCCAAAGTCTTTGCGGAAGTGAATGCGCGGGACATGGCTTCCCCAACGCCAAACATCGTTGAGGAACTGTTTCTCTGGTTCAAGGGGGCCAAGCTCTACTACCAAGCGGAGATGGGCGGCGCACTGACCAACCAAGACCGTCAGATGCAAAAGCACATGCTCTCAACCCTCATCAGCATGGGCGAGTGGCTGGTCAGTGAATTGCGTCACCATGACATAACCGAGAAAGTGGGTGTCACGCTGGCCGACGTGGAGGCGACGCTGGAAGAACTCCATGTCAGTTTGCGTGTTTCGTTTGGGGGCATGACCGAGGCACGCCGCGCTCAGGTTCTCGACGAGGTGTTCGGCGCCTCGTGAAGAGCGGATAGAGGCGATTTTGGCGGCCTGGTACGAATTGGTAAATTCTGCTCCCTCTGAACGCGCCAGGTGCCGGGATCGGCGGAACGCATTGCTCGACCAAGCCATTGCCGGCACACGTTCCTGCCGCCAAGAATTACTGGAAGCACTCGGCCCGCGCTTCCAGGATTTCAAGCTCGCCCGCCGCAAAGAGCACCAGGCGAAGATGGCCCGGATAATCCGCCAACCTTGAGGCCACGCCAGGCCGACGCGCTGGATTTGGCGGCCTGCCCGTGAGAATCGTCAGTGGTTCACGGGCATTTCAAGGGACTGGCCACAAAGGCAGAGGCGCAACGTTGGTTCGAGGTAAAGTCGGAACGGACTGCGGTACCAGTGGCCCTCAGTCCTTCGGTCGCCTGGCGAAGAAAAGACCGGGCTTGCATCCGCCACCAGAAAGGCGTATTAAAAAGGAAATGGAAGTTACATTACCATTGGAGAAAATGACCATCGCCGAGAAACTTCGCGTGATGGAGACGCTCTGGACCGACTTGACCCGCGGTGCGGAGCAGTTTGAATCTCCCGAATGGCACGGAGAGGTTCTCCGTGAAAGAGCCGCGCGCGTGAAGGAAGGCAAGGAATCCTTCATGGACTGGGAAGCAGCGAAAAAACAGCTCCGCAATCGGGTGCTACGAGATCTATTACGATCAAGAACGCATGATGGCCCGAGTTTGGGCTGTCTTGGACTGCAGGCGTGATCCGGATGCATCTCGCGAAAAGCTTGCAAGGCTTCGCAAGACGTAAGCTTGGTGGCGGCGGGCTGGCAGCACAATGACAAGACGCCGGTCGATTTTAACTCCGTGGAGCAGCGCTACCGGCACAGTTGCAATCCCAAAGACAAACAACAGGGCGACGACGAGGATTGGAGATGCTGGCTGGCGATTTTGCAGGTGAGCAAGGGAAAGACCATCCTCGGCCAGGAGCCGGTGGCGGCGGGCTGGGAGCACAATGACAAGACGCCCATCGATTTTAAAGCCGAATCCCCGGCTGATGTGCGAGGGGATTGAATTGTTAAATGTTAAGATGCGGTACTAATGGCCCCTTGTTTCAGAATAGGCCGATGCGGTAATACCGTATGGGATAATTTGTCCATTGAGAATCCATGAAGTAGAAGGAGCCGTTCGTAAGACTAATGGCTCTCAGTGGCTCCCACACGGGATTAGTTAGGTTTGTGCAACCCTCCACAACTATTGGAATGTTAGATGTGCCAGTGATGTTGAACGAGAATTGATTATTGAGTACACCAAAACTACCACTGGCACTTTGTATTGACGGATTCCACAATATGGTTGAATAACCGTAAAAGAAGCTCCATCCAGCAGCGCCGGGCAAATAAAATATGGTCACGGGGTCACCAATAAAGATCGAGCCCGCACCATCCGAGGGCGGAGGATCACCGGTCGGGGCATTGCCCGCGAAAAACGCATTTGAAAGACTAACGCAACTTGAGAAAGCCCACGAACCGATTGTACTGACACTTGCGGGAATCAAAACGCTTCCTAAAGAATAGCAATATTGAAAAGCGGCACTTCCGATGTTCGTGACAGTGTTAGGAATGGTGATGCTGAGAAGGTTGGCGCATTGAGCGAATGATCCGCTTCCGATGCTGGCCACACCGTTACTAATCACAATGTTTGTCAAACTTATGCAGCCCAAAAATGCCCAATTCCCGATTTCCGTGACACTGCTAGGAATTTTCACACTGGTTAATCCGTAACAACCGGCAAACGCATCGACGCCAATTTCGCTGACGCCGACTGGGATTGTCACGCCGGTGATGTTCGTGTTCCATTCAAACGCATCATCTCCGATGATGGTCACTGGAAGGCCGTCGATGTTGGTTGGAATTAGAACGGCCCCAAGGGGGCCAGCGTAACCAGTAATAGTGAGTGTGTTGTCCCCATTTGTCGTGTAATTGAATTGCGCTCTAACCCCACAAGTGCCAAAGATCACAAAAGCCGCAAAAACGCACATTTCACATCTCATCGACGAAATGTTCTGGCAATTTCAGGCCTTAATCAAGAGAAAATGCGGCAATTCCGTGTCATTATTACCACAACAACTAGGGGAGGCCGACGGGTCAGGACTGACCCTTCGGCCTTCCATGTATCCGCGCAAGTTTTATCAGTCAGCTTGCTTCGATGGAGAACCAAGGTTATCATTTTGATAATGAAATTCCGATTGTTGGTTGAATTTGATCCGGAAGCTAAACGCTGGTCGGCTGTGTTCCCCGAAATACCCGGCTGCGCCACTGCGGGCGACACCGAGGCGGAAGCCGTCGCCAATGCCAAGGAAGGGCTGGCGCTTTGGTTTGAACCCGCACCGGTCAAATCGCCCAAAGGGGCAAAAATGATCGAACTCGCGGTGCCGTGAGCCGCCGGTATCCAGTTTGCTGCGCAAGGGAAGTCGTCAAAGTCCTGCGCAAGCATGGTTTTGCGATGGTTTCCCAATCGGGCAGCCATCAGAAATGGCGTCACGAAATGGCCGCCAAGTGATTGTGGCCATGCATGGCAACAAAACGATCCCTATTGGCACCCTTAAAAGCATTATTGAAGGCAGCGGCTTGGACGTGGAGGCTTTTCGTTGAAATGCTTGAGATACCCCTTGCCCAGGAATGCTTTTTTTGGAAGCTCAGGTTTGCCCCTTTACCCAGGTGCGGAACGGCTGGTTGTTTGGCCGTTGGGTGGTTTTTCAAGAGACCATTGACAATCGTTTCGAGAACCAGGAGACTTAAGCCGTTATGAAACAGCAGCGCAGCGCAGCGCCGAAGAAGCTCGATTACCCGCAAACGACTGCCGGAAGCCGTCTGGCCGCCAAGGCCCGAAAGATGGCCAACAATCTCACCCGTGAGGAACGTCGAGCGCATATTAACGCGGCAATGGCGATGATTTATGCCGGGGCCAAAGAAGCAGCTCTCCCTCGACGCTAACTTCGTCTTCGATCTCGCCGCGCAGAAAGAATTCGCGCACGATTTTCTTGAGGCTTTCCAGAAGAAGGGCTACGCGCTGGTCTTGCCGCCGACAGCTTTCCTGGAGTTGCACATCATCTTGGCCCATAGTGACAGCGAGGCAGAACGAGAACTGGCGCGGACCACGCTCAATGATCTGGCCCGATGGAGCATCCGCCCCTTTGATTTGGATTCCACAGGGGAGGCAGTTTGCGACCAATTCGTCCGAAGCTTGATCCATCAACGTCTCCTTCCCGAAGGCGAATTTAACGACGGTTTGATCCTGGCCGAAACGTCGTTTGAGCAAGTCCCACTGTTGGTGACGTCCGACAAACACTTGCTGGACATCGACGAGGACGCGCTGTTGCTGGCCTTTAACGAAGCAGACCTTTCGCCGGTGCATCCGGTTCATCCGAAGCGATTGTTGCGCGCGTTGCGGTAAACCGCCAGTCAGTTGGCAGCCCTGCTCTCTCACTGGCCCTCCTTTTTCGTCGTCGTGTCCACAATCGCCAGAATCGCCGCCTTGAGCAGTGCGGTGAGTTTGGGCCACGCCTCGACAACCCGTTGCAATTCGGCGGGGAGGCTAGATTTTTGTGAGGCAGCATGCGAATTTCCTAAGGAATTGCCCGAATTTCGCAGGTTCAAATCCCGCGGCGCGCGCCATTTTTCCATCGCAAGAGGTCAAAAATGGCGTTTACCGCACAGTTTCCGCACAACTGGCCGGCGATTTTCCAGGTGAGCAAGGGGAAGTCGATCCTCGGCCAGGAGCCGGTGGCGGCGAAATAAGAGGCTTCCATTTTGGCGGCGGGGGACTTACGTTTTCCCGCCATGAAGTCCACTGCTTTTTGGAAATCGTTCGCTATGACCACACTCGTCGCGTCGGCTCTTCTGCCCGCCTTTAGCCAGGACAACCCGCTGGGCCAATTTGAATCGCACGGCGATGTCGGCTCGCCCGCGCTGGCCGGCTCGGCCAGTTACGATCCGGCCGCCCAGCAATACGCGCTGTCCGGCGCGGGGACCAACATGTGGTTCACCACCGACCAGTTCCATTTTCTGTGGCGGCGGATGAAGGGCGATTTCATTTTGCGCGCGCGCCTTGAATTCGTCGGCGCAGGCGCCGAGGCCCACCGCAAAGCCGGCTGGATGGTGCGGCCGAGTCTCGACCATGGCGCGCCCTACGCGGATTTCGCGCAGCACGGCAACGGCCTGACGGCGCTCCAATACCGGAGCGCGGCGGGGAGCAACACGGAAGAACTCATCTTGACAATCACCAACGCCGACGTGCTGCAATTTGAGCGCAAGGGGAGCAATTACATTCTTTCGGCGGCGCATTACGGCGAGCCTTGTGTCAGGACCCAGTTGACGAATTTTGACCTGGGCGACGAGGTGTACGCCGGGCTGTTTATTTGTTCCCACAATGGGGACGTGATGGAGAAGGCGCTTTTCCGGGACGTGCGCCTCATCCGGCCCACGCCGGAGGGCTTTGTCCCCTACCACGATTATATCGGCAGCGTGATGGAAATCCTCGACGTTCACAGCGGCCGGCTGGAACAGATATACAGTTCGGAGCAACCGTTCGAGGCGCCGAACTGGACGCGCGATGGCCGCGCGCTCATTTACAACGTCAGCGGGCGGGGAGAAGGCTGGGGGCGTTTATGCCGCTTCGATCTGGCCACGCGCACGCCTTCAGTTTTGAACACCAGCCCGGCCAACCGGAACAACAACGATCACGTTTTGTCATTTGACGGCGCCATGCTGGGCATCAGCGATCAGAGCGCCGAACACGGCGGTCAATCGTGCGTTTTCACCGTGCCCGTCGAAGGCGGCACGCCCAAGGCCATAACGCCCCTGGCCCCATCGTACTGTCACGGGTGGTCGCCCGATGGGAAGTTCCTCGTCTATACGGGCGGACGGAACGGCAAATATGACATATACAAAATCCCGTCCGACGGCAGCGGGCCGGAGACGCGGCTGACCGAGGCGCCGGGATTGAACGACGGCCCCGAGTACACGCCGGACGGAAAATATATTTACTTCAATTCAACGCGCAGCGGGCTGATGCAACTCTGGCGGATGAAACCCGACGGGCAGGGCCAGGAACAAGTGACAAGCGACGATTTCAACAATTGGTTTCCGCACATTTCGCCCGACGGCAATTGGATTGCGTTCATAACGTTTGGCAAAGACATAGAGCCGACGGACCATCCGTATTACAAACAAGTCTATCTGCGATTGCTGCCCATAGAAGGCGGCGCGCCCCGCGTGATCGCCTACGTTTATGGCGGGCAAGGCACGATGAACGTTCCCTCATGGTCGCCGGACAGCAGGCGCATCGCCTTTGTGAGCAACACGCGGTAATCGGCTAACTCTTCCAGCCTTTATCGCCGCTTGACTTAATTTGTTTTGTGATAGTTAGGATAGGGTGGCCGCCGCGGGGTTGCTGGAGGGTTCTTTTTGAGCAAATCCAACACGACCTCGACGGCCTTTTCCAACTGAGGATCGTGTCGCTGGCGCACGAGCTGGGGATCGTATTCGACGGCGACATCCGGCGCAACGCCGTGGTTTTCGACCGCCCAGGTTCCGTTGGTGGTATAAAAGGCAAGGTCCGGCGTGCCGACAAGACCACCATCCATGAAATCGCCGGGATTTGTGTAGTGGCCGACAAGACCGCCCCAAGTTCTCTCCCCGACCAGGGGGCCGATGCCGGTCTGGCGAAACATCCACGGGAGCCAATCACCACCGGAGCCTGCCATCTCGTTAATGATCATCACTTTGGGACCGAAGATAGCCTCGAGCGGCGAGGTGATGTCCCGGCCCTCGCGGAGGCTCCAGTAACACAGCAGGGGCCGGCGCAAATAATCGATAATATAGTCAGCAATGTGCCCGCCGCCATTAAACCGCTCGTCGATGATGGCAGCCTCTTTGCCGACTTGAGCAAAGTAGTAACGGTTGAAATTGCCATAGCCGTGGGCGGAGGTGTCGGGCAGGTACACGTAGGCGACGCGGCCCGCCGTCATCTGGTCCACCCGGCGCCGGTTGTCTTCGATCCACGCCAGATTGCGCAAGGGGAGATCGTCATCAACCGGCACTACCGTGACATCGCGGGATTCTTTGCCGTCGGTCCGGGAACCCACTTTGAGCACCACGGCCCTGCCCGCGGTTTCCTCGAAGAAGCTATAGAGATTGTCTCGATCTGCAAGCTCACGCCCATTGACGGCCAACAGATATTCGCCGGGGACGACATTGACGCCCGGCTGCGTCAGAGGCGCGCGCAATTTGGGATTCCAGTTCTCGCCGTTGTACACGCGAGCGAACTGGTATCTGCCGTTGTTGACCCGGTAGTCGGCCCCGAGCAGCCCGCCTTTGACTGACTTGGCCTCGGGCGCGTCGCCGCCCCTGACAAACATGTGTCCCACGGTGATCTCCCCCAGCATATCCTGGAACAAATAGTTCAGGTCCTCGCGGCTGCAGATGTTGTCCAGGAAGGGCTGATACCGTTTCTTGACGGCTTCCAAATCCAGGCCGTGCAACCCCGGGTCGTAGAGGAAGTCGCGCTCGTCGCGCCAGGCCTGGTAATACATGTGTTTCCACTCCGCGCGAGGATCGACATAGACCTGCATCGAATCGAGCTTCAGCGGGCCGCCTTCACCCGGCTCGAGCGGGCCGTCGGGCAGCTTGTCCGCCGGAGCAATGGTCCACTGATCCTTACGCCGGAAAAGCATCTTCTCGCCGTTGAATGACAACTCGAAGGCGTTGACCTCGTCGAGGATCTTGTCAGTCTTGCGTGTTTCGAGGTCAAACTTATGGACGGTGAGAAGCGGTGAATCGTCGTCGGATTCCACAGGCTCCACCAGAGGGCCTTGGACCAAAAACACGACGCCGGTTTTGCCGGTCGTCAGGGCCTGGTAATTGCCGGCGGGGATGGGAAGAGCCAGGATGCGTTGGCTGATGTTATCAAAGTCGATCTGAACAGCAGGGGGCTTTTCCACTTTGTCTTTCTTTTTCTTCTTGCCAGTGGTCTTCGCTTTTTCGGCTGATTGGGAGTCAGGCGGTTTCTCCTCATCACTTTCCGGCGCCAGGGGGGACGGAAGATCCTTCTGGAGCACCGCGATGTAAACGCTACGGGTCACGGGGCGACTCATACTGGACATATCCAGCCATCCGTTGAACAGACCGATATCCGTGCTCGCTGTGAAGTAAAGGTACTTCCCCTCCTTGTCGAAAACCGGCAGCGTTGCGTCACTCATGCCGTCGGTGACCTGATGATTCTCCCCATGCTCCAGCGAATAAATGAAAACGGCGTGCAGATGATTTCGGAGTTGCTTTGTGTAAGCCAGCCACCGGCTATCCGGCGACCAGACTGGGTTGAACGACTGGTAAGGCCCGGCATAGGTGTCCGTGTCAACGCGCACCGGCGTCTTCTTATCGAGGTCCACATACCAAAGCTGCAGCCGTTTGTCGGCGTAGGCGATCTTCTTGCAATCGGGAGACCAGCGGGGCGAATAATAGAACGTCGGCGAAGTGCCGAGGGGGATTTTCCGCACTTCGCCCAAACCACTCTGATCCCGGATGTGGAGCGCGTATTCGCCCGACTCATCCGACAGGTAGGCGATGGATTTTCCGTCCGGCGACCAGGCGGGGTCACGCTCGACTACATCGGGAGTCCGGGTCAGATTGCGAATATCACCTTTCTCCGCGGGCACGGTGAGGATCTCGCCGCGGGCGGCAAAGACCGCCCGCGCCCCGGTCGGCGAAAGCGCGGCGGACTGAATCCGCTTGGGTTCGATTGTTTGGAAGTGCGGTCTTACTTCCGGCAGATCGCCCTGGACGCGAACATCGAGGTTCTGATTGTGGCCCGAGCTGAGTTCCAGCAGGTGAAGCGAACCCAACTGCTCATACACGATCGCTCCCGGCCCGGCCGATGCCGACTTGATGTCGAACCCGTCGTTATGGATCACTTCCGTAACTTTCTTAGACTTCAAGTCGTACGCAAAGAGCGTGAACGGTCCGTTACGGTCGGAGAGGAAGTAGATCGTGTCACCCACCCACATTGGATTAAAGTCATTCGAGTTGTCGCGTGGGACCTTTGCGTCGATCCTCGAATCGGACAAGTTCGCAATCCAGATGGGCAGTGTCTGTCCGCCCCGGTAACGCTTCCACGCCCGCTGCCACTGCTGGTTGGGCACATAGGCAAGCCGGGAACCGTCCGGCGAAAAGCAACCTTCCACTGCACGTGGCAGCGGAACTTCCGTCGGGAAGGAGCCATCGATGGGAATAGTGAACAGTCGCGGCGCGCTCCAGCTAAAACTCGTGCGCCAAGACCGAAAGAGCACGTGCTGGCCATCCGGTGTCCAACCCACGGCGACGTCAGGGCCGGGGTGATAAGTGAGCCGGCGCGGTACGCCGCCCGAGGCGGGTACCAGATAAACGTCCTGATTGCCATCGTATCCACCTGTGAATGCGACCCACGCCCCATCCGGAGAAAAATGGGGCCCCTGCTCATGGCCGCCCGTCGTAAGGCGTCTGGCGTCACCCCCTTGGCGGCTGACGATCCACAAGTTGCCCGCGAAGTTGAACACGATCTCGGTGCGACTGAGCGAAGGGTTCTGCATTAGCAACGGCCCACCGTCTGCGCCCGGTGTGCCGAGGCCCAAGTCAGAGGAAACGAGGCAAAGAAAAAAGAAAGAAATGGCCCAAACACGCTTCAATTTCAGATTCGGGATGTATATCATACGATCTATGGACACCGGCAACCATCCCGGTTGTATGTTCGTCAGGCACGTTTTGCAATGGAAAATCACGCAAACGCCCCGTCTCAGCCAACGCGGGGGAAAACGTCAATCAGGTGACCTGGCCAACTGGGCGGCCGCCGGAGTTCAGACTCCTGTTTTCACTTCACGTGCCACGCATGCCGCGTGGCCCCTCAGCCGGATACGGTCTTTCGAGCCTCCACGGTTACGGTTGCGAGAGGTCTTGGACCAGGATTGTGCGGATGCCGGCGAACATATTCTCGGCCAACTGCTGCCGCCCCTCCTGGGTCAAATGGATGAGATCTATGAATTCCTCGTGCTCGCCGTCCAGGTGCGGGTGAGTATCGACGAAACACACGTCCGGGTTTTCGGCCGCCAGTTGCTCAACGATGAGGGAATGGACCGGATTGGCCCTCATCAGGCCGTAGGAGGCGCGCGTGCCGCCGCCGCGATAAAAGTCAATGACGCCCTGCTCACTCTGTGCGTTCACTGCCATGGAGAAGTTGGCCAGCGCCAGACGAATCCCGTTGGTCCGGGCGCACTGGATCAGTTGCCGGTAGGCGGCGGCGTACTGCGTTTTCAACGGCTGGGCCGAAGGCGGCGCGGCGACGACATGCCGCCGCCCCGCGCGCCAGGCGAAGAGCATCATCCGCAGCCGATGCTCGGCCTGAGCCGCCAGCTTGAGCGGACGTTCCTTGTAAAAAGGCGGAGGATGCCCCACCGGCGGCAGAACAGTGCTGTCAATCATTGAAAACCCGTTGACGCCGTGATACGAAATGAGCAGGTCCGGCTTGAGCGGCAGAATATCGCGGGGCAGCCGGTAGAGGCTGTCGGTGACCGTGTAGGCCGGAACGCCGGCGTTGATGACCTCGACCGGGCGACGGGTCTTGAGGCGCTTGCGGATGATTTGCTCCAGCACTTCGGGCCAGGGCAAGTCGCCCGGTTGGAGGGTCATGCCAAAGGTGGTGGATTCACCCAGGGTCACGATGCGGTACGTATTCCCCTTGACCGGGGGTATTTCCGGCCCGCGAAAACCCTGGCTGTTGATCCAGATCGGACAGTTCAACATGAACCCATGAGCGTTGGGGCGCAGCCGCAATGGAAGCGGAGAATTGGGGGCCGCTGTGAAAACCTCGCTCCCCATGCGGTCAAACTCTTGGGTGTAATACTCCTCCCATCGGGCGAAGGCTTCCGGGTCCCCTTTGGCCGTGTCGTAGGAGTAGTACAGCCGGCAAGTTTCCGGCCGCAACGATGGACGGGAATGAAAACGGAGCACGAAGTCCGCCGCCGGCAAGCCCACCAGCAGCAAGATCACGGTGTTCACAACCTGCGCGCCCCTTGAGCCTAGCCGGAACCAGACGCGGCACAGGATCAATAGAGCCAGTGTGGCGGAAAGCCCCGCGTAAAAGCCGCCGCGCTGGTTCTGGAAATACCCGCCCCCGAGCCACATCAGCCCGCCGCAGAACAACCACGCCATCACCGGCGTTTTCCATCGCGCCTCTGCGGCGTCGCCGGCCATCCCGCGTTGCGCCAGCCATAGGGCTGCGGCAACCAACCATGCCGGAACCGCATAAAGGAAGTCGCAGCTCATGGCGCTCAACGCCATGCTGACCCACACAAGGATGCTGCCGGCCCACACCGCCGTCAGACCCGCGGCCTCGACGGCCTTCCGCGCGCGGGCCGGCGTGGCTTCAACAGTAACAAGGGCGATCCCCACCAAGCCAATCCCCGCCAGCGCGGCCCAGGGCGCTTGCAGCCAAACAGCCAGGAGAAGGGCGCACCCGAGCAGGAGCGTTTGGAGCAGCCATTGCATTCCACTACTTGACTGAATACATAAATGGCGAGAGCGGAGCCGGACCTTGGGTGAAAAAAATCAAAGCGGCCAGAATCAACAAGAAAACCAGCAGCGGTATCAGCCACCATTTCTTCTCCTGGCGCAAGAACTTGAAAGCTTCCTGGCAAATCTGGCGCACCCGTTTCTTATACCGCGGCGCCGGATCCGTCACAAGTCAGTTTCAGAAGGAGGCCTGAGGTTCTCACAAACGCTCTGGCATTGTTCTTTCCATTGGTCTAAATGTGAATGCGCTATGGACCTGCAAATTCAGCCGCCGTTGCCGAAGAAAAGGGATTTTCGCATCGGGATTCTCGGCAGCGGGTTTGTGGTCAATGAGGGCCATCTGCCGGCCTATCGCAAGGCCGGTTTTAATCCCGTCGCCATCGCTTCGCGCAACCGCGGCAACGCCGAACAGACCGCGCGACGGCATGGCATCCCGAAAGTCCATGATTCGTACGAGGATTTGCTCAATGATCCTTCGATTGAAGTTCTCGATATAGCCGTTCCGCCGCAGGCCCAAGTCGATCTGATCAAGCGGGCGTGCGCGCGCAAAACCGTTAAGGGCATTTTGGCCCAAAAGCCATTGGGCATCAATTACGCCGAAGCCGTGGACGCGGCGATGGAGTGCAAGCAGGCGGGCATCGTCCTCTCTGTCAATCAAAGCATGCGCTATGATCAATCGGTGCGCGCGGCCAAGACCCTTCTGCAAAGCGGCGTCATTGGCCAGCCGGTTTTCGCCACCATTGAAATGCGGGGCATCCCTCAATGGATGCCGTGGCAGGCGGAGTTGGGCTGGGCCACCCTGGGCATGATCTCCGTCCACCATTTGGACTGCTTCCGCCATTGGTTCGGCGGGCCGGAAGGCATTTATTGCGGCATCCGCCCCGATCCGCGCACGAAGTTCCGCCACGCCGACGGCATCTGCACTTACATCCTCGATTACCCCAACGGCCTGCGCTGCGTGGGCATCGACGACCCTTGGACGGGTCCGGCCAAGGAGGGCTGCCCGGCGGACATTTATTTGCGCTGGCGCATTGAAGGATTGAACGGGTTGGCCATCGGCGACATCGGCTGGCGCCGCGACCCTTGCACGACGCCGTCAACGATAAAATATGCCAGCATAGGCGATCAGGCCTTTCACGAACCGAAATGGACCGAAAGCTGGTTCCCCGATGCTTTTATTGGCACCATGGCACAACTGCTGATCGCCCTGGAAACCGGGACGGAACCCGCGATCAGCGCCAGGGACAATTTGAAGACGATGGCGTTGGTCGAGGCCGCGTATCAGAGCACGAAGAGGAATCGTACGATGGAGTTCAACGACTTGGACGCACCAGAAAAGCTCGCCGCCGAAGAAGCGCCGAAGGAACTCGTCGCAACCGAATGCGAGAAACCTGGGATTTTCAGCAAGTGGTTTTCAAAACCGCCCGTCAGCGCCGGCCAGCCTTTGAGGCATGAGGCGATGAACAATTTCACCCCCCGCGCCCAGCAGGCGCTGGCAATGGCTCGAAAAGAGGCGGACCGGCTAAACCACAATTTCGTCGGCACCGAGCATCTTCTGCTCGGCCTGATCAGGCTGGGCCAGGGCGTCGCCGTGAACGTGTTGCAGAAATTGGGCTTGGATTTGGAAACAGTGCGGATGGAAACTGAGAACATGGTCGGCAAAGGCCCCGATGAAAAAATGATCGGCAAAATCCCGTACACACCCCGCGTCAAGAAGGTCCTCGCGTTGGCGGGCAAGGAAGCCAGGAAATTGAACCACACGTACGTCGGCACCGAACATATTTTGCTCGGCTTGCTCGAAGAAGGGGACGGTATTGCCGCCCGCGTGCTCAAGAACCTGAAGGTCGATATCGAAGCGACCCGCCGGGAGATTCTGAAAGAGCTTGATCCGAATTTCGCAGGAGCGGCCGGCAACCCCGTTGAAACGGCGAGCAAGACGCCTGGCACTTCCAGCCCGCCGGTTTCGAAAGGAAATGTCAGCGCCGGTTTGCCGCTGGTGGATGGTCGACCCACGCCCTGTGCCCAACAAGCGCTGAGGTTTGCCCGCGAGGAAGCGGCGCGGCTCAAGCAAAATTTTATCGGCCCCGAGCATATCCTTATCGGTCTCATTGGCGTGGGGCAAGGAATCGCGTTCGACGTGCTGCAGAAGCTTGGATTGAATTTGGCAGACGTGCGAGCCGAGGTCGAAAAACAAGCCAGTGCCGCGCCGGAACAGAAGACGACGGGCGGCATGGATTACACGCGCGGCAAGGCAGCCCTGGCCCTGGCCATCGAGGAGGCAAAGGTTTTGAACCACAACTTCGTATGCACCGAACACCTTCTGCTGGGATTGCTGCGCCAGGAGGGCGGGGTGGTCCCGCGAGTATTGAAAAGCCTCGGCGTCGATGCTGGAAAGGCGCGCGCCGAGGTTCTGAAAGAAATTGAGAGGATTTTTGGGAAGTAGTTGGCGGGGTGCCTGCATCACAACGTTATTGGACTTGACAGGAACGCAGCAAATCTCCGGGTATGCCGCCCCGACGGGGCTCAAAACTCGTTTGGGTTCGGGTTCTACAACGATGCCGCGCCTACGGCGCTGGGCTTCAACGATGGAGACGATGATTGGGTTCGGGTTCTACGAAGTTGCCTGCCCACGCGCCTATGGCGCCTGGCTTCAACATTGAAAGATTGAAATAATGCGGGCGGGAGGATACGTATGGCCCGATGGCATTGAAGTTTTTCAATACTCTCTCCCGCACGGTGGAGGAATTTGTCCCTTTCGACCCGGCGGGCCGGCGCGTCGGGTTCTATTGCTGCGGCCCAACGGTCCATGATTTTGCCCACATTGGCAATTTCCGCACGTTCGTTTTTGCCGACTTGGTGCGGCGGTTTCTCCAGTTCCGGGGCTGGGAGGTGCGCCACGTGATGAATATCACCGACGTGGAGGACAAGATCATCAAGCGGGCGTTGGAAACAGGGATTTCGCCGCGGGATTATACCACAAAGTATGAGGCGGCGTTTTTTGAGGATTTTCGAGCCCTGGGCTGTCTGCGGCCGCATTTGACCCCGCGCGCCACGGAGCATATCGCCGACATCGTGGCGCTGATCCAGAAGCTCGAGCAGCGCGGGCTGGCTTATCGGGCGGCCGACGGTTCGGTCTATTTCAGCATCGAGAAGTACCAGGCCGGCGGCGGACGCTACGGGCGGCTGCTCCATTTGAACTTCGAGCAAATGCGCCCGGGCCAGCGGGTGGCCAGCGACGAGTACGACAAGGAGGCGGTGGCGGATTTCGCGTTGTGGAAGGCGCGGGCGCCGGCTGACGGCGCAATCTTCTGGCCCAGCCCGTGGGGGGAGGGGCGGCCTGGCTGGCACATCGAGTGCAGCGCGATGAGCATGAAGCTGCTGGGGCCGAGTTTTGACATTCATCTGGGGGGCGAGGACCTGGTCTTTCCCCACCACGAAGATGAAATCGCGCAAAGCGAGGGCGCGGGCGGGCAGGAGGCGGGCCGTCCATTTGTCAAGTATTGGCTTCATGGCGCGCACCTCATGGTCGAAGGGCGCAAGATGAGCAAGAGCCTGGGCAACTTCTTCACCCTGCGCGATCTGCTGGCCAAAGGTTTCACCGGACGCGAAATCCGCTTCCTTCTCCTGAGCGCGCATTACCGGGAGTCGTTTAATTTCACGCTGGACGGATTGCGGGCGGCGCGGGCGGCGCTGGCGCGGCTGGACGAGTGCCTGGGCAGGTTGCGCGAAAGGGCCGGCGCCACCACGGCCCCCGCCGACCCGGCGCTGCTGGCCCAATTCACCGCCGCGCTGGAGGACGACCTCAACGTTTCCGGCGCGTGGGGCGCCGTTTTTGAATGGGTGCGACAGAACAACCGCCTTCTGGACGCCGGCCAGGCGACGCCGGCCCAAGCCGCGGCCGCGGTGGCAGCGTGGCAGGCGATGGACGCGGTTTGGGGGTTGAATCGAACGGAGCCATTGGAGGCGCCGGCGGAATTTCAGGCCTTGCTGGAGGAACGGCAGGCGGCGCGAAAGGCTAAGGATTTCAAGCGGGCGGACGCCATTCGCAATGAACTCAAGAACAAGGGATGGGTGATCGAAGACACGGCGGGAGGAGCGCGGCTCAAGCCGTTATGAGAGGATTATTCATCACCTTCGAGGGGACTGAAGGAAGCGGCAAATCAACCCAGATCACCCTGCTGGCGGGGCGGTTGCAGGAATTGGGGCACACCGTCAAGTTGTTGCGCGAGCCGGGCGGCACGCCCATTGGGGAGGAAATTCGTCATACCCTCAAACACAGCAATGCCAATCACGCCATGATGGCCGAGACGGAGTTGCTCTTGATGAACGCCAGCCGGGCCCAATTGGTGCGCGAAATCATCCGGCCAGCCTTGGCGGCGGGCGTCATAGTATTGTGTGACCGCTTCTACGATTCCACCGTCGCCTACCAGGGGCACGGGCGGAGGCTGGATTTCGCCATGGTGCGCCAGGTCATCGACTGCGCGGTAGGCCCGACACGGCCGGACTTGACCCTGCTGCTGATGGTGCCGGTGGAAGTCAGCGAAGCGCGGCGCAAGTCCCGAGAACTGCCGGGCCTTGAGGTGGTGCGGGACCGGATGGAAGAGGCCGATCGCGCCTTCTTCCAACGGGTGGAAGCCGGTTACAGAGAACTGGCCGCCCAAGAGCCGGCCCGCGTGCGGCCCATCGACGCCACCGCCAGCGTTCAGAGCGTTAGCGGGGAAATCTGGCGCGCGGTCGAACCGTTGGCGCGGAAGCTGGTGGGCCAAAACGCCGCCGTTGACAAAGCGGGGGCATCAGATACCGTTAGGCCTCCTAAGAAGAAACTGAGTTTTTGATCTGAATATGCCGAATACTAAATCAGCCCACCGGCGGATGAGAAACAGCGCCCGCAAACAGTTGCAAAATCAATCCGTCAAGTCTCGTTTGCACACCCTGGAACGCAAATACATCGAGTTCCTGGGCACGGGCAAGAAAGACGACGCCGCCAAGGCCTTGCGCGAACTGACCTCGGCGCTGGACAAAGCCGCCAAAAAAGGGGTCATCCACCCTGCCCGCGCCAGCCGGTCCAAGTCGCGCTTGAGCGTGCGGCTGAACTCGATGCAGGCGGTCGTAGCGCAAACGTAA
This sequence comes from Verrucomicrobiota bacterium, assembly GCA_049517295.1. Classification (GTDB taxonomy): domain Bacteria; phylum Verrucomicrobiota; class Verrucomicrobiia; order Limisphaerales; family Palsa-1400; genus JBEKSF01. Next base: position 16,104 of record JBEKSF010000075.1, read on the forward strand.
CGATTTTCTCGTTTGCGGGACTGGCCGTCATTATGCTACATTGGGGGCATGAAACCCGCGGTGTTCGTTGAAAGAGACGGCATCCTGAACCATGACCTGGTGGAGAAGAACCAGCCCGTCTCGCCGTTGTGCGCGGAGCAATTGGCCCCAAACACCGAGGCCATAGGGCTGCTGCGCCAAATCAAGGCGGCCGGCTTCCTGCTCATCGCCACGACCAACCAACCCAAGCTGTCCTGCGGCGAGTTGTCGCGGCGTGAATTGGACCGGATGCATGACATCCTGCGCCGCATATTCCCCCTTGATGACATCCTGGTCTGCCCGCACGACGCGACCGATTTTTGCCCATGTCGCAAGCCCAAACCGGGCTTGCTGATCGAAGCGGCCTACAAATGGCACCTGAGCTTGGATCGATGCCTGGTCATCAGCAACAAATGGCAGGACGCGGAGGCGGCGCTAAACGCCGGCTGCACCTCCGTGTTGATCGCCTCACCCTGGATTGGAAAGGGGCATCACGACATCGTGCTGCCGAGCTTGGCGGATGTGGCGGGAAAGATTGCCCAATTGCGAACCAGCACGCGGGCGCAGGCGGCCCCGTTGCCGGCCTAATTGCTTCGGGCTGATTGGGGCGCGGGCGCGGGAAAGTCGGTCTCCGAGACGCGGCGCTGGCCACCCGCCACAAAAACCCCGCCATCATCGGTGTTGCGCAACGTTGGGCGGCCCATTCCATAGACATAAGTCTGCCGGAGCAAGAGCCGGCCTTGCGGACTGAGCACAAAATAACCGAATGCCCTGGCCCCGATCTGTGAGAGCACGTGGAAGTTATTGCCTCGATCCAGTTGCCCTTCCGGATCGCTGAAAGAGAGCATCGGCGCCAGCGGGAATACCGACAGGGTGCGGCCGCTGTCGTCTGTCAATCGGAAGTACAGCGCCAGACGGTCGAGGTAAGCGACCTTGATCAAGCTGTAATGGCGGACTTCCGGCAGCGAGTTGGATGCGCCGGGCGCCGGGGGCACGCCGAAGGGCAAATTCGTAAAACTGGGCAATGGGATGCCGTTGGCCACGACCAGCGAAACCGGCTGGCAGGCGATCTCCTTACCCCACTGATCAACCTGAATCGTCGCCCCGATGCGGTAACGGCCGGGCCGCCGGAAATCGAAATAGGGGGTTGGATTGAAGGTGCGCGTGCCGGTTTGGCCCGACAGGAGGGTAAACTCGCCGGTTTCCGGCATGTCCCCAATCTTGGAAACAATGTAGTTATTCTCCGCCACGATACTGAGGGTGAGCCAATTGTTGTCCCGGCCAAAGGTCAGCGGTTGGCCCGAGCGGTTGGTGATCTTGACTTTCAATTGCAAGTCCTCACCCGGCATGCACTGGTCCTGCTCCAGCGTCAACTGCGCGGTCACGCCCTCGACCTGTGCCCAGCCCTGAATGGCGGTGGCAGCGAGCAGGGCCAGCATGAAAAACATCCTCTTCATGCCGGCCAGTGTAGTCGCCCAAGGGGCGGAGTTCAAGCCTCTAGGGCGAACGGACGCCATAGAAGCGTTCCTGATTGGTGACAGTGTCGGTGAAACTGTAATTGCCCGGGGTATTCTCAACCGCGCCGCCCAAGACCGCCCACTGACTAAAGGGCAAGGACACGTTGGTGGTGCTAACGACGGTAAAGCAGGTCCCGGGGACGTTGGTGAAGGTGAACAAAAGGCCGCCATCCCCCGACACAGCCGGCCCGCAGAGCAGTATGGGATTGAGCACCACGGTGCTGAGCCTGGGGCCGAGAAGCGGCGTTTCAAGATCCGAGTAGATATAGTAATTCCTGGCAGTGATTGCACCGATCGTGCCGGGGTTGATGTTTACCGTAACACTGAAGCTGCCACTGGCGCCCGCCTCAAGGTTCGTGAGGGTACAGAGCACAAGCCCGGACGTCCCCACCTGCGGCGGGACGGCCGCCAACCCGGGCGCATCGAGTGATTGGAAGGTGGTGTTCCGGGGCGTGTTGAAGCAAAGCACCACGCCCGTCTCCGCCGAAGGCGACCCATTCCTGTAAGTCAGCTTGTAGGCAAGGTTGCCGCCCGACATGGCGGCTTGGGCGGTGGCGCCAGTCATGTAGATCCCGTCGATACTGCTTCCGACCCCATCGATGTACAACTGGCCCATGTGACCTCCCAGAGCGCACCCGCTGGCCATGGCGGTGAGGGTGATCTGGTCGCCCATCGCGACGTTGGTGCCGGGCACAATGTCCACCATCTGCCAGTCGGTGAAGTCGTACTCAGTGACGTTTGTAACAACGTCTCGTTGCCAGGGCATATCCAGGTCGTAAAGCCCGCCAAAATCCGAATACAATATTATGTCCTGGGTATCGTCGGACAACTGGATAAAATAGTATGGCTGAGCGTTGGTCTCGTGGTACGGGTTCTCAAGCACAGGGGCTATCACAAAGGTCACATGCACCTGCCCGTCAATGGGGTCGATCATGCCGCCTCCGACAATCGCGCTCTGAGACAACGAGTTAACGTTGTAGTCTCTGCCATTGTCGTTGATCAATGCGCACTGGTATCCGTACCGGGGCCAGCGCAGCGACGCGTTGGTGCCGAGGTCGGCGTCTGGCGCGGAGTCGAGTCCGCCGGGGGAGTTGGTGACTTCGGTCAAGGCTATGCCGCCATCCACCAGGTTTAACCCCTCGTCGGTTTGCGGCGATTGCACGTTGAAGCCGGCATAGTTCATGTAGGTCGAAACGACCCACGGCGGGGGCGGTACGCCCGGAGGACCGATCTCAAAACCGCCGTTAGTGAACTGCGCGGGCGCCCGATTTCCAATGATCAACCCCGCCGCCAGGGTGAATAAGAGGAAACTCCTTTTTGAAATCGCGCGCCTTAGGGACAAGTGCTTTTGTGCAGACTTCACATTCTGCGACATCTGGTCTTAGTGGCAGGAAATCAAGCACGAATACGGTTCAAATCGGGCTTCCGCCCGCCGCCGTTACTTTTGCTCCGTGCCTGAGGGTGGAGGTGTCGCGGGAGGATCTGTGCGTCTGGGCGGCGGCGTCGTGATGCGAATGGCGCTGGCTTCCCAGGAGCCATCCTCCAGCTTCTTGCCGGAGCCGAATACCATAAGTCCCTCCTTGGCATCTCCGAAGACAGCCGGTTGGCGGTCTTTGGTGATCCGCGTCGTGGAGGTCACCTTGACTTTTATTTCGCCCACCCGGTTTGTCAGCGTCAGCGTCATGGTTGCGCTATCGACGCTGGCAATCCTTCCGTTGAAGCCCGGCGCCCTGGCCCTTCTGGGAGCCGTCGGAGCGGTGTTGGTTGTGGGGGAGGAATTGGTCTGCGCCTGGGCCGGAAACGAGGCGAAGGCAACAGCCGTTAAAAGGACGAGTGAAAGCTTTGTAATTGACTTCATAGTATTTATGGTCGAACTGTTGTAAACTCCGTAGTTCAGAGAACGGGACGAACCCTAGCAAACCCGGGGCGCAATGCCAAGTACTTTCTTAGAGGGCAAAGGCGGGGTCGTCGGCAAGTTTAACCAGCCGTGTCGGATTCCTTTACACTTTTTGACGCTTCGGCATGGACGGGATAAAGTTCCTGACCTTTGCCGTACCGAGGCAGCTCAACATTTGTGGGCCGGGCATAACAATTTAATGATAATTTAATAGTTGCAATGTGTGCCGCCGAGGCACACATTGACGCCGTGCCAACAATGACCAAAGAGCGCAAGTCAGAACGGCTGGTGGCCCGCGTCAGCGTGCCGGACAAGTTGCTGTTCGAGCAGGCTGCCTTGGTGGAGGGGCGTTCTGTCGCCACATTTGTCATTGCCCATGCGCGGGAGGCTGCTGAACGCACTGTCCGTGAGCGGCACTTCATTCGCCTCGACGAAAAGAAGTCGCGTGAGTTTGTGGAAGCTTTGCTCGCCCCGTCGCGCAAGCCCACTGCGGCCTTGAAACAAGCGATGGCGCGTTATCGCCGGCAAGTGACCGAGGCCTGACCGCTTCACGCCAAACCTCCTTCGTGCAGACAGGCGGCGATTTCCGCCATCAATAGGAACATCCTTCTGCCCGCGCCCAAATCACGGAAGCCGTGCCTGCGGTAGAAAGCCCTCGCCTTGCTGTTCTTCGGATCCGTCACCACCGCCACCGAACCCACACTAGCCGTACCGCCCAAGGCCCGGCTCAACGCGCTGGTCAGGAGTAAATCCCCCAAGCCGCTGCCGCGCCAATTCTGGTCACGCGCCAGTCGTCCCAAGAGCGTGGCGGGCAGATTGGGATATTGTGGCAGCCCCGCTGTCAGATCGAGAGGCAACTTGGCCAGACCGATCGTCGCCGCCGAGAGGGTGTAAAAACCGGCAATCCGACCGGAATCGGTTTCCGGGACCAACACAAAACAAGCGGAGGCCCGCGCTTCCATTTCTGCCAGAGCGCGTTGCTGGAGAAACTCGGTCAACTCCTGCTCCTCGCAAGAGAATTCGGCGCGGCGGTGTTTTGCGCCGGAAAGCGGTTCGACCAAGTATTTGATGCTCATAACTCAACTGGACCCAGGCACTCGCGAATATCGACTGTTTCATTTTCAATTCTTTCAAGTCAACCCGAGTACAGGCAGCCAAAGGCATTTTATTCCCATTCTCGACAATCACGCCAAAGCATTTTACATAAAAGTGCGCTCTGACGGGCGGCAACGATTGGAAATCATGGAACAGAAGCCTGCAACAAATCCCGGGATTCCGACCCCACGCCCAGCAACCTCGGAAGTTTCGGCGCCGCCGCCGCAACGCCGCCATGTTCGCGTGGGCGTCATAATAGGCGTGGTGGCCGTTTTGGGCATTGCCGCGGCCGGGGGCCGGTATTATCTCCTGAACGTGGCGCCTTACGAATCGACCGATGACGCATTTGTCGAGAGTTACGTGACCTACGTCAGCCCGCGAGTGTCCGGCCCCGTGGTTCGCTTGTTGGTCAACGACAACCAGCGGGTCAAAACCGGCGACGTGCTGGTGGAAATTGACCCGCGGGATTACCAGACGCAAAGCAACCAGGCTGGCGCGGATCTTGCCGCGGCCCAAAGCCGTCTGCTGCAGGCCCGCGCGCAGATCACGGTGGACCAGGCCAAGGCGGAGCAGCAGCAAGCCGCCGTCGCGGTCGCCCAAGCCATCGCCGAGCGCGCGGAGGCGGACCGGAAGCGTTACGAATCGGTGCAAAGTCCGGCAATATCCGCCAGCCAGTTTGATCTGGCCAAAAGCCAGGCCAAATCGGGCGCCGCCAGTGTCGAGGTTGCCCGCGACCAGGCCAAAGCCGCCGCGGCGCAATTGGACCTGGACCGCGCGGAGGTCGAGACGGCCGAGGCGCAGGTGCAACAGGCCCAAGCGCGCCTGGAACAAGCCGCGTTGAACCTCTCCTACACGAAAGTCCTTGCGCCCAAGGACGGGCGCGTGACCCGCCGCACCATCGAAGAGGGCGCCTTTGTGCAAACTGGACAGGACCTGCTGGCGATCGTGCCGGACCAATTATGGGTGGTGGCCAATTTCAAGGAAACGCAACTGACGCGAATGCGTCCAGGCCAGCCGGTGATCATCCGCATCGACGCCTACCCGGACCGTGAATTCAAAGGCAAAGTGGACAGCCTGCAAGCCGGTTCGGGCGCGCGCTTCAGCCTGCTGCCCCCGGAAAACGCGGTGGGCAATTTCGTCAAGGTCGTGCAACGGGTGCCGGTCAAGATTGTTTTCGACGAGCCGCTCAATGAATCCGAGCTGGACATTGCGCCGGGCATGTCGGTCGAACCCAAGGTCCGTGTCAAATGAGCGCCGCCGCCCAAGGGCAAGCGGGCTTCATGGAGCACGCTTCCTGGCGTCCGCGCGTCAATCCGTGGTGGATCGCCCCCGCAGTGATGCTGGCGACGTTCATGGAAGTGTTGGACACGTCCATCGCCTCGGTCGCGCTGCCCTACATCGCGGGGAACCTGGGGGCGACTCCGAGCGAGGCGACGTGGGTGCTGACCAGCTATTTGGTTTCCAACGCGATTGTGCTGCCCGCAAGTTCGTGGTTTTCAAGGTTCTTCGGACGGAAACGCTTTCTCATCGGCTGCATCGTGCTGTTTTCGATCTCCTCCTTTTTTTGCGGGGCGGCGCGGAGCCTGCCGCTGCTGATCGTGGCGCGGGTGATGCAAGGAGCCGGAGGCGGCGCGCTCCAACCGCTGGCCCAATCCATCATGCTGGAAAGCTTTCCCCCGGCCCAACGCGGCGCGGCGATGGCTGTCTATGGCATCGGCGTGGTCTGCGCGCCCATTCTCGGCCCGACTCTCGGCGGATGGCTCACCGATACGTGGTCGTGGCGCTGGGCCTTTTACATCAATATCCCGGTGAGCATACTGGCGATCTTCCTCATCTCCCTGGTGGTCGAGGACCCGCCCTACATTCGCAACGCGCGGCCCGGGCGCATCGACGGCATCGGCTTCGGCTTGATGGCGGTGGGACTGGGCGCGCTGCAAATCACGCTGGACAAGGGTCAGGAAGTGGGTTGGTTCGGGGCGCCGTGGCTGCGATGGGTGGCGGGCATCTCGGTGGGTTCGCTTCTGGCGTTTGTTTGTTGGGAATTGCGCGCCAAGGAGCCGATCGTCAATTTGCGCATCCTGAAAAACCGCAACTTCGGCATCGGGTGCGGGTTGTTTTTTCTATTTGGAGCCGCCATCTACGGCATGGTCACGCTGCAGCCTCTGTTCTTGCAAACCCTCATGGGCTACACGGCGCTGGACGCCGGGCTGACCGTCAGCCCGCGCGGCGTGGGCGCCTTCTGCGCGCTGCTGGTGGTGGGGTCGTTGATCGGACGGCTGGGCGGACGGAAGCTGGCGGCGATGGGTTTCATCATTTTCTCGGCGTCGGTTTTTCTGTTTGCGCGCCTGACGCTGCAGGTCTCGATGAGCAACATTGTTCCGGCCAACATCCTCAACGGGTTTGGAGCGGGCTTCATATTTGTGCCGTTGACGACGGTGTCCCTTGCGACATTGCGCAACGATCAAATTGGCAATGCCGCCGGCATTCAGAATTTGGTGCGCAACATTGGCGGCAGCGTTGGGATTTCCTTTGTGGCGACGATGCTGGAGCGCTTTTCGCAATCGCACCAGGTGTTTATGACGGCGCGCTACTCGCCCCTAAGCCCGATTTATCGCCAGCACGTGGGTTCGCTCCAACATTTCCTTCAAACAAGATACAGCGCGGTCGATGCGCGGGAGCGGGCCCAGGCCATCCTCTACAACGTGCTCCACCAGCAGGCCGGTTATTGGGCGTTCATCGACCTGTTTTACTCGTTTATGTGGATGGGCATCGGCTGCGCGGTCGCTGTTTGGTTCTTGAAATACGTCAAACCCGCGGGCCCCGCCCTGGGCGCGCACTAACCCTCAACGCCGCATCAAATGATACGAATTCTGGTCATTGAACGCGAGTTTGGAGCGGGCGCCGGCGCCGTCTCCGAAAAGATCGCCGCCCGGCTCGGTTGGAGGCTGCTGGACCACGCGCTGACCGAGGAAATCGCCAAGCTGGCCAGGGTCACCGCCGAGGCCTGCAAGGGGCGCGAGGAGCGGATCGATTCCTGGGGCTATCGTCTGGCCAAAGTTTTCTGGCGCGGCAGCCACGAACGCAGCGTCGGCCTGCCCGACGCCGATATTGTCGATGCCGACCGGCTGATCTCTCTGACCCAGCAAGTCATCGACGACGCCGCCAGGCAAGGGCAATGCGTCATTGTCGGCCGCGCAGCCGCTTATTTTCTGCGCGACCGGCCGGACATCTACTGTGTGTTTCTCTACGCGCCGCGCGACTACAAGTATCAGCGCGTCCTGGCTGAAGTAAAAAATGAAGCCGAAGCCGTGCGCTTGGTCGATACCGTTGATGGCGAGCGGCGGGAATTCATCCGGCACTATTACAAAGCCGAATGGCCCACCCGCCACCTCTATCACGCCATGTTGAACTCGGCCATGGGTGAAGACGCCACCGTCGATACGATACTCGGCCTGATTGACGCTGCCAACCGGCGCCAGGCCCGCACCGCATGAATTCACCCGCGCGCATCCTGCCGTTCGTTTTGACCGCGACGCTGCTTGCCGGCTGCACCGTCGGTCCGGATTATCATCCGCCCACAACCGCCGCGCCTGAACAATGGTCCTCGGCGCTGGCCGGTGGCGAAACCAATCTCCCGGCCGCCGGCGCGTCATGGTGGAAAACCTTCAACGACCCCGAACTGGATTCGCTCATCGCCCGCGCCGCCCAGTCAAACATAACCCTTCGCGCGGCCTGGGCGCGCGTGCGCCAGGCCCGTGCCGCCCTGGGAATCGCCGCCGCCAGCGCCCGGCCCGCCCTCAACGCCACCGGCTCCTACACGCGCGAGCGATATAGCGCCCAAGGCTTTCCCCCCATTCCGCCTCCCATTCCGCTCGACGCCAACGTGTATCAGGTAGGCTTCGATGCTGCCTGGGAACTGGACATTTTTGGCGGCACGCGCCGCGCCGTCCAAGCCGCCGCCGCCGACATCGCCGCCGCTGAATTTGGGCGCCGCGATCTGCTGGTCTCCTTGTATGGCGAGGTCGCTCGCAACTACGTTCAGGCGCGGGCGATGCAGCGCCGCCTGGGCATCGCGCGCGACAACATCAAGGCGCAGCGGGAGCTTCTGGCGTTGACGCGCGACCTTTACAACAAGGGCCTGACCAGCCAATTGGACGTCGAACAGGCCGACTCTCTCCTGGCATCGACCGAGGCGCAGGTGCCGTCGCTTGAGACCGGCTTCCAGTCGGCGGCATATCATCTGGGCGTGCTGTTGGGCCAGCCGCCCGGCGCGTTGGTGGCGGAATTGTCCGCCGATACTCCCCTGCCCTTCCCGCCGCCCGCCGTGCCCGTCGGGCTGCCGGCGGACCTGATGTTGCGGCGGCCCGACATCCAGCGGGCCGAGCGCCAGTTGGCGGCCGCGACGGCGCGCATCGGCGCGGCGTCGTCGGACCTGTTTCCAAAATTCTCGTTGACTGGCGACATCGGGCTGCAAAGCATCAGCGCCGGGGATTGGTTCACCGCCGGCAGCCGCTACTGGACGGCCGGGCCGGCGGTGCAATGGCGGATTTTTGACGCCGGCCGCATCCGCGCCAATATCCACGCGCAGACGGCGCGGCAGGAGGAGGCGCTGGCCAATTACGAGCAAACGGCGCTGGCGGCGTTTGAAGAGGTTGAGAACGCGCTCACGGCCTACGCGCGCGAGCAGATCCGGCGTCAATCCCTGGCGCGCGGGGTGCGGGACAACCAGCGGGCGGTGGAGTTGGCGCGCGACCTCTATCGCAACGGCCTGGCTGATTTCCTGCGCGTGCTGGAATCCCAGCGGGCGCTTTACGAAAGCCAGGACGCCCTGGTCCAAAGCGACCACGCCATCGCGACCGATTTAGTCGCCCTCTGCAAGGCGCTGGGCGGGGGCTGGGAGCAAAAGCAGTGAGGGCGCGGATCACTGGCCCGGCTGGCTTTGCAGCCGCTCAACGATCCATTGGACGGTGCGCTCGGTTGCGCCGAGGTTTTGCCGCACGACCGCCAGCGCGCGCGCGCCCAATTCGGAACGTTGCCGCTCGTCGCCCAACAACTCAGCCACGGCCCGTTCCAATTCCGCCGCGTCGCGCACCTGGATGACGGCCTGGGCGGCCAAAAAGGCGCGGACGATCGGGGTGAAGTTCTGCATCATCGGCCCAAAAACCACGGCCTTGCCCAAGGCGGCCGGCTCGATCGGATTCTGGCCGCCGCCGGCCGTCAAACTCTTGCCGACGAACACAACGGCGGCGTGCTGGTAAAAGGACCGCAGCTCGCCGGTGGTGTTGACGAGCAGACATTCGACTTGACCCGGGGCGAATTCCTTTCCGGGCGCAATGTCGCTGCGATAGACAAAACGAATCCCGCGCGCGGCCAGTTCCTGCCCAACCTCCTTGGCGCGCTCGAAATGGCGCGGAACCAAAATCAGGAACAAGTCCGGGAAACGGCGGCGCCATCGGGACAGCAGTTCCGCGAGTATCGCTTCCTCGCCCGGATGGGTGCTGCCGGCGACGAGGATTTTTGAGTTAGTATTGACGCCGATTTGTCGCAGCAGGGCCGGCACGTCCACGCCTGGACGCTCGTCCGGTTGGGCGGCGTCGAATTTGAGGTTTCCCACCACGCGCACCGCCGACGGGGCAAAGCCCAGTTGCCACAACCGGTCGGCATCTCCCGCCTCCTGACAGCCGACGGCCTGAAATTTGGAAAAGATCGGGCGAAAGAGGAAGCCGAACCGGCGATAATTGCGAAACGAACGCTCGGAAAGGCGGGCGTTCACCAAAAAGAGAGGGACCCGGCGGTCCAGGGATTGCCACAGGAAGTTGGGCCACAATTCCGCCTCGACCAAAATGATCGCGCGGGGGCCGATGGTGTTCATGGCCCGGCGCACGACGCCGGGGAAATCGACCGGATAGTAGAAGCGCGGAATATGCGGCGGCAAGTTGCGCCGCAATTCGCCCATGCCGGTGGAGGTGGTGGTGGACACGACCAATTGAAAGGCCGGCAGGCGCGGCTCCAGTGAGCGAATCAATTGAAGACAGACCCCCACTTCCCCGACGCTGACGGCGTGGAGCCAGAGGACAGGGCGTGAGCCGATGGCGGCCTTGAGTTCCGGCCCATAAAAGGCGAACCGTTGCCAAAAGCCGGGACGCCAGTTGGGCCGCCGGCTCATCTTCACGAAGTACCACGGCGCGCTCAGCCAGAAAAACAAGGCGAATATTATGTTATAGACCAGTCGCATCCGTTATCTGAAAAACAGCAGCCACAATATTATTAGCAGAGGCACCAGCAGCGGCACAGCCCATTTGAACAAATAAGCCAGGAAAGATGGGGAATCGATTTTTTGATGGTCGGCGATGGATTTGATCAGGAGGTTGGGCCCGTTGCCAAGGTAGGTCAACGCACCGAACATGACCGTGCCCACGCTCAAGGCCGAGATCGCCCCGCCCGCCTGGCCGAGCAGTGGCGCCACGAGCCGGGGGGCGGGCGCTCCCAGCACCGCGCTGAAATACGCCAGATAGGCAGGCGCGCTGTCAAGAAAACCAGAAAGCGCCCCCGACGACCAATAGACCTGCCCGGGCGACAGGTTCCTCCCCACGTTGAGCAGGCGGTCCAGCAAAGGCATCATCGTCATGAAGATGCCGAAGAACAGGACCGCCACTTCAATGATGGGACGGAAACTGAAATGATTCGCCTGATGAATGCCCCGGCCTGTCGTCAAGTACGAGGCGGACGCCGCGCACAGCATCACGCTCAGACCCACAATAGGCGGACCGGGCAGGAAAACCGACGCGATTATGACCGCCAGAAAGACGGTGTTTCCCAAGCCCTCAAAGCGCAATCGGTGTTCCGTCTCGGCCAGTTGCGCGCGCACCTCCTGAGGGGAGGGCGCGTAGTTGCGCCGGTCAAGGAAGTAAAAAACGGCAAGCAGAAAAATCATCGCGCACAGCCACATTGGCCAGCAGTGTTGGCCCACCCACCAAAAGGGAACACCTTTGACAAATCCGACCAGCAACGGCGGGTCGCCAATGGGAGTGAGGCCCCCGCCGACGTTGGACACAATAAAGATGAAGAAAACCAGATGATGGGCCGCGACCCGGTAGTGGTTGAGCCGCAGCCAGGGGCGGATCAAAAGCATGGAAGCGCCCGTGGTGCCCAGCAGATTAGCTATCAAGCCGCCCAGCGCCAGAAACGCCGTGTTCAACGCCGGCGTCGGCTCCGCCTTGACACTGATGTGGATGCCGCCAGCAACGACGTAAAGCGAGCCGATCAGGATGATGAACCCGGCGTAATCCCAGGCGGTGCGCCCGACGGTTTGCCGCGCCGCCTGGGGCAAAACAAACAGGTAATAGCCGAGCGTGACGGCGGCGAAAAAGAGGGAGACTTTTGCGTAATGCCGCTCCCACCACTCCGGCCGCCGGAGAGGCAACACAGCCATGCACAGCAGCAACAGGCCAAAGGGCAGAATGATCCACAGGTTCGGACGATACACCGCGGAAAAGAATAAGGCCCAAGGCTGAAAATTCAATGATTACACGTAGAACGCCGTCGCGCAAAAACTGCGCTCGGTGCCGCAAATTTCGAGCAATTCCTGCGCGGAAGAAAACCGCTGCCGCAAGTTCGTCCAAGGGATATCCGCTTGGCACGCCTCCTGCATACACTTGACTGCTATGAAAACCTGCCAAAAAACAATTGCCTTTCTTACGGTTTCGGTGGCGGCCTTTCACCCCCGTTACTGTTCAGCTTCTCCATGCGCACTCTGCCACGCACTATCAACGGCTGCGGCATGTTGGAAAAGAGCCTGACGCCCGCGCTGCTCTCGGTCACTTTGCGCCAAATGAGCTGGCAGAAAGTCGAGGTTTTCCTGCCCAGATTCAAATTGGAATCGACCTTTAAACTCAACGACACCTTGGCGAAGATGGGTAT
>JBEKSF010000076.1:0-27647 GCA_049517295.1 Verrucomicrobiota bacterium
CTGGCTGTCAGGGTGGGATTGGTCGTTCCATACAGGCGGCTTAGGTTCTCCGGCGATACCAGCAAGACCGCCGGTGTCACTGCCAGCGTTCCATCCACGTAATGGACGGTGTAATTGGGGGCGGACTGGACGGAGACAACATGAATGGGATAGGAACCCACCGTGGTGTTCGTGCCGACGGGGACATTATTGCTGTCCAAGCATGAGTAGGTGGTGGTTCCGCTCAAGATGTTTGAGGTGTCGCCGTTCGCAAACCCGGTGTAGCGCACGGTAAAGACAGGGTTGGTCTGTCCGTAACTCCGGCTGGCGCTGGCGACCGTGCCGGTCAATGCGGCGTTGGTCACCGTCAGAATGCCGCTGATCAAGGTCACGTTATACAATCCCAGCCGCCCCAACGGGTCGTTCAGGTCAATTTCAATGTCGTACACCCCAGGCGCGCTTGTGATGTCCGCGTCGGGGCTGAAGATCGGCGTAATGTCGTCTCCTGGAATCAACCCGGTCACTGTCGCGGTAAACTGCGGATCCGGGGCGCCGTAGGCGCGGCTGGCGTTGTTGCCGGTGACCGTCAATTGCTCCTTCGTGACTGTCAGCACGCCGCGCGAGTAGCTCAGAGAATAGTTTGAAGATGAGCCGCCGGAGGGAATGATGGGATAAGTTCCCAGCGGCGATCCATTTTTGGCGGTTGTGGTGGCGGACGGCAAAGCTGTCAGAGATGCGGAGGTGTCGCCGTTAACAAAACCAACATAGCTAAACGTGAATGAAGGATTCGTCTGGCCGTAAGACCGGGTTTGGTTGTCAGCCTCCACCAGGAGCGGCGCCGACGCCACGGTCAGCGTGCCGTCATTGGTGGTGACCGTGTAGTCTGGCAGCTTGTTGTCCGGATCGCTGAGAATTGGCGTGATGGCGTAGGTTCCAGCGGCACTGGCCGAAGTCGCGACGGTTGTAAAGCTGGGAATGATATTGTCTTCGTTTACTATTCCGGTCAAGGCCCCGCTCAATGTCGGAATGGAAGAGCCATAGACCGAGCTTAGATTGCTGGCGGTGACGACCAATGCCGCCGGGGTGACGGTGAGTGTTCCCGCATTGGTGGTGACGAGGTAGTTGGACAAACGTTCCGATGGATCGCTAATGGATGGGGTGATGTCGTACTGCCCGACAACGGAGGCGGGCGTTGCGGTCGTGGCAAATGTCAGGCCAAAGTTGTCTCCCGCGGCCATGCCAACAATCGAACCGGTCAAAGTCGGATTGGTCGCGCCATAAACGCGGCTTTGGTTGTCAACAATCACGGTCATTGGCGCTTGCGTGACGGTGAGGGTGCCGTTGGTAAAGGTGAAAGCATATTTGTTGATCGAGGCCAGCGTGCCTTGCCCGACGACGATCGAATAGGCGCCAACGACGCTGTTGGTTGTCGCGGCTGTTGTCACGCTCGGACTGCCGCTCAAAACGCCGCTGTTATCGCCGTCCATGAAGCCTACGTAATGGACCGTCAGCGTGGGGTTCAGTGCGCCGTAAACTCTGGTTTGATTGTCGGCAACGACGGTCAAAAGCGCCTGTCCGACCGAAAGGGTTCCATTGACGAACTCGAAGGAATAGTTTGTCGCCTCCAGCGTCCCATTGGTCACCACGATGGCGTACGTTCCGACCAGGCTGTTGATATCCGCCGTTGTGCTGATCTCCGGGCTGCCACTGATCACATTGGTGTCCTCGCCGTTGACAAACCCGCTGTAAGCAAAGGTCAGGACGGGATTGGTGGTCCCGTACTCGCGCTGCCGGTTGGCCGCCGTAACCGTGAGCACGGCCTGCGTCACGGCCAACTGGCTGTCGGAGAGTGTGAACATATAATTGACGGCACTTAGAGTGCCGGAAGCAATTGTGATCGGATACTCTCCTACGATGCTGTTTGTAACCGCGGTCGTGCTCAACACCGGTTGGCCGGAGACAGCGTTGGTGGTGTCGTTATTGACAAATCCGCTGTAGCTGGCCGTCAAGGGCGGATTGGTCGCGCCATAGGCGCGGGCCAGATTATCAGCCGACACGAGCAAGGAGGCCTTGGTGACTGTCAAGGAGGCGGGATTGGTGGAGACGAGATAGTTTCCAAGAGCGCCGCCGATGTCAATGAGGGCCACTTGGATTAAATAGGTTCCCACCGGGCTTGACGCCAAGGCGGATGTCGTGAGGCTGAGAGTAATGTCATCCCCGTTGAGCAAGCCGGCAATGCTTCCCGTCAAAGTTGGATTTGGCCGCGCATAAACGCGGGTTTGGCTCTGAACCGTTACAGACAGGGCGGCTGGAGTCACTAAGAGGGTGCCGTTTGTGAAAGTAATGGCATAGTTTGTCGAGGTTAGCCCGCCGGGAACAACAGCATAGCTTCCAACCGGGCTGGCGGGCGTTGCCGGCGTGCTCACCACCAATGCTCCTCCCAACACGTTGGAATCTTCGTTGTTGACAAAACCCGTGATCGTTGCGCTGAACGGCGGATTTGTGGCGCCATAGACACGGGTGGCGCCATTGCCTGCAACCAGGAGCGGCGCCGGCGTCACGGTCAGCGTTCCATCGGTGTAATGGACGCTGTAATTTGAATTGGACTGGCCGCTGACGACATGAATAGGATAAGCTCCCGGCGTTGTGAATGGCCCTGTGGGGATGCCGTTGTTGTCCACGCAGGCGAAGGTCAAGGACCCGGCCAGAACATTGGTGTTTTCATAGTTTTCGAAGCCTGAATAAGCAACAGAGAAGGGCGAGTTTGTTTGACCATATTCCCTGCTCATGCTCTGCGCCTGGCCCGTCAGCACAGCCGGCGTGACTGTCAACAAGCCACTTCTGAGAGTTACATTATACGCCCCGAGCCTGTCGTAAGGATCATTGACCGAAAGGGCAATTGTATAGGTGCCAGGGGGACTTGTGGATGTTGCCGAAGTGCTGAAACCGGCACTAAGGTCGTCGGCGGGAACCGCGCCAGTAATGGTGGCAGTGAACGCGGGGTTGTTCTGGCCGTAGGCGCGGTTGGTGCTGTTCCCCAACACGGTCAGAGGGGCTTTTGTCACGGTCAATGTGCCGTTGCTATAAGTGAAGGTATAATTAGGCGACACGCCACCAGCGGGGACAATCGAGTACGTTCCCGGCCACGACGATGGGTCCGCGCCGGCGGTTGCCGTTGGGGCCACAGTCAGGCTGGACGGAGTATCGCCGTTGACAAAACCGCTGTAGCTTTCTGTCAGGACGGGGTTGGTCTGCCCGTAAAGCCGGGTTTGGTTGTCGGCTGTTACTGTTAAAACCACGGTGTTCACGGTCAACGTGCCGATGTTGGTGGTGACCGTGTAATTGGGCAGCGCGCCCGCCGGATCACTAATGACTGGGGTAATGTTGTAAGTGCCGGCCGGGCTGGCGCTGGTAGCCGAGGTGACAAAGGTTGCCGTCAGATTATCATTGTTGGTGACTCCCACGAACGTGCCCGTCAGCGCGGGAAGCGTTGCGCCATAAGGTGAGGTGGCATTGCTCGCGGTCACGGCCAGTGGCGCCGGGAGCACCGTGAATGACCCGTTTGTGAAGTGGAAAGCATAGTTGGTGGCGATCAGGGAGCCGTTGGTGATGACAATCACGTAAGGGCTGCCAGCCACAGTGCTGGCGGAGGTCGCGACGGTGCTCAATGCGGGGCTGCCGGAAAGGACGTTGCTGTTTTCCCCATTGACGAAGCCCTGATAAACAAACGTCAAGGCCGGCATGGGGGAGCCATAGACGTTGGTCTTGCTGCCCGCGGTCACTCCCAGGATTGCCGGCACGACGGTCAGGGTGCCGCTGGTGAAGTTGATTGTGTAATCGGACGAGGTCAAGCTGCCCGGAATGATTGTGTAAATCCCGGCGGGAGTGTTGGTATCCACAGTGACCACGGATGCGTTGGTATCCTCAAAGGTAAAGCTTAATGTCCCGGAAAGGTTCGCCAGGCCCTCGCCGGTGGCAAAGCCGTTGCCGACAACGGTGAACACCGGGTTTGTTTCGCCATAGCGGCGCATCACGTCATTGGCAACCACGGTGAGCGGGAGCTTGGCAATGAGCAGTGTGCCGGTCGCCGAGCCGGTATAATTGGAATCGGTGACGATCCCCACTACCGTATAGCTCCCCGCGGCAATCGGAGCGGTGGACGAACTGTTGTAGGTGATATTCACAGTCAACCCCTCGGGTGTCGTGGTGGCCGTCACCGTTCTCGCCGTGCCATCGTAGTTCTGGTTAGTGCCCGCAAGCGCAACCGTCGCGGTCGCCTTGTTCACCGTGACCATGACATTGGTCGTCATCACCGAGTAGCTGGAGTTGGTTGGGGTGTACAAGACGGTTGCATTAAAGCTTCCCGCGTCAGCCGGGATGATGCTGGGGTTTGCAAAGGCAAAGCTGCCGCCGACAGTGGCATCGCCGCCACTCAAAACCGAGGAGGCCAGGCTTTGGCCGTAGGTAATGGCGGAGGCGGTCGGCAGGAGCGTGATTTCCACCAGACCCTGGGCCACCGGCACGGCCACACTGCCGAGCGCGCTCGCGTAGTCGGTGGAGTCATTGGGCGTGAAGACGACCACGGCGAAGTTGGTGCCGACGTTTAACAGAGTATTCGGATCGGCGAAGGCAAAGCCGCCGGCCGTGCTGGCGCTGCCTCCGTTCAACGCCGAGGCCGACAAGGGATTGCCATAATTGATCAGCGTGGCGACCGGCCAGGATATGACTGGTGTCGCATGGTTCACTTCCACGTTCACAGTGGTGGTGACCACGGCGTAATTGGGATTGTCGGGCGTGAACACGATCGATGCGGAGTATGTCCCCGCGTTGGCAGGGGTTGCGTTGGTGTCCGCGAACGCAAAGCTGCCGGATACCGACGCGCTGCCATCGATCAGCGCCGAGGCCGCGAGGCTCTGGTCGAAGATTATGGGCAGCGTCAGAGGCAAATCCGTGATGGTCGGCGTGGCTTGGGCCACGACCAAGCTGACTGTCGAAACAACGCTGTTGTAATTTGTCGTGTCGTCGGGCGTGAAGATCACCGACTCGTTGTTGGTGCCAGCGCTTGGCGCGGTCGTCAAAAGAGCAACGAACGCGAAGCTGCCGGGCACCGTATTGGCGCCGACGGCGAAGGTGCCGCCCAAAGTTGAATTGGGCAGGGTGCTGCCGATGCTGCCGGGCATGGTATTGTCGCGGAAAGTGGCGGCTCCGCTCAAAGTCGAGTCGGCCAGGGTGTCGCCGAAAGTGATCGCACTGGCCGCAAGCCCGGTGATCGTCGGCGTGGCGGGATTGACCGTGAGCGTCAGTTCAACGGCGCCCGCGGCGTACAGATTGTCGCCCTCATCCGACGCCGCGATGACGGCGGTGCCGCTCCCCACAATGGTCACGTCCCTGCCGGCCACGATCGCCACATTGGTGTTCCAACTGGTGTAGCTGTCCACGGAAACGGAGTTCGACACCGGCTCCAGTGTGAACAGGGGGTCGCCGTAGGTCTTAACCAGGGTCGAAACCCACGTGATCGGCGAACCGGCCAGGCTGACCTGAAAGCTCTGAATCACCGGAGCGGCGGGATTGTAGTTGGTGCCGTCCCCAGTCTGGGAAGCCTCGACAAACACGGTGCCGGCGCCCGTCAAGTCTAAACTGCCGCCATTGGTATCCAGTGTCGCCGGCCCGCTCAATACCGTGAAGGTGACTGGCAACGATGAACTGGCGGTGGCGGTCAACGGCGCCGGCGCATTGGTCGCGATCTGATTGGCGATGGTGTCGAAACTGATCGTCTGGTTGTTCAAGGTCACGTCAAACGTGTTGGTCGCCGGCACGGCCGCCTGGTAGTTGGTGTTTCCGGGTTGGGTGGCGATAATAGTTACCGTGCCGGCTTGTTGGATGCTCTCAAGCAAGTTGTTGGTCAGGTAGGCGGCGCTATCAACGGTCAGCGACAGCGTCACCGGCAGACCGGAGTTGGCCGTGGCGGTGATGGGGATTGGATTGGTGAATTGATTGAGCGGTATCATCGCGTTGGTCATCTGCAATTGGATGGTGAGGAACTGCGGAGAGGGAGCCACAACCACACTCACCAGCGCGTTGGTTGAGTTGTAATCCGCGGAATCTTCGGGCGTGAAGGTTACGGAAACCGAGTTGGTGCCCGCATCCAGTATGTTCGTGGGCGAATCAAATGTGAAAGCGCCGCCTGTCGAGGCGCTCCCGTTGGTGAGCACCGAGGCCGACAATGGCTGGCCATAAACAATGTCGCTGGCCGAGGGCCAGGTGGAGACGATGGGCGTCGCTTTGCTCACCGTCACGCTGACCGTTCCATTGCTCGTGCCATAGTCCGTGCTATCCGACGGCGTAAAGATCACTGAAGCGGCGTAGGGGCCGGCGGAAGGCCGGGTCGATGGCGACGCAAAAGCGAAAGCGCCCGCGGGCGAGGCTATGCCGTTGGCCAGCACGGAAGCCGCCAATGACTGACCGTAGGCAATGCCGGTGGCGCTGGGCCACGTCACAGTCGACGTCGCCTTGGCCACCGCCACGCTCACCGTGCCCGTGACGGAATTGTAATCGGCCGAAGAGGCGGGGGTAAAGATCACCGAGGCATAGTAGGTGCCTGCGCCCGGCATTGTTGTCGGCGAGGCGAACGCGAAACTGCCGCCGGTAGAAACGCTCCCGCCGGACAACGTCGAAGCCGACAAGGGTTGTCCATAAGTTATGCCGCTGGCGGCGGGCCACGCCGTCACCACGGGCGCCGCTTTGACGACGACAACGCTGATCAAACCACTGACACTATTGTAGTTGGTTGTGTCGGTGGGCGTGAATGTCACCGACGCCAAATTGGTGCCGACCGGCGGGACGGTTGAACCGGAGGTGAACCCGAACGCGCCACCTACCGTTGCATCACCACCGCTCAGCGTCGAAGAAGACAGCGCCTGGCCATAGGTGAGCGAACTGGCGGTGGGCCAGAGGCTCACGACAGGAGTGGATTTATTGACAGTGAGGGTCGCCACGCTGCTGGTAACGCTGCCGTAAACATTGGTTACGACGACACTGTAACTGCCCGCGTTGTTCGCCCAGACACCGATCAACGAGCAGGTTGCGTTGGTGGCCCCCCCTATCAGGTTGGTCGCCCCGGCGGAGGCATAGAACCATTGGTAAGCGAGCGGGGCGGTGCCGCTGGCCGTCACCGTGAATGTCGCGTTGCTGCTGCTGGCCGCGGTTTGGTTCGCCGGTTGCGTGGCGATCACGGGAGGATTGAGCACGGCAATTGTGGAAGACATGCTGTTGGCGACGGGGTTAATCGTGCCGCTATAATACAAAGAAGCGGTAGTCTGGACTTGAACCGTCCATACGTCGCCATTGCTATAGGTGGTTCCAAGATTCACCGATGAGCTGTAGGCATTATTGCCCAGGGAAGACGCCCCCGCCGAGGAGTAAAGAGAACCGTTCTTATACCAATAGACATAGCTGATTGTGTCTTGTGTAAACACCTGCGCCGTCAACGTCAGGCTATGACCTGAAACCACCGCGACGATGGCGCCGGGCATCGAGATTCTCGCCAGGGGTCCGGGACGAAACGCGCAACTAGCCGTGCTTTGAGACTGGTCTGGGTAAGTCCAATTCCAACTGTTGCCCGAGGGCGCAAGGTTGTCCGGCAGGAACGAGTAACCGCCATTGCCACCGCCGCCAATATAGTCTCCGGTTCCGAACCCGCCGCCGCCGACCGAGGTCCAGATACCGCCGCCGCCGCCCCCACCGCCGCCGCCATCACACGAACAGCCGGCGCCGGCCGAGCCACTATAAGCGCTGGGATAGTATCCCGACGAACTGTGAAGGACTGAAGATCCACCGCCCGTGCCGGGACCGCCGCGGTTAATGCCGCCGCCGCCCCCGCCCCCCGCGCCGCCCAAAACCAGAGTCGGATAAGACAGCGCCGAAGGGAAATTGACATAGGTGGCGCCCCCGCCGCCACCGCCCCCGCCCGAAGTGCCAGTACAACCGGCGTTGGCACCGCTGCCGCCCAATGCGCCCCAGCACGAATAGCCGCCGGCGCCCGCGCCGCCGCAATCAATTGAGGACCCACCGCCGTAGCCATAACTGCCTGTGCCGATGGTGACTGTGCCGCCGCTGTTGACACCCGCCACGCCCCAGATGCGAATTCGATACCCCGGAGCACCGCCACCAACAGTCGAATCGTAGCCGCCGGAAGCGCCCCCCGCGCCGTAAGCATCGACGACCAGGTTTGTCGCCCCGCTAGGCACGCTGTAGTATTGGTAGGAGGAGCCATATCCATAGTAAGTCCAACTGTAACTGACGCCCAAAATGGCCACGGAACTGCTCGCCATGCCATAGGCGTTACTGGCCACGCAAAAATAGTCTCCCTGGCTGGCATAAGTTCCTATGACTGCGTAGGACGTGCTTGTCGCGCCGGAGATCAAGTTAGTGACCCCGTTGAAAACATAATACCATTGATAGGATGTGGCGCCTGAGGCGTTCACGCTGAAGGTATAGTTGTTGCCGGCGGCCCCGGATTGCGAAGTCGGGTTGGTCGTAAAAACAGGAAGCAAAGAAACGGCGCGGGCGGAATTCGGGAGGCAGAAAGCGCCGGCGGCCAGGAGCGCGGCCAGACAGCCTGCCAGGGAGAACTTGCCCCGGATCAGGCGTAAATGCCCCGCGGTTTCAAGGGAGCTCTGAAGGGCCGAGCGGGCCATCAGACTGTGTTGAGTTTTGTTGGTATTGGAGTTTATTTTGGCATCCAGTTTGGCGGTCATGCCTCAATCTTTATCGCTGTCAGGCGGCGCTGTATAGTCACGGAAACCTCTGGTTGGCTGTCGCGGTTTGCACTACAGATCAGAAATGCGCGATGGGAGCTTTATGCAAAGGCAAAACGTTGGCGGAAATGCTTGGACGTTGCCGACGCGGTTGTGAAACCCGCCCCGGGAATGAAGTCACGGATTGAGCACAATTCTGTAGAACTGGGCGGCTCGCGTCGCGGCGACCGTGAGAGGCGAAACGGCCACGCTGTTAGTCGTCCACGGCCCAAGCACGGAGGGGGCCTGTAGAAGGGTTCCCAGCGTCCAGCTTAGCACGATATTGGAGCCGGAGCGCGTGACACCCAATGTCAGTTTGCTGGCTGAACCCGGGCTGACGAGCGTATTGGGACCCGCAATGTGGTTGTTGGCGACGTCCGCTGGCGTCAACGGCCCGTTATAGACGCGGAGTTCATCGATGCTGCCTTGAAAAAGGGGATCATCCCACTCGTCAAGCCCAAGGTAGTTATTGTAAGTATTCCCCAAGTCCGCGGGGGTGATATTGATGCTGGTATTAACTCCGACGCGGACGCCATTGAGATACAGAGCGGCGGTCGTGGTTGTATTATCATAAGTCAAAACCACATCCTCCTCTGTATTCAGCGGCATTGTGGTATAGGGATACACTACGTCTTCTTCGTTGAGAAGTTTAAAAGCTGCCCTCATGTCGCCGTCACCGCTGGTCGGAATAAAACTAATGTAGTTTGTTGTTTGGTCGCCGGCATTTGGCCCGGCGGTGCCGCCGCCGAAGCACCACGGCTCCGCCCAAATCGCTCCCGCATTATCCGTCAGCCACGTTTCAATCGTCACCGCGTTGTCACCCACCAGAATTCCATTGGGAAATTGCACGTAATTTCCGGCGCTGGCATTGCCCCCCGGCATCTGAACCGCATTGCTGGCAAAGTAAGTGCCCCCCATCAGCGTCCCATTGGCGCCTCCAACCGAATCGTAGGCTGTGCTCCCGCCGGTTTCATTAAACGACCACCGGTGAACGAGCTCCGGCGCAGTGACGATCAAAGCCGCCGCGACACTGTAGGTGCTTCCCAGCGGGTTGGATACCTTAACGCTGTAACTGCCGGAATTGGCCGCGGCGAGGCCGGTCAGAGCCAGTGTGGCATTGGTCGCGCCCGGTATCTTCGCGGTTCCTTTGCTCCATTGGTAGCTCAAATCTCCGCCCGTGGCGGTGACGGTAAAAACCGCCGACCCGCCCGCATACCGGTTCAGAGGAAGGGGTTGTTGCGTAATGGTTGGCGCAGCCAATGGGACGGAGATTGAATCGCTGGTTCCGGTGGCGCCGCCGACCGTGGCGCTGATGGTCGCCGAGCCGCCGCCGACAGCCGTGATCAAACCGCCGGCATCCACCGTCAGAACGTCCGGGTTGCTGCTCGTCCAGACGGGACTGGATTCGGGTATGGACACGCTGGAATTGGAGACTTGTGGAAAGAAGGCGCTGACCATGGCTTGTTGGGATTGGGCTGTCATCATGGTGGTATTGCTGGCCGTAACGCTGACCGACGCCGGCGTCAGATTTGTCACCAATACATTTGGGCCGGCCAGAGTGCTCAGAGTAATATACAAGGGCGAAACGGCGGCATTCCATATACGCAGCTCGTCCACGCTGCCGGCAAATGTGGGATCGGCGCCAAACTGGTCCCGTCCGAGCCAATCGTTGTAGGTATCTCCCAACAAGGACGGTTCATGGTCTGCGGGGACATTCGCCACGCCCACCTGGACGCCGTTGAGATACAGCGTGGCCGTCGCGCTGGGGGCGTCGTAGGTGACGACGACGTATTG
The DNA here is from genome assembly GCA_049517295.1 of Verrucomicrobiota bacterium. Taxonomy (GTDB): domain Bacteria; phylum Verrucomicrobiota; class Verrucomicrobiia; order Limisphaerales; family Palsa-1400; genus JBEKSF01. The sequence continues at coordinate 10,569 of JBEKSF010000076.1, forward strand.
CTCCGTGTTTAACGGCAAGGGGCCCGATGAATCTATGACATCAATCTCGCTCGCGTCATTGTTGAAGGCCGCCCTCAAATCATTCTCCCCACTATGCGGGACCAGCCCGATGTAGTAGGTGCCGTTGCCGGGAGGATTGCCCGGGCCGCTGCTGCTGTCACCGAAGCTCCAAGGCTCCGCCCAAATCGCCCCCGCATTATCCGTCAGCCAGGTTTCAACCGTCAGCGAGTTGTCATTGGAAACAATTCCATCGGGCAAAGCCACGTACGAGTCATCCGTGGCGCCGGAGGCCGCTCCCCCCGGCAGATAAAGAGCGTGGTTGACAATTTGGGCGTTGCCCATCAGCGTCCCGTTCGCGCCCCCGACCGAATCGGAAGCATCGCTGGTGAAGCTGTAACGATGCTGCAGGATCGGGCCCGAGATGACCTGGCTGGAGTTGGGACCAGCCCCGGCGGAATCCACGGATGAAACAACGTAGTAATAAGTCGCGCCATTGACGACGTTGGTGTCCGTGTATCCGGGAGTGCTCACGCTGGCAATGAGGGTGTAAGGGCCCCCGCTGACCACGGAGCGGCTGACGTTGTAACTGGTGGCGACGGGAACTTCCCACCAACTGAGCGTCACCTGCCCGTTGAAGGCCACGCACGTCAGATTGCTCGGCGCGCCAGAGGGCGCGGCGCCGTCCTCGTAAAGGGCGGCGATTTCCAAATTGCCCAAGGCCCTGCCGTAAATCTTGATGGCATCAAGGCTGCCATTGAGAAACCCTCCGCCCGATTGAATGCCGCCGAAGCGCAGGTAAATCGGCGCTGTCAAGAAGTTCGTCGTGCCCGCGCCACTCGTTTCCAGTCTGCCGTCCACGTAAAGCTCCATGGCGCCGGTGGACTGCACCCGCGTCGCCACACAGTAATGCCACAGCCCGTCATTGACCGGCGTGGTGGAAAAGAGGGTCGTGTCGGGATTGCCGGTGCCAAAGGCAATTTGGTTCTGGACCAGCGCCGTGCCAAAATCATTGGCGCCCTCGCCGACGCTTCCGTCCACCAACCCCTCCCCCTGGCGCCATGTCCCCGCGCCGGCGGCGACCGTCGTTTTGGCCCAGAACGCGATGCTAAAATCATTGGCGACGTCGGAATAGGCCTGAACATAATTATTGACTCCATTGAAACTCAAACATCCATTGCTCTGGCCGTCGGCGGACCAGGTGGCGCCGGCGACCGTTCCGTCGTTGCCGTTGCCAGTGGCGTTCGCAGCGATGGTTCCGTTGGTTTCGTCCAACGGCCAATAGTCGAGGTAATCCTCCGGAACAGTGAAGGTATTTGCCGTGATGAGTCCGGTCGTGACATTGAGCCGCCCCGTGATGGCTTTTTGGTTGGAATAACTTATTCGGGTGGGATCGGGCTTGACGACCACGCGGTCGTATGTAAGCAGGCCATCACATTCGTTTTCAACGTCGGTGATTTGCGTCTCCATGCCGGCATTCAATCCGCCGGGCTTGTAAGCGATCAGGTCGTCAATGTAGGAATCATAGATGGTTGCGAAGGCCGTTGTATTGGTGGCCAAAATATCGCCGATGAAGGCCGCGCCGGGATTCCACAAATGGCCGGGCACCAGCAGGCCAATGCCGCCAAATTCCCCGTCCACCGGCGCCTGCGTCGCGCTCTTCGGATCGCCCGGCGCGGGATAGCTGTGGTTGTCCAGGACGTCGCCCACGCCAAAGTAAGCGCCGCCGCTGGCCTCATTGACCAAACGCCAAGGGTCCAGCCCCTTGACCAACCCGACGAGATAGGCGGTATTGGTCTGGCCCACGCCGTTGCCGCTGCCCGCTTCGCCCTGGCCTTCGTTAAAGAGGTCCCACATGATGATTGACGGGCTGTTCCAGTGGTTCGTCACCAACGCGGTCAATTCGGCGATGAATTGCAACGGATTGACCGCCGGCGGGTTGGGATTGCCCGTGTAGGAATTGCAGGTTGGCATGTCCTGCCACACCATCAACCCCAGCGTGTCGGCCCAGTAATACCAGCGCTGCCGTTCCACTTTTTCGTGCTTGCGAATCGTGTTGTATCCCAGGGCTTTTATCTCCTGGAGGTCAAATTTAAGCGCGTCGTCCGTCGGCGCGGTGTAAATCCCATCCGGCCAGTAGCCCTGATCCAGCGGCCCTATCCCAAAGATTGGCTGGTTGTTGAGATAGATTCTCGGAACGCCCGCGGTGACGTTGGTGGAGATTTTCCGCATCGCAAAGTAACTGCTCACGCTGTCGTTGGTCGCCCCGTTGTGGGTCAGGCTGATTTGAAGGCCGTACAGGAACGGGCTGTCGGGCGACCACAAGTTCGGATAGGGCAGAGGCAGGTCCAACTCCGTCCCCGCGGGGCCGCTGACCGCGGTAACCACCGTGCTGCCGACCAGCACCGTGGCGTACACGCTCACGCCACTGGTCGCATACGTGTTGACGGTCAGGCGGAGAAGGGAGTGGTCCACATCGGGCACGATCACCAGATTCTGCGCGCCGGAGGGATCGACCGGCTCCAGCCAGACTGGCTGCCAAATGCCGCTGGCCGAAGTGTACATGATTCCTCCCGGATAGAGCGTCTGTTTGCCGCGCGGCTGGCCGCCGTTGTCCTCCGGACTCCATACCCGCACAATCAATTCCTGCGGGCCGCTCCCGCTCAGATACGGCGTGATGTCATAACTGATGGGATCATAACCGCCAGAATGAATCCCCAGGCTGTGGCCGTTGATATAAACCTGCGCCTGCCAGGTCACCGCGTCCAGGTGCAGAATGATGCGATTGCCGCTCCAGGCGGCGGGCACGGTGAAGGTCCGCCGATACCAGGACCAGGCATTGTATTGCATGACTCCGGAAATGGCCGACTCCATCGGATAGGGAACCAGAATCTCCGCCGACAATGTTTGATTGGTGGGCACAGGGTCGCTGTTGGTAATGCCCGGCTCAAACTGCCAGACGCCGTCAAGGTTCAACCAGTTGCTCCGGACCATCTGCGGGCGGGGATATTCAGGCAGCGGATTATTGGTATCCACTAAAGCAGTCCAGGGAGTCGTTAATGGCGGCTGCTTCATCTGCCAGCCGTCTGCGTGGGCGGTGCCAGCCAATATCCCCGCGGAGAACCAGGTCACGCATTGAAAAAGCCATTCGCGCGCGGAATTCATGTCCGCCATTATACACTGCCGGTTCAACTAGTCCTGTGGCATAAACGGGCCACAGTCCATCCGGAGCGACTCCGGCAAGTCCCGCCCGGTCCAGTTGGATCGGTCGCCGGCTGGTCATCACCGTTGCAGCATCGCCGGTGGTTACGGCACGGGCAGCGCCACGCGGTAAAACCGGTGCTGGCTGCCGGACAACGGCGGCGTAATGGGTTGCTCGTCCTGCAAGTTCGTCAGGGTGGTCGTGGTCCAGACGGGCACGCTCAAATTGTCGCTGTACTGCAGCGTATAATACATGTAAGGTTCGCCGTAGAGAACCAGGGAGGGCGCGTTGCTTGGGCCGGACATCTCCAGCGCCGACGGCGGCGAATTCGCCGGCGGCGTCCAAGCGTCGTAGAGCAGATCGAGCAGCCGCAGGGTGTGGCCCACCAGGCGCGGGATTTCCGGTTGGCCGGTCGCTTGCAGATTGCTCAGGCACGTATTGAGTTCGGCAGAAAAGCACTGGTAACTGAGTGCCGCCACCTCTGTGAGTGCCTGGGGCGCCCCATTGGTTTGGAGCTGGGCAATCTGGGTCATCAGGACGTTGGTGGCAACGCCCGTGTCCATCAGAGATTCGCTGCCATAAAGGAAACCATGCAAGACACCGTCGCGCTCCAAAGTGTAGGGCATTCCCAGTTCCAACACCGCAGTCAGCAGCGCCTTGGCGCCGGAGAGCGACACGGCCGCATTGTCCAGTGCGCTGCCAGAAAGGGCCAGTTCATTAAAGGTGTTCTCGGTGCAGCTCTGTATCAATGGTCCCACACGATGAGGGATCTCCGCCGTGACAAACGATAAACTCTGGCTTTCGTCGGATCCGCCAGTGTTGGTGATGGTCAGGAAGAGGCTATAGTCCATGCCCGCGGCAATCGCGACCACGTTGCTCAAGCTGGCCGGGATGTTGGTCTCGCCGAGTGTGTTGTCTCCCCAGCCGACGACCGTGCCGTCGGCCTTGAGCGCCAGACAGTGCAAATCGCCCGCCGCAATCGCCACCACGTTGCTCAAGCCGGCGGGGACGTTGGTCTCGTTGTAGAGGTTGTATCCCCAGGCGACGACCTTGCCGTCGGCTTGGAGCGCAAGACTGGTGTCATCGCCCGCCGCAATCGCCACCACGTTGTTCAAGTCGGCGGAGATGGTGGTCTGGCCGTAAGTGTTGTCTCCCCAGCCGACGACCTTGCAGTCGGCGGTGAGCGCCAGACTGTGCCAAGTGCCCGCCGCGATCGCTACCACGTTGTTCAAGCCGGCGGGGATATTGGTCTGACCGGCGCTGTTGTCTCCCCAGACGACGACCGTGCCGTCGCCCCTGAGCGCCACACTGTGCTCATACCCCGCCGCAATCGCCACCGCGTCGTTCAAGCCTGCGGGGATGTTGGTCTGATCGTATTGGTCCCATCCCCAGCCGACGACCGTCCCGTCGGCCTCTAGCGCCAGATTGTGGTAATCGCCCGCCGTAATCGCCACCACGTTGCTCAAGCTGGCCGGGACGTTGAGCTGGCCGACGCTGTTGTCTCCCCAGCCGACGACCGTGCCGTCGGCCCTGAGCGCCAGACTGTGATAACCGCCCGCCGCAATTGCCACCACATTGGTCCCTATGGCCGGCAAGGTGGCCTGGCCGGAACCGAGTCCCCAATTGACGATCGTGCCGTCGGCCCTGAGCGCCAGACCGCTGTATCCACTTGCCGCAATCGCCACCACGTTGCTCAAGCCGCCAGGGACGTTGCACTCGTTGTAGGTGTTGTCTCCCCAGCCGACGACCGTGCCGTCAGCCCTGAGCGCCAGAGCGTTGAAAATGTTCGCCACAATCCCCACCACGTTGCTCAAGCCGCCGGGGATGATGGTCTGGTCGGAGTTGTTGTTCCCCCAGCCGACAACCGTGCCGTCAGCCCTGAGCGCAAAACTGGTCGCACCGCCCGCCGCAATCGCCACCACATTGCTCAAGCCGATCGGGATGTTGGTCTGGCCGGAGCTGTTGGTCCCCCAGGCGACGACCGTTCCGTCGGCCCTGAGCGCCAGACTGTGCCAACCGCCCGCCGCGATCGCCACCACGTCGTTTAAGCTGGCGGGGATATTGGTCTGACCGGCGCTGTTGTCTCCCCAGCCGACGACCGTGCCGCCGGCCGTGAGCGCCAGACTGTGCTCATAGCCCGCCGCGATCGCCACCACGTCGTTTAAGCTGGCGGGGATATTGGTCTGACCGGCGCTGTTGTCTCCCCAGCCGACGACCGTTCCGTCGGCCTTGAGCGCCAGACTGTGCCAAATGCCCGCCGCAATCGCCACCACGTTGCTCAAGCCGACGGGGATGTTGATCTGGTTGGAGGTGTTGCCTCCCCAGCCGACGACCGTGCCGTCGGCCCTGAGCGCCAGACTGTGGTACTCGCCCGCCGCAATCGCTCCGCGCCAGGTAAGTCCGGTCGGCACGAGGCACTGGCGATCGGAATTTTGTCCCCAAGCTGCCACCGTGCCGTCCTCCTTGAGCGCCAGACTGTGCTCATAGCCCGCCGCAATCGCCACCACGTCGCTCACGCCAGTGGGGACGTTGGTCTCGCCGTAGAGGTTTTCTCCCCAGGCGACGACCGTTCCGTCGGCCTTGAGCGCCATAGTGTGGAAACCTCCCGCCGCAATCGCCACCACGTTGCTCAAGCCGGTGGGGACGTCGGTCTCGCCGAAGTAGTCGTCCCCCCAGCCGACGACCGTGCCGTCGGCCTTGAGCGCCAGACTGTCGTATAACCCCGCCGCAATCGCCACCACGTTGGTCAAGCTAGTGGAGGTGGTGGTCTCGCCAAAGCTGTTGTCTCCCCAGCCGGCGACCGTTCCGTCGGCCTCGAGTGCCAGACTGTGGTAGCCGGCTGCCGCAATCGCCACCACGTTGCTCAAGCTAGTGGGGGTGGTCGTCTCGCCAAAGCTGTTGTCTCCCCAAGCGACGACCGTGCCGTCGGCCTTGAGCGCCAGACTGTGGATTTCGCCCGCCGCAATCGCCACCACGTTGGTCAAACCGCCGGGAACGTCGGTGTCGCCGTAACCGTTGTCTCCCCAGGCGACGACCGTGCCGTCGGCCTTGAGCGCCAGACTGTGCTCATAGCCCGCCGCGATTGCCACCACGTTGGTCAAGCCGGCGGGGATGGTGGTCTGGCCATAAGTGTTGTCTCCCCAGCCGTTGACCGTTCCGTCGGCCTTGAGCGCCAGACTGTAGGTTTCGCCCGCCGCAATGTTCGTGGCAGCCCATCGGGAGAAGCCCGTTGACGGAATCTCCGGCGCGCCCAGCACTTGCGTGGATGCGGCCGTAACCCGCGGGGCGGCCTCATCCCATTGGCGCCAGGTGTCCAAGGCGAAATCATTGTCGGTAGCATACTGCAGCTCACTGGCTGCGACCTGGGCTTCAAAGGAAACCAAGTTGCTCGCGTAGTAGCCCTCCAACGCGCTGTAGAGCGGCCAGTTGATTTTGCCGCCGCTGAAGGTGAGGCTGCCGAGAAAGTCGCTCAGCTTTTGTCCCTTGGCGATGATGTCCGATACCCGTCCCTGTGATGCGTCATTGCGGAACCACATCGGATTCTCCGCGGACAGTTGCAGATAGGCGTAGGCGGCAACGAACCATTCCTGGGGATTGGCCAGGGGCTCGCTTCCCTTCGTGCTCTGGCCCAGCGCGCTTAAAAACTGTTGGATGTAGTTCAGGTTGGCGTCCAACGGCAAAGTAGCCAGTTGTGTCTCAAGGCCAGAGCCGGTAAAATCTCCGGCACTGACGCTGAAGTTTGTGGGAGAAACGGTGTTGTAGGCCGCATACTCGGTGGCATAAGTGTAGAACTCACCTTCCGGCCCGAGCGGGGAGGCATCGTATGCGCTCTCACTGAGGGGAGGACGAGTGGGAAATTGGACCCTGTAGAGAAGATCCCCGTCAATATCACCGTCCATGTCTTGATGCAGCACGTCGGTGAATCCGGCAAAATCTTCGGCTTCGATGCGGTCGAGGCTGGACTGTACGTCCACCAGGCTGCTGCGGATGTCATAGATGGAGCCTTGGAGCGTATCGAGCGTGATGTCAACGTTGCTGAACTGCTCCTTAAGAGTGTCGAAAATAGTGGTCAGCGACTCGTCCACCCGGTCGAAGCGGTAGTTCACGTTGGTGCTCAAGTCCCCCACCAGCGTCTGGATGTTGCTGAGTTGCGCCGTCATCACCCCTTGTTGGGTTGGAATACCCGCAGTGGGGCTCACAAGGTTGAAGATATCGAGACCGCCCGACATCAAGGTCGTAATACTCGATATTTGACCAAGCCACAGTTGGGCAAGCCCTAAGGCCAACTCGCATCCGGATTTCACACCAGCTTCTATATCACCCGCGGCTCCAGCATTGGTTTTGTTCACGGCTAGGAGCTGGGACTGTACCAAGACGGCAGCGGTGGCGGAAGCAATTTGGGCCGGCTGCCCCTGTTGCACTTCGGCTTGGAGCCGCACGTTGGCGTCAACGGCAGCCTGGTTGGTCAGGTAGGCCAGATAGTCCGGATGGCTTTGGTTGATCTGCGACAACGCCGCCAGGTTCGTATTGATGGTCTGCCAGATCCTCTGCATCTCGGTGCCGAAGAGGGTGATCAATTGGTTGCTGGAGACCGTCAGACTCCCGTTGGTGCTGGCGTCGCTGAGCGCCAGCAACGCTTGCATGGTCGGGCTGATAGAGAGGGGCGAGTTGGTGTTGCCGATGATCTCCGCCGGGGTGTCGGCCAGCGAAACCTGTGTTTCGGGCAACAGCAGGCTGTCCATGGCGCTCGCGAAGGCGGCGTTGGCCTGGGCGCGGGCCACGCAGTTGCTCACCAAGTCCTGGCGCTTGCTCACCTGGCCTACGGACGAGAACAGGCGCTGCTCGTCCGAGTTGATCAGTGCCAAAACCGTGTCGTTCGTAAAGTAATCCTTCTCGGCTTCGTTGAGCGTGAAGCAGTTGAGCATGGTCAGGTTGATGGGAATGAAGTTGGTGCGCGCGGGCATCTGACGCAGGGCGTCCAGATACGCCGCCAGGATTTCATCGGGATAGCCGTTGGTGCGGATGTAATAGGGCGCGTTGATGCGGTAAAACTGGAGGGTGTTGCTCGACAGCGCGGCCAGGGCGGCTGGGTTGGCGTTGGGATTTCGCCGCTGCATTTCCAGCAGGACCTGGAGGCAGGCGCCCAGCTCGGGTTTCAAGGCCAGTCGGCTCTGCAGGTGGGCCGAATACACCATGCGCTGAAAATCGCCCGCGCTAATCGTGACGCTGTTGTCCTGAGCCGACGCCCAAGGGGCGGCGGTGAACAGGGCAATGGCCGCCAGCAGGGCCGCGCCAAAGGCGGTGAATAATGAATGACGAACGACGATTGTTGTTTTGGAGTTGCCTTTCATAATACCAGTTTTTAGATTGCGAACGTGGACGGTGCGGACCAATGCGGGTGGCAGGGCAGGTTGGTCGGCCTGCTTCATTTGTCCTCACCGGATTGCGGCGTAGTTCACTGCCAGAAAACCTCCGGGAGCAGGTTCTGGAAATCAGTCGAGTGAACGTTCTCAACCGTTCACCCTTTCCACGACACCATGCAACTGGCAGTACATGCCGGTTTACCGGGCGAATTCTGCGCGCGGGTCGTTGACTGAAATTGAAGCGAGTCAGCGGCTCGGGGCTAATGAGAACGACTGATAGTCGCAGCGTCAAACATTAGCAAGCAAAATGTTGACAGAAAACCCTGACACGCGGTTGGACGCGAGAATGATCGGCAGACGCGGATGCTCAACCCATCGCTCGATTCCGGCGAGCAAGAAGCTGATCGATCGCATCTTAACGATGTGCGCCATCTCCTCGCCCGGACACGTTGGCGTCACATTCGCTTCAATCTGTCAAAAAGTGCCTGCCACGGCCGGTTTAAGGTGGGCCGGTCGCCTCGGGGAGTTTCTTCGCGAAGCCGCGCCTAAGGCTGCCCGCGCCCATAGGGAACCCGCTGGAAATCGGCGCGAGGATGGCTTTGCCCTGGCGGTCACAATCTGGTCGCTTACGTACAGGAGGCCCGCCAAAGTGTCGCGCAATGCATGTGCGATTTCCCCGCATTTCTCGCCGCGCAAAACACAACCATCAGCCCCCGCCCGCAGGATTCGGCTGGCGCGAGACGGATCGGGTCCGCCACACAGGGCAAGGATCTTGAGGCGGGGACAAGCTTCCTTCAGTTGCCGAACCAGGCGAATCCAGCCCTGTCCTCCCGCTGGCACCTCCAGCAGCGCGATGTGAGGTTGGACTTGGGCGATCTCTCTCCGGGCCACGACGGCGTTGTTGCCCAAACCGCAGACCGCCAAATCAGGTTCCAGGTTCAATCTGCGCGCCAGAACCTCCGCAATCAGCGTATCTTCCCCGGCTACATAAACACGCCACTTGGCGCTGTGCGCCGACCCAAGATTAAAAGTTCTACCCATCGATACTCCATATCGACACTGGCACATAAGTTACTAAAGTCAAATCCAACCGTGCCCCGCGCTTATTCCGATGAATGCTCTTGCGCGCAACGGCTGGAGTGTCTGACCGCCACGCCGCGCCATTGCCGGGGGGAAACTCCCACGCGGGATTTGAACTGGTGGGACAAATGATAGGCGGATTCAAAGCCAAGAATCTCGGCGATCTCCTTGATCGACGCGCTGGTGTTGGCCAGCAGGTCCTGGGCCTTTTGAAGACGCGCGTTCAGATAGTGTTGACGCGGACTCATGCCAATGCGGTTGGTGAAACTGTGCCGCAGGTGGGAGTAGCTCACGCCCAATTCCGCCGCCACCGCGTGAAGGTCCAGCGGTTCGTGGCACCGCATGCTGATGAGGGAATGCGCCCGCTCAACAAGCTCGTCGATCACTTTTTCGCCGCCGCTTTCCGGCTGGCTCAAATGCCCTAGCAACGCCAGGATATGCGCCCCTAATGTCGAAAGCAGGTCCTGATTGGCCAGCGCCCCGCTCCGCGCCAGAAAATGGCACCGCTGGAAATAGTCCGACAAATCCGGCGACGGCCCCACTTTGAGCAAGCTCTGTTCAGGCTCGATCAGGCCGATGCGCCGGGCTTCGTCAAAGACAGGCCCCTGACACTCGATCCAATGCTCGACCCAGCCGGTGTCGGGGCAGGGCCGGTAACGATGCCAAACCCTTGGAAAAAGCAGCAAGACCGAACCGGCCTCGACAGTTTGGCTCTCCGGACCGGATTCACACTCGAAGGTGCCGCGGCCTTCGGAAATGAGGATGATCTGGTAGCGCGACAACACCCGGCCTTTGCTCCAGTTGAAGTGGTGATCGACCGGGTGGCGGCGAGGGGGATAGACTGTTCCGGGCGATATGGCGGTGTAGCCAACGGAGGTCGCCACGCAGCCCCAGATCCAGTTCGGCTGCTCAGCAGGAAGATAGACGAAATAGTCTCTCACAGATGTTCCCCGCGCTTTGAGCCAGTATGCCTGGCGAGGGCGGGATTTCAATGTTTATCTTCACAGCGTTGGTTTTGCCAATGCCATTGGACGCATCTTTATTGCCACTTCATCCATTGCCCCTTCCGCGGCGATAAAATAGATTGGAACATCAAATGCGAAATTGGACCAATTAACTCACCTGTATGAACGAGAGGTTATGCGCAAATCATGAAGGCGATGTTCGAGCCTGCCGCCGCGCCTTCACGCTGATTGAGTTGCTGGTCGTCATCGCCATTATTGCGATCCTGGCGGCGCTGCTCCTGCCCGCCCTGGCCAAAACCAAGAGTCAGGCCTCAAAAACCGCTTGCTGCAGCAATCTCAAGCAATGGGGCACAGCCATGGCCATGTACGCCGGCGACAATCGCAACTACTTCCCCGACAATTCCCAAGGATACGACCTCAGTTGGATGGCGCCGGTGTTCAGCAACTTCTACAGCGCCTATCTGATTCGAGACACCCGAGGCACGCTGAAGGCGGAGCGCGCTCCGAGCGATGTGCTCTTTTGCCCCACCGACCAATGGCATCGCCTGGCAGAAACCGCCATCGCATCCTCTACGGTCCCGCAACTGATCGGCTATTTCTCTCTGCCTGGCCGGGTCAATCCCGCCACCGACGGATGGCGCTACGACACTTGCGGCGTCGCCGACTGGGCGACTCGCCAGAAATTCGGAGGGCCATACCATCTCGCCCCCACAATGAGCGACCGCTTGCAGGCGACCGGAACCTGGAATGTGAGCGCCAACACAGGAATCCTTGGTTGGACGGATTCCGACGACAATCTCACCGTTCCCTGCGCCAACCACTGGGACCTCGGCAAGGGTAACGTTCCCCTCGGCGGCAATTTCTTGTTTGAAGACGCCGGCGTTTCGTGGTATCGCTTCGACGTAAAAAACCCGCGCGCGACGGTCGATGCGGGTTGTGTAGAGGATGGCTGGAGCTGTTTTTACAAATTACCGAACATTCCAACGGGCAATGATTAACGGCGTGACCGCGTGAAAAGACACGACATTGGCTCATCGAGCCGACAGACGCGGCTGCGAGCCGGCTTGCAATTCAGTGAACACGAAATTTAAAACCCGCGTTGGTTTGTTTGGGATCGGCCTGGACACCTATTGGCCCCAATTCAAAGGTCTCAAGCAGCGCCTGGAAGGCTACCTCCAACTCGTTGACCAGCGCCTCCGCCGGCAGGCGGTCGATGTCGTCAACCTCGGCTTGATCGACACCCCGGCAAAGGCCATGGAGGCCGGTCATCGTTTCCGCCGCGAGGACGTGGATTTGATTTTCCTCCACGTCACCACTTATGCCCTCTCTTCCACCGTTCTGCCGGTGGTGCAACGCGCCAAAGTCCCCGTCATTGTCCTTAATTTGCAGCCGGCGCCGGCCATCGACTACCAGTCCTTCAACAAGCGGGCCGATCGCACTGAAATGACCGGCGAGTGGCTGGCCCATTGCAACGCCTGCCCGGTCCCGGAAATCGCCAACGTCTTTAACCGCGCCCGCATCAGCTTCCATCAGGTCACAGGCGTGCTGCACGACGACGCCCTTTGCTGGCACGAAATCGACGACTGGATTGCCGCCGCGCGCGTGGCCGGCGTCATGTTCCACAACCGCCTCGGCGTAATGGGCCATTACTACGGCGGAATGCTCGATATTTACTCCGACTTCACCCAGCACTGCGCCGCTTTCGGCGGGCATGTCGAAATGATCGAGGTCGATGAACTGGCGGCCTCGCGCCGCGGCGTCACTGGACGCCAGATCAAGGCCCGCGTGGCGGATTTTTACCGTGTGTTTGACGTTCAGCCGGATTGTTCGCCCGAGGAATTGCGCCGCGCCGCCCGCACCTCCGTCGCCCTGGACCGGCTGGCGCTCGAACACGATCTCGGCTCCCTGGCTTACTACTACATGGGCGCCGGCAACGCCCAAAACCAGGACGCCGTCAGTTCGATCATCCTCGGCAATTCCCTCCTCACCGCCCGGGGCATCCCGGTCGCCGGCGAATACGAAATCAAAAATGCCCAGGCCATGAAGATCATGGACGCCTTCGGCGCGGGCGGTTCGTTCACCGAATACTACGCCATGGACTACAACGACGACGTGGTCCTGATGGGGCACGACGGCCCGGGCCACCTCGCCATCGCCGAGGGCAAGACCAAGGTGCGGCCCCTGAAAGTTTATCATGGCAAAGTGGGGCGCGGTCTCTCGGTCGAAATGACGGTCCGTCATGGCCCGGTCACCCTGCTTTCCGTCGTCCAGACCGTCGAGGGCAAACTCAAACTTTTGGCCGCCGAAGCGGAGTCGGTTCCCGGCCCCATTCTCGAAATTGGGAACACCAACAGCCGTTACCGCTTCTCCATCGGTGCGCGCCGCTTCGTCAACGATTGGAATGCCCAGGGGCCGGCCCATCATTGCGCGGTCGGTGTCGGCCATATCGCCCACAAAATCGAGAAACTGGCCCGTTTGTTGGCAATGGAATTCACGCGCGTCTGCTGACAATTCAACACTTTGCAACCCATGAACAAATCCCACGCCATATTCATCTTGGGCGCCTTCCTGGGCGCTTTTGCCGCCTTGGGCGATGACAACGATAACCAACTGGCCGCGAACTTTGTCCATCCGCCTCCTTCGGCGCGGCCCTGGGTTTATTGGTTCCCTCTTAACGGCAACCTCTCCAGCAACGGCATCACGGCCGACCTGGAGGCCATGCAGCGCGTCGGTATCGGCGGCGTCCTCTACATGGAGACTGACCAGGGCGCGCCCAAGGGTCCGGCCGCCTTCGGCGGGCCTATCTGGCGCGACCTTGTCAAACATATCTGTTCCGAAGCCCGCCGCCTCGGCCTGCAGGTGAACATGAACAACGACGCCGGCTGGTGCGGCAGCGGCGGCCCGTGGATCACGCCCGATCTCTCCATGCAGAAGGTTGTCTGGACGGAAACCAACCTGGCCGGCCCGCTCCATTTCCACGCAATTGTTCCTCAGCCCCAAACCACGAAGGATTATTACCGCGACATCGCCCTGTTCGCCTTCCCAACGCCATCGCTGAGTTGCCCCATTCCGAATATCCAGGACAAATCAGCCCAAGGTTCGGGTGAAATCCCGCTTCACACAAAGTTTGCGACGCTGCCCCCCGGCGCGGCGATCCCGCGTGACAGCATCGTGAACTTGACAGGCCGCCTGGGCGCCGATGGCCTTTTGGATTGGGATGTTCCGGCCGGTCAATGGACGCTCTTGCGCATGGGCCACACTTCCACCGGCGTCGAGAATCACCCCGCGCCGCCGGGCGGCCTTGGCCTGGAGAGCGACAAATTGAGCAAGAAGGCCTCCGAGGCGGCGTTTGACGGCCTCATGGCCAAAGTCATCGCCGACTCCCCCACGCTGGCCGGCCAGGACAAAACTCTCGTATCGACTCATATCGACAGTTGGGAAACCGGCTCCCAAAACTGGACGCCGCGCTTCCGCCAGGAGTTTCAACAGCTGCGCGGCTACGACCCGCTCCCTCTCCTGCCGGTCATGACGGGCCGCGTGGTGGACAATTTGGAGCTTTCAGAACGCTTCCTTTGGGACGTTCGCCAAACCGTGGGCGACCTGATGATTCAGAACTACGCCGCCCAGTTCCGCGACATGGCCAACCGCCACGGCCTGCGGCTGTCGATCGAGGCCTATTACGGCGCGCCCGCCGACGACATGGCCTACGGAGGCCGCGCCGACGAGCCGATGTGCGAATTCTGGTCATGGGACAGATTCGGAGCCGCCAGCAGTTGCACCGAGATGGCGTCGGTCGCCCACACTTACGGTAAGCGCATCCTCGGCGCCGAAGCCTGCACCGCCAATGACCATGAGAAATGGCAGGGCTACCCCGCCTCCGTCAAAGAATTGGGGGATTGGGCCTTCTGCGAAGGCGTCAATCGCTTTGTTTTCCACCGTTATGCCCTGCAACCCTGGACCAATCCTGATCGCGCTCCCGGCATGTCGATGGGACCGTGGGGACTGCACTACGAGCGCACCCAAACCTGGTGGGAATTTTCCAAACCCTGGCACCAATACCTCGCCCGCTGCCAGTACCTTCTCCGCCAGGGCCTCTTCGCCGCCGACCTTTGCTTTCTTGAGCCTGAACGTTCCCCCGGCGACTTCCGTTCCCCCGTCAAGTCCGGCTACGACCGCCCCGGCTATGGCTTTGACGGCTGCACGCCCGAAGTCGTCCTCACCCGCATGAACGTCAAACACGGTCGCTTGGTGCTGCCCGACGGCATGAGCTACCGGATGCTCGTCCTGCCCAAAGTCGGCACAATGACTCCTCGCTTGTTGCGCAAGATCAAGGAACTCGTCGCCGACGGCGCAACTATTGTCGGCGCGCGGCCGCTCAAATCCCCCAGCTTGAGCGATTATCCAAGGTGCGATCAGGAAGTTAAAAAAATGGCGGACGAAATGTGGGGCACGGACGAAGCGCCCGCGCAAGTGACCGAGCGCCCGTTCGGCAAGGGCAAAATCATTTGGGGCGGCGAGTTCCGCCTCAGCCCCGAAGTGGCGCAGCAGGCAACGAATAATTTGGGTTCCGCAAAATGGATTTGGAACCACGAAGGCAACCCCGCCCAAGCCGCCCCGCCGGGCGCTCGCTACTTCCGCCGCCTTTTCACCACCGACTCCTCCAGCGCCATCGCGTCGGCGCAGCTTGAGATGACAGCCGATAACTCCTTCCGGTGCTGGGTCAATGGGCGCTCGACCGCCAGCGGAGACGACTATCACCAGGTTTACTCCCTCGACCTCGCTCCGTTCCTCAAGCCGGGCCAAAACCTCCTCGCCGTCGAGGCCGTCAACGGGGGAGACACCCCCAACCCTGCCGGCCTCATCGGATTGCTGTCAATCAAATACTCCGACGGTCACTCGCAGGAAATTCCCACCGATCAAAGCTGGCAAGCCGCCCGGAGCGTTGACGCCCAATGGAAGACCGCCGTGGCCCCCTCCGACGGCTGGGCCGCGGCCATGGACCTGGGTGACTTCGGCATGGCCCCCTGGGGCTTCCCCGGCATGGGCCTTGGCGACGCCGACTCCACGCCTGACATCAATCCCGTCTGTCAACTGCTGGCCCGCATGGGCGTGCCGCCCGATTTCAGCTTCCAAGCCGCTGACTCCTCCAAATGTTTGCGCTTCATTCATCGCGTCACCAGCGGCGCCGACATCTATTTCGTCGCCAACAAGAACGCCAGCACGGAGCAAGTCTTGTGCTCCTTTCGTGTCCAGGGCCGCCCACCGCAGTTGTGGTGGCCTGACTCCGGTCGAATCGAAGCGGTGGCTGCTTACGACCAACAAAACGGCTCCATCCGCGTGCCGATTCATTTTGATCCTACTGGCTCGGTGTTTGTCGTGTTCCCTAAACGCGCCGCCGCCTTCGACCCCGTGGTAAGTTTCACTCGCGACGGCCAATCGGTTGCCGAGCCTGCCGCCCAGGTGCTTTGCGACGCGGACGGACACTTGAGCATCGAAGCGTCCCAGCCGGGCCGTTACGAACTGAAGCGGGCCGCTGGCGCAGTCCTGCACGCCGACGTTGCCGCCGTGCCGCCGCCGCTTCAAATCAGCGGCCCCTGGCAACTTAGTTTCCCGCCCAAGTGGGGCGCGCCCGATCATGTCACATTGGACAAGCTCATTTCCTGGAGCGACCATCCCGATGCGGGCATCAAGTATTTTTCAGGAACCGCCACCTACTCCAAGTCCATTGAAGTTCCTGCCGCTCTCCTTGATGGCAATTGCCGCTTGTATTTGGACCTCGGCAAAGTCGCCGTCATGGCTCGGGTCAAGCTCAACGGCCAGGACTTGGGCATCCTTTGGAAGGCCCCATATCGCGTCGAAGCCACCGGCATTCTCCACGCTGGCGACAACACCTTGGAGGTCCAAGTCGTCAACCTTTGGATCAACCGTCTCATTGGCGATGAACATCTCCCCGAAGATTCCGACCGCAATCCCGACGGCACCCTCAAATCGTGGCCGAAATGGTTGGAGCAATCCCAACCCAGTCCCACCGGCCGCTTCACCTTCACCTCGTGGCGCCTATGGAAAAAAGACGACCCCTTGGTCGATTCCGGCCTCCTCGGCCCCGTCACCCTGACCGCCGCCCGCCAAGTCCCCATTTCCCCCGACTGACCACGCACTCTTTTTTGCGCGCCTCTTCTGTGGAGTGCGGTGGCAAAGCCAAGCGCCGACACCGCTTTCGACTTTACAAAGCCGCTCGAAAATTCCGGCACCGCGGAAATCACGCTCCATCAAATCCGCGTCCCATCCCCAGCCCCGCTAGAACCGAAATCTTTGTCTTTTTTGCGCGCCTCTTCTGTGGAGTGCGGTGGCAAAGCCTGCTCTTTACACGGATCTTCATCGACTTTACTGGTTGTTTTCACACAGTTTCCAACCCCAAGTTAAATCCGATAATCTCCGCAGACCTATACCCATGCTTTCGACGCCCGGTCGG
>JBEKSF010000077.1:0-27460 GCA_049517295.1 Verrucomicrobiota bacterium
CGGAGCGACAGGCACCGGGCTGTTTCGTCGTGAACCGTCTAACTCGACGAATGGGACTTTCACCCACGAGCGCAACCACCTTCACGGGCTGCTGCGGTGTGAGACAAAATTCTTCGCCGACCGGTTTTTGCGAGACAGAAGTATATGCGACCCAATTTACTCCTTTGGGGCCACGTTTGCCCCTCTCTCCCCGCGTGCGGGGAGAGAGCCGGAGAGAGGGGACCCTTTTTCGTCACCTGAAGAATTTTGTCTCACACCCGTTCAAGAATGATCTGAAACAATGCCCTTGCCAACGGTGTAATAATGGGTGGAAACTATAGCAAAGGTGGAAAATACCGTGAAGCCAGGATCCACATACGCGGATGCGACAAACCCAGACCGCGTCGATTTGACCGCCGTGAGCGGCTCGGCGGCGCACTCCCCCCTGTCGCCCGCCACCTCGCCGACCCCGCGCGCGATTTACCAGAGAGTCACGGCCAGCATCGAGTCGGTCATGCGGGGGCAATCCGTGGCGATCCGGCGCCTGCTGGCGGCTCTGGCCAGCGGGGGACACGTGTTGCTGGAGGATTATCCGGGCACGGGCAAAACCACGCTGGCCAAGGCGCTCGCCCGCTCGATCGACGCCGGATTCAAGCGGATACAATTTACGCCGGATTTGCTGCCCTCGGACATAATTGGAGTATCGGTATTCAATCAGCGGGAGCAGACGTTTTCTTTCCACGAAGGCCCTGTGTTCAGCAACATCGTGCTGGCCGACGAGATCAACCGCGCCTCGCCGCGGACGCAATCGGCGCTGCTGGAGGCGATGGCCGAGAACCAGGTCAGCGTGGATGGCGAACGACGGCCGTTGACGCAACTGTTCTTTGTCATTGCGACGCAGAATCCCATTGAGTTTCGCGGCACCTATCCGCTGCCGGAGGCGCAGATGGACCGGTTCGCGATGCAATTCGACCTGGGTTACATCAGCCCGGCCGATGAAGTGGCGGTGTTGACGGCGCAGACGGGGCGGCATCCGGTGGAGGCGGTTTCTCCGTGCGTGAGCATGCACGATATCATGAGATTGCGGGAAGGGGCCCAAGCCATTCGCATGAGCGAGGAGTTGAAGTATTACGTGGTGCGGCTGGTGACGGCGACGCGCGCCGCGGCGGGGGTGCAGTTGGGAGCCAGCCCGCGGGCGTCGATCGCTTTGATGAAGGCCGCGCAGGCTCTGGCCTTGTTTGACGGACATGAGTTTGTCAGTCCGGAGCACGTGCGTGAAGTGGCGGCGCCGGTCATCGCGCACCGGCTGGTGTTGGAACCGCAGGCCAAATTCTCGGGCGTCACCTCGCGCCAGGTCGTCGAGGAGATCCTCAAGCGCGTGCCCGTGCCCGCGTGAGGGCGCCGGCTTTCGTTATGCTGGCCGGGTGGCGAAAAGTTATTGCGAACTGGGGCATCCACATTGACTCCGGAGCGAACTTACTCAGGCATCGGGAGAATTACTTCAAACGCTATCTCTACCGCAATTACCGCACTTTTGCCTCGATCACCCATCGCTTTGGGCGGCGCGTGACCATGACGGGATGGATGGTGCTGGGGGGGACGGTGGCGGCGGCGGTGCTGGGGGTGGACACCAACATTTCGTTGAGCTATCAAACGTTTGCGATATTGGGCTGCGTGGTGGCGGCCAGCGCGTTATGCACGCCATTGGGCCGGCCGCGCCTTTCCATCGAGCGCCGATTGCCCAAGTTCGGGTCAGTGGGCGAGCCATTGCGCTATCGGCTGGTGGTCCGCAACCGCGGGCGACGGGCGCAGAACGGGTTGCGGTTGATCGAGGAGGTCCCGGACCCGCGGCCCAGTTTTGAGGAATTTGCGGCGATCCCGGAGCCTGGGGAGGAACGGCGCAATTGGCTCGATCGTGCTTACGGCTACTACCGGTGGCGCTGGTTGATGGCGCGCAAAGTGCGCGCGCACATTCTCGAGCAGGCGGTGCCGGAATTGCCGCCGGGAGGGGAGTGCTCGATTGCGGCACAGTTGACGCCATTACGCCGGGGCGTCCTGCGACTGACGGGCACAACGGTGGCTTGCCCCGACCCGTTTGGCTTGTTTCGTTCCTTGCGAAAAATCCCCGGGCCGCAGTCGATGTTGATTTTGCCCCGGCGCTACGCGATGCCGGCCTTCGAGTTGCCGGGCACGATGAAGTATCAACTGGGAGGCGTCTCGCTCGCCTCGTCGGTGGGCGAATCGGAGGAATTCGTTTCCCTGCGGGAGTATCGGCCGGGCGACCCGTTGCGGCGGGTGCATTGGAAGAGCTTCGCCAAACTGGGCAAGCCGATTGTCAAGGAGTATCAGGAGGAATTCTTCGTGCGGCACGCGCTGGTCCTGGACACCTATGGCGGGCCGGGCGGGAGCGAGATTTTTGAGGAAGCCGTCTCGATAGCCGCGTCGCTGGCGTGCAACATCCAGAACCAGGATTCGCTGCTGGACCTGATGTTCGTAGAGTCCAAGGCCTATTGTTTCACCAGCGGCCGCGGTGTGGGGCACAGCGAGCAAATGCTGGAGATTCTGGCTTCGGTACAGGTCTGCGCGGACAATAACTTCTGTGCGCTGGAACATCTGGTGGTGACTCATGCCAGGGACATGAGCGGGTGCATCTGCGTCTTGCTGTCGTGGGACGAGGATCGGCAACGATTGGTCAAGGCCCTGCTGGCGCGGAATGTTCCCGTGCGCGTGTTCGTGGTGACCCCCTCCGAGGCGGTGCTGGCGCCGGGGGTCATGCGGAAGGAATCCGAACATTTCCACGTGCTGCCGGTGGATCAGGTAGGCGGGAGGCTCGCCGCCTTATGAGAACGCCGCCCGGATTGATGGCGGGAGCGCTGCTGTTTTGGGGCTGGCAAACCGGCCTGTGGTTCTGGGGGCTGTTGATGGCGGCGGTGATCGAGTTGGCGCATTTCACACGGGCGCGCTGGGAGTTGACGGACGCGGATTTGAACCGGATAAGCGACCTGTGCTGGCTGTTGATTTTGGGGACGGGACTGCTGCTCTACTCGACGGTGGACCGGTTGGTGTTCATCTTCAAGTTTGTGCAGTGGCTGCCGTTAACCTTGTTCCCCATTATCCTGGCCCAGGCCTACGGCAACCGGGAGGCCATGCCCCTGAGTGTTTTCGCCTGGCTGCTGCGGCGCGCGCCGCAAAGCCCCGCGGCCCGGAAGTCGTTCAATATCTCCTTTGCGTACTTCGCGGTATGTTTGGCCGGGGCCAGCGCCTCGACGCGCCGCGTTGGGGGGTTCTATTTGGGGGTGTCGCTGCTGATTCTGCTGGCGCTGTTCAGCGTGCGGCCACGCCGGATAGGCTGGCCGATGTGGATTGTTCTGGCGGCGGCGGTGGCGGCGGCCGGGCAGGCGAGCCATTGGCAACTGCGGCGCGCGCAGGACAGGCTGGAATCCGCCTTGACCGGGTGGCTGGCCGATTATTTGCGGCAACCGACGGATTCGGGCGAGTGCCGCACGCTCATCGGGCACGCGGGGCCGATCCAACTATCCGGCGCCATCGCGTTGCGGGTGCATGTTCCGCCCGGGGAAAGTCCGCCCTCCCTGCTGCGCGAAGCAACCTACGACAACTACAAGAACCAAACCTGGTGGGCCACGAGCAATGAGTATTTTTCCGTCAACACGTCCGTCAGCAACGACACGGTCTTCCGGCTGCTGCCACCGAAGAAGGTAAGCACCACCGTGCAAATTGCGCGCTATTTCCGCAATGGCGATGGCACACTGGCTTTGCCGCACGGGACGTTCGAGGTCGATGATCTGCCGGCTCTGGTGCATACCAATCGGATGGGGGTGGCAATGATCGATTCCGGCCCCGGATTGGTCAATCTGACCGCGCGCTACGGGGCCGGGGCTTCGCTGGACGCGCCCACCAACGGACTGGATTTGTGGGTGCCGGAGAACGAAAGGCCGGCGCTGGAGCAGGTGGCGGACGAGTTGCATTTGGACGCGATGAGCGAGCGGCAAAAAATCCGCGCCGTCAGCGGTTTTTTTCGCGATCACTTCCAGTACTCGTTGCGCGGGGACCAGGGGACGGGCAAAACGCCCCTGGCGCGATTTCTGACCGAGACGCGCTCGGGCCATTGCGAATACTTCGCCACCGCCACGGTGCTGCTGTTGCGCGAGGCGGGAGTGTGCGCGCGCTACGTCACGGGTTACGCCGTGCTGGGGTCGGCCCGGCGCGGTGACACCTACCTGGTCCGCGAGCGGCACGCCCACGCCTGGGCGCTGGTATTCCATGGCGACGCCGGAACTTGGGAACAGATCGACAACACACCGTCCTCCTGGGAGCAGTCGGAGGAGAACCAGCCCCCGTGGTGGGAGGCGGCAAGCGATATGTTCTCCAATCTCTATTTTGAGTTCTCCAAATGGCGCTGGAGCAAAACGTCCTTTGCCTATTACGCCGACTGGCTGATGGCGCCGCTGATCGTCTATCTGGTCTGGCGAATCCTCAGCTCCGGGCGCCGCCACCAGCCGGAAGGCGGCGGGCGGGCCGATGCCGCCCCGCCAGTTTGGCCGGGGTTGGATTCCGAACTCTATCTCATCAACCGCCGGTTGTCGGAAGTCCACCTTTCGCGCCAGGCCGGCGAGCCGCTTGCGCTTTGGCAGGAACGGCTCGAACGGGCGTTTCCGGCGTCACCGGCCCTGCGGCGCATTTTCCATTTGCACCGGCGGTTGCGCTTTGACCCGCGCGGCCTGGAAAGCCACGATCGCGCCCTCCTCAAGCGCGAGGCCGAGGCCTGGCTGGCCGAATACGAGGCGCAATCCCGGCAGGGCCGCGCCCCGGCGTCTTCCCGCGATGAGTTGACGACATGACAGTTGGGCAACGCGCGGCGTCCGCGCGTGGATTGGGTTTCTCCTCGACGTTTTTAATGGGTAAACAGGTCGGGAAGCGGGAGGGCGGAGCGCTGCGACGCCCTAAAATCTGGAGTGCGCAAGGCGTTGATGGGAACAAAGTTAAGGATTAAGGCTTGCAAAATCGGTGGGCGGATTGGCAAGAGTGGGACTACGCCGACCGTCTGGAAGCGACGCTCAAGCACTTTCATGCTTGGCCTTGCCCAAGGGCGCGCCGTGCAGGTGTCACTATTGACCCAAATTCATTCCCCTGACGAACATTCCCCTGCCCTTTTTCCAATCGGAACCAGCGCCCAGCCTTTCGTCCCACCCGCTCGATTGATCGGTGTCAATCTGTGTCCATCTGTGGCTAAAATAAATCTCCAAAAATTCCGCGCTTTTTCCCCCAGTCGGTTTTTCCCCCTCGTGGAAATGTGATCAACTCCTGCGCGTGAGGACAATTGTGTCCATAGCCCGGCGCCCTTCGCCGGGCCGCGCCGGAGCGGGTTCCAGAACGCTCGCTCCGCGCCCGCGACAGTCTGCCACCGCCCATAACGCAAAGCCGCGGCGCCCCAACGGCGCCACGAGAATTACAAATGACAAATCCTCAATTCCCAATTCTCGATGTCTGTGTGCGCATTTTCGAGAACGTTCTTCCTTCTTTGTTCCGTTTGCTCCTGTTCAACTCTTGCGCCTTTGCTTCCTGGCGCCTTCACGAGCCGGAGCGGGTTCCAGAACCCTCGCTCCGCGCCCGCCACAGTCTGCCACCGCCCATAACGCAAAGCCGCGGCGCCCCAACGGCGCCACGAGAATTACAAATGACAAATCCTCAATTCCCAATTCTCAATGTCTGTGTGCGCATTTTCGAGAACGTTCTTCCTTCTCTGTTCCGTTTGCTCCTGTTCAACTCTTGCGCCTTTGCTTCCTGGCGCCTTCACGAAGATGCACGGTTAAGCAATTCGCTCTATTCCCGCGTCATTCAACTCTATTTGAAGAGAACCACCCCGCTCCAAAACGCCCACGTCATTGCGCCAAAGCCACTTGCAACAAAGACAGCGGCGTCTGCATTAGTATAACTTATCAACTCTAAACACTATTTTTCAAATCCTCACTCATTTATATACGACACACCTCGCGCACCCGCGTAAGCCCATTGCGACGAGGCGCAAGCCCCGCACGGGCGCGCGCCGGCATTTTCCCGCGAGCATTGGCTTGCGCGCGCCGCGCGGAACCCGTTTAATCCTCGGCCATGCGGATACTATCGGGCATCCAGCCCTCCGGGGCGTTGCACATGGGCAATTATTTTGGGATGATGAAGCTGGCGATCGAGCTGCAAGAGCAAGGCCAGGCGCTTTACTTCATTGCCAACTACCATTCGATGACCTCGCTCTTCGATCCGGAAGAGCGGCGCCGCAACACCATGGACGTGGCGCTGGATTTCCTGGCGTGCGGGCTGGACCCAAAGAAGGCGCTGTTGTTCCGGCAATCCGACGTGCCGGAAGTCACGGAACTGGCGTGGATGCTGACCACGCTGACCCCAATGGGCCTGCTGGAGCGGTGCCACAGCTACAAGGACAAGCTGGCGCGCGGCTTATCCCCCTATCACGGTATATTCGCCTACCCGGTTTTGATGGCGGCGGACATACTGATTTACGATTCGAACATCGTGCCGGTGGGCCGCGATCAAAAGCAGCACGTCGAAGTCACGCGCGACATCGCCATCAAATTCAACGAAGCCTACGGCCCGACCTTTATCGTGCCGGAGCCGCGCATTCGTGAGGAGACGGCGGTCGTGCCCGGCACCGACGGCCAAAAGATGAGCAAGAGCTACGGCAACGCCATCGAGATTTTCGGGGAGGAAAAGGCCCTGCGCAAAAAAGTAATGAGCCTTGTAATGGACAGCCGGACGCCCCAGGAACCCAAGCCCGATGCCGATAAGAACCTGGCCATCCAATTGTTGCGCCTGGTCGCGCCGGCGGCGGTGGCCAAGGATTATGAGGAGCGGCTGCGGGCCGGGGGGTTGGGATACGGGGACTTGAAGAAGGCGCTCTTCGAGCATTACTGGGATTATTTTGCCGGGGCGCGCGGGCGGCGGGCGGAGTTGACGGCCAACCTGGATTTTGTGCATCGTGTATTGAAAGACAGCGCCGCCCAAGCCCGCGCGCTGGCCACAAAGGTGCTGGCGCGCGCCCGCCGTGCCAGCGGGTTGGATTGATATGATGCCCAAAACAGCAAAGCGTCCCTGCCCCGTTTGTCTGCACTCCGTCGTCTCAGTGCTCCGTTTTCAACGGTTTATTCTGCCTGAGAATCATCCCCTGGCCAACGGCTATGAAGTCGTCTGTTGCGGGCGGTGCGGATTTGTCTATGCCGACACGGCCACCCGGCAGGAGGACTACGACCGGTTTTATGCCTCCTTTTCAAAATATGAGGACAAGAGAACCGGGACGGGCGGCGGCGAGTCTTCGTCGGACGCCCGCCGTTTGGACGAGACGGCCAGGTGCATCGCCGGGTTTGTTTCCCGGCGCGATGCGCGCATCCTGGACATCGGCTGCGCCAATGGCGGTTTGCTGCTTCGATTGAAGAGACTTGGCTTGCAGAACCTTTGCGGCTTCGACCTGCCGGCGGGTTGCGTTGAGAACACGAGAAAGCTCGGGATCGCGGCCGAATACGGGTCCGTGACGGACCATCCTCCGGGGGTTGGGAAGTTCGACATAATCATTCTCTCGCACGTGATGGAACATTTGCGCGATGTTCGCTTGGCGGCGCGGAGCGTGGCGGATTTGTTGAAAGAAGAGGGACGCATCTATATCGAGGTGCCGGATGCCTCGGAGTACGCGTCACACGTCGTGGCGCCATTCCAGGACTTCAACACCGAGCACATCAACCATTTTTCAATTCAAGGGATGGGAAACCTGATGGGGCAGATGGGGTTTCGCGGCGAAGGGGTGGGACAGAAGGTATTCGAATCTTCTCCGGGGATGCCGTATCCGGCGCATTACGGTTTTTGGTCCAAAGCCAGGCCGCCAATCGATTACCAGATTCGCAGGGATGAAATGCTGGTCAAACGAATCCAGCAATACATCGCCCTGTCGCAGGAGATGATGGACCGCATGGACCGGCGGCTTAAGGAAGCGCTGGCCAAATCGCCGGAAGTCATCGTATGGGGAACGGGTCAACTGGCCATGAAGCTGCTGGTTGAGACCGTTCTTTCCAGCGCCACAATCGCGGCCTTCGTGGACGGGAACCCGATCAACGTGGGCAAGAAACTCAAGGGAATCGAAATACGAGCGCCTGAGCAGATCAGCGGGATGCCGCAACCCATTGTCATTACGACAACCCTCCATCAACAGGCCATCGCGGAACGGATTCGTAATGAATTGCGTCTGCCGAACCAAATCGTGTTCCTGGAGGGCGACAGTCCGGTCTGTTAGCCGCTGCAAAAGGGGCTTGCAACCACCACTCTCGCGGCTATGTTGCCTGTTCCGCAATCGAAGCGGCATTTATGAAAGTTGTCATCCTGTGCGGGGGAAAGGGCACTCGTCTGCGCGAGGAAACCGAGTACCGCCCCAAACCGATGTCGCCCATCGGCAACCGGCCCATCTTATGGCATATCATGAAGATTTATGCCGCTTGCGGGTTTAACGAATTCGTCCTTTGCCTCGGTTACAAGGGGGAGATGATCAAGGACTTTTTCCGCAATTACCTCTGGGCCACCAGTCATGTCACCTTGCGCCTGGGCCGGCAGTCGGATGTCAAGTTCCATAATCACCACGACGAGGAGGATTGGACCGTGACCCTGGCCGATACCGGCGAGGAAACGATGACGGCAGGGCGCATCCGGCGCGTCCAACAATTCATCGGCGATGATCCGGAGTTTTTCCTCACTTATGGCGACGGCGTCGGCAACATCGACATCGCCGCCGCCCTGGCGTTCCATCGTCGGCATGGGAAGAAGCTGACGGTGACAGCGGTGCGGCCGCCGGGACGATTTGGGGAAATGAGCATCGGGCCCGATGGGCGGGTGCTGGAATTCAACGAGAAACCGCAGGCAGCCGAGGGGCGGATTAACGGCGGGTTCTTCGTGGCCTCGCGCGGCGTGTTCGATTATCTGGGCGAGGATGCCGACCAGGTGATGTTCGAGCAAAAGCCGGTGCAACGCATCGCGCGGGAGGGCCAGTTGATGGCGTTTCCGCATGACGGATTCTGGCAGCCCATGGACACGTACTCGGAGTACAGTCTGTTGAACCGGTTGTGGGCGGAGGGCAAGGCGCCGTGGAAAGTCTGGAAATGACAACGCTTTTCGGTTCGGCATTCAACGGCAAACGGGTGCTGGTCACCGGCCACACCGGCTTCAAAGGCGCCTGGCTTTGCGAATGGCTGCTGGGTCTGGGCGCCGAGGTCACGGGGCTGAGTCTGCCTCCCAACACCGATCCTTCGCTCTTTGACCAACTGGGTTTGGTCCACCGCCTGCGCCACAACATTGGCGACATCCAGGATCCGGCCGTGGTGGCGGAGGCGGTCGCCGACAGCCAGCCGGAGTTTGTTTTCCATTTGGCCGCCCAGTCGCTCGTCCGGGAATCGTATCGACAGCCGCGGGAGACGTTCAACGTGAACGTGATGGGGACGCTGCATTTGCTCGACGCGCTCAGGGGCCTCAAGAAACCATGCGCCGCCATTTTCATCACGACGGACAAATGTTACGAGAACCGGGAATGGCGTTACGGTTACCGGGAGGAGGACAAATTGGGCGGAAAGGATCCTTACAGCGCCAGCAAAGCTGCGGCGGAGTTGCTGATCGCCTCTTATCGTGATTCCTTTTTCCAGGGGCATCCGGTCAAAATCGCCAGTTGCCGCTCCGGCAACGTGATCGGCGGCGGCGACTGGGCGCGGGACAGGATCGTGCCCGATTGCATGGTCGCGCTGCAAAAGAACAAAGCGATCCTGGTGCGCAATCGGGACGCCACCCGCCCCTGGCAGCACGTGTTGGAACCGCTCGGCGGCTACCTCTGGCTGGGCGCCTCGCTGGCCGACAGGCGGTTGCGCAAGTGCGATGTCTCGCTTTTGGCTTCGGCCTTCAATTTCGGCCCGAACCGCGACGCCAACCGCACGGTGGGCGAACTGGTGGAGGAAGTATTGCGGCATTGGCCGGGAAGATGGCGGGACAAATGGGACCCCAACGCGCCGCACGAAGCCGGGTTGCTGCAATTATCCACCGACAAGGCTTACGATTTGCTGCGGTGGTTCCCGGTCTGGCAGTTTGCCGAGGCGGTTGACAAAACAGTGGCGTGGTACAGGGAGGCTGGGCATTTCCGGACGGCCAAGGAATTTCAAAAGCACACGCGGGAGCAGATCGCGCAATACATTGAGCGGGCGCGCGCCTTGCAGGCGCCCTGGACCCTCTCGGCCCGGCGCCCATGAATACTCCCGATCAAATCCGGGCCGAGATACTCCGTTTGACACGGGAATACTCCCGCATGTCGCATCAGAGTAATCTGCCCGGGTATGGGGAGTCGCCGGAGCGCGCTTATGTGCCGGGCGAGACAGTGGTTCCTTACGCGGGGCGGGTTTTCACCGGGGACGAGGTGGCCGCGGCGGTATCCGCGACGCTGGATTTCTGGCTGACACTGGGCAAGGAGGGAGAGGCGTTCGAGGATGGGCTGGCCCGCTTTTTAGGCGTCAAGCAGAGCGTCCTTTGCAACTCCGGTTCGTCGGCCAACCTGCTGGCCGTTTCGGCGCTGTCCAGCCCGAAGCTGGGCCGCCGCCGGCTCAAGCCGGGGGACGAAATCATCACTGTGGCGGCGGGCTTTCCCACGACCGTCGCGCCCATCGTCCAAAGCGGATTCGTCCCGGTTTTTATTGACAGCGATCCGGCGACGCTCAACGCCAGGGTCGAACAACTGGAGGCGGCCTTTGCGCCGGGCAAAACCAAGGCGGTCTTTTTCGCGCACACGCTGGGAAACCCGTTCAACCTGTCGGCCGTGGCCGGGTTTTGCCAGCGGCACGAGTTGTGGCTGATAGAAGACAACTGCGACGCGCTGGGCTGCGCCTACGACGGGAAGCTGACGGGGACGTTTGGAGACCTTTCGACCCAGTCATTTTACCCGCCGCATCATCTGACGCTGGGCGAGGGCGGGGCGGTCAACATCGTCAACAGCCTCAAGTTCAAATCGATCGTGGAGAGCTTTCGCGATTGGGGCCGGGATTGCTGGTGCGCCAGCGGCAAGGACAACACCTGCGGCAAACGCTTTGAGTGGCAACTGGGGGAATTGCCCAAGGGCTACGATCACAAGTACATCTACTCGCATCTGGGCTATAATCTCAAACCGCTGGACATCCAGGCGGCCATCGGCCGCGTGCAATTGGAGAAACTGCCGCGTTTCATTCAAGCCCGCATCGACAACTGGAATTACCTGCGCCGGGGTTTGGATGATTGCGGGGAGTTTTTCGATTTCATGCTGCCGACACACGCCACCGGGTGGTCGCCGGAAGGCTTTTCTTGGGATGACTCCGGGCACCGCGTGGTGTGCTCGTGGTTCGGTTTCATGCTGCGGGTCAAGCCGGGCGGGCCTTTCAGCAAGATCGAACTGGCCCGGCACCTCGACAACAATAAAATTGGAAATCGGATGCTTTTTGGCGGCAATCTGCTGCGCCAGCCGGTGATGGTGCAGCTTAAAAAGGACCGTCCGGCGGCTTTCCGCGTGGCCGGCACGATGGTGGGAGCGGACGCGATCATGAACGAGGTGCTCTTCGTTGGCACCTACCCGGGACTGACGCGCCCGATGCTCGATTACGTGATCGAGGTCATCCAAAAGTTCTGCCGCGGCAAGTCTTCTTGTCAAAAATAATGCAATGAACTCGCCGTTGTCCGCGGACCTCGACCATGTCCTGGACCATACCCGCCCGCTGTGGGACGAGTTGCGGGGCGGGCGCCTGTTCATCACCGGCGGGACGGGCTTTGTCGGCAGTTGGCTGCTGGAAAGTTTCGCCTGGGCCAATGAACGGCTGGCGTTGGGCGCGCAGGCGCTGGTCCTGACCCGCAACCCGGAGGCGTTTGCAAAAAAGGCGCCGCACCTGTCCGGGCGCACGGACATTCGTTTCCAGACCGGCGACGTGCGCAACTTCGAGTTCCCCGCCGGCACGTGGCCGCACGTGATTCACGCCGCCACCGAAGCCAGCGCCAGGCTGAACGAGGAGAATCCGGGCCTGATGCTGGAGACGATCGTGACCGGCACGCGGCGGGCGCTGGAAATGACGGCGGAACGGGGCGGGAAGAAATTCCTGTTGACGAGTTCGGGCGCGGTCTATGGCCGGCAACCGCCCGACCTGGAGCGGGTGGGCGAGGATTACGCCGGCGGGCCGGAGGTTTCCAGCC
Source organism: Verrucomicrobiota bacterium (assembly GCA_049517295.1). GTDB lineage: Bacteria > Verrucomicrobiota > Verrucomicrobiia > Limisphaerales > Palsa-1400 > JBEKSF01. The sequence continues at coordinate 12,229 of JBEKSF010000077.1, forward strand.
CGCAGTCCGCCTACGGCGAGGGCAAGCGGATGAGCGAGTTGCTGTGCGCCATACAATCGCGCGCGGGGGGATTTGAAGCCAAGATCGCGCGCTGTTTTGCGTTTGTGGGGCCGTATCTGCCGCTGGACGTGCACTTCGCGATTGGCAATTTTATTCGTGACGCCATGGCCGGCGGGCCGATTATGGTCAAAGGCGACGGCACCCCGTATCGCTCCTACCTCTACGCGGCTGACCTGGCGATATGGCTTTGGAGCATCTTTTTTCAAGGCGCGGGCGGGCGGCCTTACAACGTGGGATCGCCCCATTCACTGACGATTGCCGAGGTGGCCGCGGCGGTGAGCCGGTCGTTGCCCGGAAACGTGCCGGTTATGGTGGCCCAGAAGCCGGCGCCGGACCAGCCGGCCCAGCGGTATGTTCCCGACACGGCGCGGGCGGAGAATGAACTGGGCTTGCGCGAATGGGTCAAACTGGAGGAGGGCATCCGGCGCACGGCACAATGGCGCCAAAGGGGAAGATAAGGTTTGAAATCGGGAAGAGGCGAGGTTATTCAAGGCGCCCTTAACGCGCATTTAATGAAGCGAGCAGCCGATTACGTTTTCGATTATCTGGCCGAGACCGGAAGCAAGCACGTCTTCCTTGTAACCGGGGGAGGGGCGATGTTCCTCAACGACGCGCTGGGCCGCTGTTCGAGATTAAAATACGTCTGTTGCCATCATGAGCAGGCCTGTGCCATGGCGGCGGAGGCCTATGCGCGCGTTTCCGGCCGGACGGGGATCGTGAGCGTCACGACTGGCCCCGGGGGAATCAACGCCTTGAACGGCGTCTTCGGGGCTTACACCGATTCCATTCCGATGCTGGTCATTTCCGGGCAAGTGAAGCTGGAAACCTGTATGGCGTCATACAATTTGCCCCGGTTGCGGCAGCTCGGCGACCAGGAAGTGGACATCGTCCGCATGGTCAAAGGAATCACCAAATATGCGGTGCTGGTGAAGGACCCGAAAACAATCCGCTATCATTTGGAGCGGGCCTTGCACCTTGCCCAATCCGGCCGGCCAGGCCCGTGTTGGCTGGACATTCCCGTCGATGTGCAATCGGCGATGATTGAACCGGAGACGCTCCCCGGCTACGACCCGAAGGAGGATGAAAAACCAGTGGACCGCGCGGAGTTGACCGGGCAGTGCCGGGAGATACTGGAACGACTGAAAAAGGCCCGTCGTCCGGTAATCCTCGCAGGCACGGGAATTCGATTGGCGAAGGCGGTGGAGTTGTTCGAGACGGTGACACAGAAATTGGGAATCCCCGTGACGACAGCGTGGACCGCGCCGGATTTGGTGGCGAGCGACAACCCATTGTTTTGCGGCCGGCCCAGCAGCCTCGGGGACCGGGCCGGAAATTTCACGGTGCAGAACGCCGACGTTCTATTGGTGCTCGGTTCGCGCCTGAATGTTCGCCAGGTCAGTTACAACTGGAAGGACTTTGCCCGCAACGCGTATAGAATCCAGGTGGATATTGACCCGGCGGAGTTGGACAAGCCGACTGTGAAACCGGATTTGGGAGTGGCCGTCGATTTGAAGGAATTTCTCGTCGAGCTTAACCGCCATATTGAATCCGAGGGCTTTGACTCGCATCTGCACGCAATTTGGCTGGTCTGGTGCCGCAAACGGGCCGCGCGGTACCCGACGGTTACGGAGAAGCAGCGCAGCGCCGGCGTGCCGATCAACCCCTATCATTTTGTGGATATTCTCGTACGCAAACTCACGGCTGAGGACATTATTGTGTGCGGCGACGGGTCCGCCTGCGTGGTGCCGTTTCAGGTGGGTTATATTAAGCGAGGCATGAGATTGTTTTGCAATTCTGGCGACGCGTCCATGGGATACGACATACCCGCATCCATCGGCGCGGCGCTGGCGGGCAATGGCCGGCGGGTGATTTGTTTTGCGGGCGACGGCAGCGGCCATTTAAATATCCAGGAGTTACAAACCATCAAGCATCACCAATTGCCGATTAAGATCTTCATTCTTAACAATGACGGATACCTTTCCATGCGCCTGACGCAGGGAGGATTCTTCAAAGGCAATTACATCGGGGAAAGTCCGCGTAGCGGCATTTCGTTCCCGAATTTTGTCAAAGTGGCAACGGCTTACGGATTGCCGGCAAGGCGAATCGAAACGGCCGAATTTGCAGGGCAAATTGAGGAGTTTCTCGCTCTTCCCGGCCCGGCACTGTGCGAGGTGACACTAGACCCCCGCCAAGGCTTCGAACCCCGGCTGAGTTCACGACAACTGCCTGATGGACGGATCGTGACCGCTTCATTCGAAGACATGGCGCCATTTCTAAGCCGGGAAGAACTGGCGGAAAACATGCTGGCGCCGCCAGCCAACGCCTCGCCATGAATATGAAGCGGAAAGCATGTGTGACCGGCGGCAGTCGTGGCATCGGCGCGGCGATTGTCCGGGAGCTAAGCCATCGCGGATATGAGGTGTGGGCACCGCCGCGCGCGGCATTGGATTTAAGCGACCCGGCGTCGATCGCCCGCTTTGTTGCGGCGCATCCGGCGGACGTGGACGTACTGGTCAACAATGCGGGGCTCAATTTTCTAAAAGCCATACCAGAATTGGATGCGGCCACGTGGTCGCAAATGCAGCAGGTTAATTTGGCCGCGCCCCTGTGCTTGATCCAGTGGGCCGCCCCCTGCATGCGGGAGCGGAAGTGGGGCCGGATTTTGAACGTCAGCTCGATCTTCAGCGTCGTGACGAAGGAGAGGCGGTGCGCCTATTCCATGGCCAAGGCCGCCCTCAACGCTCTGACGCGTAGCGCGGCGGTGGAATTCGGGTCTGACGGGATCCTGGTCAATTCCCTTTGTCCTGGATACGTGGACACGGAAATGACGAGCCGTAACAATTCGCCGGCTGAGTTGGAGAAGATTAAAAGCACAATTCCGTTGCGCCGCCTGGCGCTGCCCGAGGATTTGGCCCGCGTCGCCGGGTTCCTCTGCTCGGAGGATAACAATTATCTTACCGGCCAGGCCGTGGTGACGGACGGCGGGTTTACCTGTCAATAAGCCATGATGCAAATTCAAAGCAGAAGCCATACCTATACGGTGGAAGAATTCCACAACCTCCAGGCCGCATTGCAAGATTTTCAGCAAAAGCCGGGAGTGTACTGTCTGGCGGATAAACAGGTGTATTCCCTTTACGAAGCGGACTTTCGTGCGGCGCTGCCGTCGGTCAAGATATTGCAAATTGAAGCCACCGAAGAGCAGAAATCATTCGAGCAGTTGACGCCGATCTTCGTTTGGCTGTTGCAAAACGGGTTGCGGCGGGATGGCTGTTTGTTGGTCGTTGGGGGAGGGGTATTGCAGGACATCGGTTGTTTCGTCGCCTCGGTCCTGTTCCGGGGCCTGCGGTGGGAACTTGTGCCGACCACGCTGCTGGCTCAATGCGACAGTTGCATCGGCAGCAAAAGCTCGATCAACATCCAATCGTACAAAAATCAAATCGGGACTTTCTATCCACCGCACCGCGTCTGCCTGACGTTCAGCATGTTGAAAACATTGCCCTGGGACGAAATGCGATCGGGACTGGGCGAAGTGATCAAGCTGCATCTGCTGACCGGCGAAAAGGACTTCCGAGAGTTAATGGCCGACCTGGACTCATTGCCTGGCAACCAAGAGGCGTTGCCAAAGTGGATCCGACATTCGCTGGAGATCAAAAAGGCCTACATCGAGGTGGATGAATTCGACAAAGGCGTTCGCAATTTGCTGAACTACGGTCACACCTTTGGACACGCCTATGAATCCGCGTCGCACTACGGCATCCCGCACGGCATTGGAGTTATCCTGGGCATGCTCACGGCGACCCACGTTTCCGTCATGATGGGCTGGGTCACGCCCGATTATTTCCAGGAATTGAGAGAACGGCTGCGCCCGTGGTATCAGCCCTATGAACGAAAGCTGAAATCCCTCGACGTGAACCACGTTCTTGGCGCTGTCAAACATGACAAAAAGAACACAAAAGATGCCATTAACTGCATCCTGACCCGCGGGGCGGGCAGAATGGAAAAAACCGCGGTCAATCTTGAGCAACAGCTTCGGCCGTGGGTTACGGAGTTTGTTTTCAGCCAGTGCTGAGGCCCGGCGTGGAATTCGGCTTTTTTTCCGCCGCAGCTTGGTGTAAAAGCAAAATGGATTGACGCACTTATTATGAACCGCGACATATTTGAAGACCTCTTTGTCCTGGAAATGACCAATAACCACCTCGGCAGTCTCGAACGGGGTCTGAGAATTGTCGAGCAGCACGCCCGGATTGTTCGCTTCAACAATGTGCGCGCCGCCATCAAACTTCAGTTTCGCGACGTCGAGAGCTTCGTGCATAAGGACTTTCGAGACCGGTCGGACATCCGCTACATTCGCCGCATCACGGAAACCAAAATGTCCAAGGAGGACTACGAAGTTTTGGTCAACGCCATTCGCAAGTACGGCTGCATCCCATTGGCCACGCCCTTTGACGAGAAGTCGGTGGACTGGTGCATGGAGTTCAACATGCCGATGATCAAGGTGGCCAGCGCCGACAGCAACGACTGGCTGTTGCTGGAAAAGATCGCCAAAACCCGCAAGCCGGTCATTGTGTCGGTCGGCGGACTTTCCTTGAAGGACATGGATGACATGGTGACATTTTTCGAAAACCGGAACATCCCCATGGCCATCAACCATTGCGTGGCCGCCTATCCGCACGAAGACTCGGAATGCGAGTTGAGCCAGATCGACTTTCTCATGAAACGCTATCCCAATCACACCATTGGCTATTCCTGTCACGAATACCATGACTGGACGTCGTCCATGCTCATTGCGTACGCGAAAGGGGCGCGGACTTTTGAAAGGCACATTGATATCGACGAAGGAGGCGCTCCCGTGGCCAAGTATTCATCTTTGCCCGCGCAGATCGACACTTGGTTCAAGGCCTTTTACAAGGCCAAGGAGATGATCGGCCAGTCCGAGGCCCACCGTAAAATGCCGATGGAGAAGGAAACGGCTTACCTGGACTCCTACGTGCGCGGGGTTTACGCGCGGGTGGATTTGAAGGAGGGGCAGCAATTGGTCGAAGAAGACGTTTACATGGCAATACCCTTGCAAAAAGGGCAGATTTCCTCGCGTGAGCTGATGCTGGGCCGTTACGGCCATCACATGATCAAGTCCTGCAAGAAGGATCAGCCCATTACGATCGATATGCTCGATACTCCCTACGCTTACAACGAGGATCTCAAAAAAACGATCCTGGCTCGCGGATTGTAGGTGTTGGACATCGTCAACGCGATGCATGCACCATCCCGATTCATCGCCGCGACCGTACCTTTACGCCCGCTCCCCTTCTCCAACTCCTAAGAACAATCGCCGCGGACGCGGGATGTTTAACTATTCATCGGTGCTGGCGAGCGGCGTACAGCCGCTCGACAGTGCAATTCTTGTCGTGGTACGAGCAAAATCGTGCCAGTAAATCTCATTGACACACAATGGGCACCTGCTACTATGTATTGCTCGTGGCAAGGTTGCTGAACAAGCAAAAAAGGCTATGCTGGGAAATAACCGTAAGTTGGTTGCTTCCGTGAAAAGGAGATATGTTTATGAAAATGACTCATCATGCTGTGGCTCAGTGGTTTGGATTGATTGCTTTCGTTGCTTTCTCATTGCCGGCCCTGTCGCAGCCGATCATCCTCACCCAACCGCAGGGTGAGACTGTCATCATAGGCGGTAACGCCAGCTTTTCGGTCACGGTCGCCGGGTCGGCCTCTTCAGCGACGTTGCCGACAGTGACCTCCGGCACGTTGCAACTGTGGCTCAAGGCCGACGAGGGAGTCATTACGAATGCGGCAGGCCAGGTGTCGCAGTGGCAGGACCAATCCGGCAATACCAACAATGCGTCGCAAGCCAACACCAACAATCAGCCCATGCTGGTTAATCCGCCCGCTCTTGGAGGCGGGGCAGCCGTTCGATTCAATGGGATTCAGGACAACGTCCACGGTGATTACCTGCACGGCACAGGAAATGTCGGGCTAACCAATGCCATGACAGTTTTTACCGTCTATAACACATTTACAACGGGTGGCGTTTCCCACGTATTGTGGCTGGACGGCGTGCCGGGAGCGACTTACGGTGCCAGCCGGGGTAATAACTTTTTAAACGGAAAGGTAAATTTCACCCTTTGGGCTTACGATTACTCTTTTTCTTGGCTCCCCCCGACCAACACGTATCGCGTCTGGACGGACCGGGTAAACACCAATTTGACGACGGTGCAAATGTACGACAATGCGGCCAACAGCTCCACCAACTTCAGCGCGACGATGAGCGGGGCAGTCACGCCGTCGGCTGGATATTATGTCGGGGGCTTGAACCCATCTTTGGCGTATGTTTCAGGGGATAATTATTACGGCGATATTGCGGAGTTGGTTATTTACAAGGGGTATCTGACCGATGCCGACCGGCTGGCGGTACAGGCGTATTTGCAGCAGAAGTACTATCTGACCAACACGGCGAGCGGCGTCAGCTTCCAGTGGCAGTTCGACGGCACCAACATCGCCGACGCCACCAATGCCACCTTGACGCTGACGGACGTCCAGACCAACGAGGCCGGGTCCTATTCTGTGATCGCGACCAATCTGGCCGGTTCCGTCACCAGTTCCAACGCCGTCCTGACCGTCAATCCGCCTCCTCCGTGTGCGCCGGCGCCATCGGACCTGATTAGCTGGTGGCCGGCGGAAGGCAACGCCAACGACATCGCCGGCGGCAACAACGGATCATTATCCAATGGGGCCGGATTCGGGCCAGGGGTTGTGGGGCAGGCATTTACGCTCAATGGAACCAATCAGTATGTCGTGGTTCCCGATGCCCCATCCTTGCGGCCCGCCAGTCTGAGCGTCGAAGGCTGGTTCAATATACAAGCGTTCAACGGGGTTCGTGTGCTGGTCGCCAAGCCTTATGGTGCAGGAACCTGGGATTCTTTCGCGGTCTGGTATGGAAGCGGCGCACTGAGCGGGGAAATTGTAACGGCCAGCGCCGAGGAACCGGTGTTGAGCTACACCTGGTCGCCGGCTTCAGGCTCCTGGCATCACATCGCTTACACGTATAACGCCGCCACAGCTTTGCAGACGTTTTATGTGGATGGTCTGAAGGTGGCGTCGAGTTCAGCCAGCGGCCCCATCGCTTATGATTCGCATCCGTTCCAGATCGGGGCCGATATCGAAAATGGCGTACCGGCGTATTTCTTTGATGGATTGATCGACGAGGTTTCGCTCTACAGCCGTGCGCTGACGGCGGGGGAAATTGCCGCCATCTACAACGCGGGCAGTAGTGGCAAATGCGCTCTGCCGCCGTCCATTCTGACGCAACCCCAAAGCCAGGATGCACCCGTGGGCGAAACGGTGAGCCTTTCCACGATCACAGCCGGCACACCGCCGCTCAGTTATCAATGGAGTCTCAACGGGACAAACATTGCCAATGCCACCAACGCCACGCTCCTTCTGACCAATATCGCCTTTACCAATGCCGGGAGTTACGTGGTCATGGTGACGAATACGTTGGGTTCGGCCACCAGTTCCAATGCAGTCTTGGTCGTGGGAAACCCTCCTTTTATCACCGTTGAACCGCAAAGCCAGGAGGCGATTCAGGGGACTAATGTCACTTTAAGCGTGAGCGTGACGGGCACAGCGCCCTTTAATTATCAATGGTACCTCAACGGCGCGATGCTGGCCCAAGGGACGAGTTCGGCGCTAAACCTGACCAATGTCCAAGCCGCCGCCGTGGGCAGTTACTCGGTAACGGTCAGCAGTCCTTTTGGCGTTTCTGTCAGTACGAACGCCGTCCTGACAGTCGCCTTGTTGCCGGTAATCCAGGTCCAACCGCAGAGTGAAAGCGTCGTTGATGGTCACGACGTAACATTAAGTGTCGCCACAGCTGTCCCTCTCCCATCGGTGACGTCCGGCACGTTGCAACTGTGGCTGAAAGCCGATGCGGGACTGATAACGAACGCATCCGGCCAGGTGTCGCGCTGGCAGGATCAATCTGGCAACACCAACGACGCAGTTCAAGCCAACACCAACAACCAGCCCCTGCTGGTTTATCCGCCTGCTATTGGAGGGTGGGGAGCCGTTCGATTCAATGGAATTCAGGACAATGTCAACGGCGATTATTTGTCCGGCGCCGGTGATGTCGGTCTGGGTAATGCCATGACGGCTTTTACCGTCTATAACACGTTTACGACGGGCAACTTTGCCGACATTTTGTGGCTGGTCGGGATGCCAGGACAGGTTTATGGTGCCAGCCGGTGTGATGACTTTTTGGAAGGAAAAATAAACTTTAGCCTTTGGGCTTACGATTATTCCTTTTCCTGGCTCCCCCCAACTAACACGTATCGCATCTGGACAGACCGGGTGAACACCAATGTGACAACGGTGGAGCTCTTTGACAATGCGGCCAACAGTTCCACCAACTTCATCGCGACGATGAGCGGGGCACAGACACCGTCGCCTGGTTATTATGTCGGTGGGCTGGATCCTTCCTTGGAGTATGTTTCTGGCGATAACTACTACGGCGATATTGCCGAGCTTGTATTTTACAAAGGGTATCTGACCGATGCCGATCGGTTGGCGGTGCAGAATTACTTGCAGCAGAAGTACTTTGTGACCGGCGTGGAGAGCGGCGTCACTTACCAATGGCAACTCGATGGCACCAATATCACCGGCGCCACCAATGCCACCTTGACGCTGACCGACGTTCAGACCAATGAGGCTGGGTCCTATTCTGTGATCGTGTCCAATTTCGCCGGCTCTGTCACCAGTTCCAACGCGTTTTTGACGGTCGATATTCCCCCCGCCATTACCTTGCAACCTCAAAGCCAGACGATGGATGCAGGCGGCAGCGTGGCCTTCACCGCTGCGGCTTCGGGGACACCGCCAATTTCCTATCAATGGACACTGGATGACACCAACATCGCCGGCGCAACCAATTCCTCTTTGACTCTGCTCAACATCCAGACCAATGCCGCCGGCACTTACCAGGTGATCGCCACCAGCCCTTACGGTTCGGCTGTCAGTTCCAACGCCGTTCTGACCGTCCCAATTTCCACCGTGGAGGCGAGCGGTGTTTCGACCGTTGGCGGCGGAAGCGTGACCGTTCCGGTGCAGTTGATCTCCCTGGGATTTGAAAATGCCGTGGGTTTCAGCCTTGATTTTGACCCAACGGTGTTAACATACTCCAGTGCGGATTTGAACAGCAACCTCACGGGCGCCGTCCTGCTCAAAAACCCCGCCCAAAGCGCGACCGGCAGCCTCGGAATAGGCGTGGCCTACTTCGGCGATGAGACGTTCTCCGCGGGCACACAAATCCTCGTGACCGTGACCTTCCAAATAGCGGTGGTCACAAATGCGACGACCACAACACTTACCTTCGGAAGCAGCCCGACTACCGAACAAATATCCGGCTCGCAGGCGAACCAATTGCCCGCGAGCTTTGTGCCGGGTGTCATTACTATTTCCGCCACGCCATTGGAGGGCGACGTGGCGCCAAGGCCCAACGGTGATGAAGCCCTGCGCGTGAATGATTGGGTGCAGGAGGGCCGGTTTGTGGCGGGATTGGACACCATTTCCAGCCCCAGCGAGTTTCAGCGCGCGGACTGCTCCCCTCGCAGCACGTTGGGCGACGGCTACATTACGGTAGCCGATTGGACGCAAGTCGGACGCTACGCCGTTGGTCTGGATCCGCTCACCCCGGCAGGAGGCCCGACTGGCCCCCCTGCTTCCCCAGGTCTGACGTCGCCCATAAAGCAATCGCTCCCCGATCCGGTCAGCCTTGTTCCTTTGTCCCAAGGCGGCACCAACATTGCGCTTGCCGTCCAATTGGTCGCCAAAGGGACGGAAAACGCTCTAGGATTCAGCGTGACGTTCGATCCGACAACCGTGCAGTTTGCCGGCGCGACTTTGAGCAACGGAGCGCTGGGCGCGTATTTGATTACGAATCAGAACCAGGCCGCCAGTGGCGCTGTCGGATTTCTGGTGGGGTTCGTGCCGCCGACTGCTTTTGCGGCCGGCACGCAACAGGTCATGCAACTGACCTTCGCCTCTGTTTCCTATTCCAACAACGTCGTTGTGGCATTTGCCGATTCCCCAGTGGCGTGCGGGCTGGCCGATGTGAGCGCCAATCCCGTTGCCGGAACTTTCCAAAGCAGTGCCGTCGCCGTTGGCGGCGCCCCCTGGCCCGCGTTGACGGTCCAGCAAGCGCAATCGTCGCTGGTTCTCTCCTGGCCGGCGTCCGCCGCGGGGTTCGAGCTTGAAACCACGCCGGTGCTGGGCGGCACTTGGAGTCCCGTCGCCGCAACGGTCGTGACCAACGAAGACGGGGTGACTTTGACCGTCCCGATCTCCCCAGCCGGCGGCTTCTTCCGATTGAGGCACGAGTAGGCAAATTAAAGCCCGGTGGGGTGGTCCAAAAACGTCCACGGCAGGCCGAATGTTTTTGACAATTCGGCGGCCAGGGCCTTGACGCCGAAAGTTTCGGTCGCGTAATGGCCGCCGTAAAACACGTTCAATCCCAAATCTTCCGCCAGCGCGCAAGTCCAGTGCGGCCCCTCGCCGGTGATGAACGTGTCAACGCCTTCCTGGGCGGCGATTTTGAGTTCGGCTCCCGCGCCGCCCGTGACGACGCCAATGCGTTTGCAACGCGCGGGACCTCCGGGCAGCAGAAGCGGGGCGCGGCCGAGGACAGCGGCGAGTTTTCCCTCCAATTGCTCGCGCGTCATGGCGGCGCGCGTTTGCCAGCCGATGTAACGGCCCTTTTCGAAGAAGAAAGGCTTGAGATTCTTAAAGCCGATAGCGGCGCATAACCGGGCGTTGTTGCCCAGTCGCCGATGCGCATCCAGCGGCAGATGGGAACTGTAGATGGCCACGTCATGTTCGACCAGCAGGCCGAGCATAAGGCGCCGCTTGCCGCTCCACGGAATGGTTGGACTCCAAAACAGTCCGTGATGGACAATCATCAAATCGGCGCCGGCGGCAATGGCCAGCTTGATGGTCGCCAGCGACGCATCGACGGCGGCGGCGATTTTGGTGACGGCGCCGGAATTCTCCACCTGCAATCCGTTGTGGGCGCCGTCCCAGTCAGTGAAGGTTTCCGGGCGAAGGCGCTGTTGGCAGTGGCCGACGATATGGGCCAGGCTCGCTTTTGGCATGAGGGCATCAGAGCAGAGAGAGGGCCGGATTTCAATGCGCGGGAAAATAATTATGCAACGCACTGTTGATATCTTCGCCAGTCTTCTTATAGTTCGCAAAGCTGTGAGATCGAAATGAGTCAAGATGTTTCGACGTCAACCCCCTGGGACATCCAGGCCGCGCGCGCCCTCTACAATATCAATCGTTGGGGGGCGAGGTACTTTGACATCAACGAGGCGGGGCACGTGGTGGCCATGCCGCTGCGCGACAAGGGCGCGGTGGTGGATTTGACAGACGTGATCGAGGAGGCGCGGGGCCGCGGGCTGAAGTTCCCGGTGCTGATCCGGTTCCAGGATATTTTGCGGGACCGCGTGGAGGCGATCAACCAGGCCTTTGCCGCGTCGATTGCGGAGTTCAATTATCAAAACGAGTACCGCGGCGTCTTTCCAATCAAGGTCAATCAATTGCGGGAAGTCGTGGAGGAGATACTGGACGCGGGCAGGCCCTATCAATTCGGATTGGAGGTGGGGAGCAAGCCGGAGTTGTTCGCCAGCCTGGCGATGCAAAGCCAGCCCGGCTGCCTGATCATCTGCAACGGCTACAAGGACCAGTTGTTCATCCGGATGGCGCTGATGGGGATCAAGCTGGGCAAGAAGGCGGTGATGGTGGTGGAGAAATTGGAAGAGTTGCGGCAGATCATTTTGGTCTCGCGCCAGATGGGCGTGGAGCCGCTCATCGGCATCCGCGTGCGGTTGCTCAGCAAGGGCGCGGGCAAGTGGGCCGACAGCGGCGGGGAGAACGCGAAATTCGGGCTTAACACGGCGGAGTTGCTGGCGGCGGCGGAGATATTGCGGGCCGAGAAGATGGAGCATTGCCTGCGCCTGCTGCATTTCCACATCGGCTCCCAGGTGCCGGACATCCTGATCATCAAGAAGGCGGTGCAGGAAGCGGCCCGTTTTTACGCCAAGCTCTATAAAATGGGTTTTGCCATCGAGTCGCTGGACGTCGGCGGGGGTCTGGGGGTGGATTACGACGGGAGCCGGTCGGCGTTTGACAGTTCGACCAATTACACGCTTCAGGAGTACACCAACGACATCGTGTTTTTCATCGGCGAGGTCTGCAACCAGGAGCAGGTGCCGCATCCGCAGATCATCAGCGAAAGCGGTCGGGCGATCGTGGCCTATCACAGCGTATTGCTGGTGGAGACATTTGGAACGATTGAGAAAACCAGCCCCGGCGCGCCGATGGTCTATGGGGACAAGGAACATGCGCTGGTGCGCGACCTCCTGGACATCCGCAAGAACCTGCCCCAGCTCAACAAGACCGAGGCGCTTCATGATGCCACCGACCGGCGGGAGGAGGCGCAGCACATGTTCGCCCTGGGCATGCTGGACTTGCCGGACAAGGCGAAGATCGAGACGCTTTACTGGGAGATCGGCCAGGAGATCGTGCAAAGTTTTCGCGGCCACGGCTATGTGCCGGAGGAAATCCAGAAGTTGGAAGACAGCCTGTGCGACCAGGTGCTGTGCAACTTTTCGGTCTTTCAATCCCTGCTGGATCACTGGGCGCTGGGCCAGCTTTTCCCCATCATGCCGGTGAGCCGGCTCAACGAAAGACCGGGGCGCGAGGGGACCTTGGTCGATATCACGTGCGACTCCGACGGGGAGGTCAAGAAATTCATCGACCTGCACGACGTGCGCGACACCCTTCCGCTGCACGCGCCGCGCGGCAACGGCACGGGTCTGGAACCCTATTACCTGGGGTTCTTCCTCATGGGCGCCTACCAGGACATCATGGGGGATTTGCACAATCTGTTCGGGCGGGTCAACGAGGTGCATGTTTTCTTGGATGCCGACGAGCCCGCCGGCTATTACGTGGAGGAAATCATCGACGGATCGACCATCGTGCAAACGCTCACATCGGTGCAGTACGATGAGAACGAATTGAAGCGCCAGATGAAGATGCAAATCGACGAGGCGATCAAGTCCGACCGCCTCAAGCCCTCGGAGGGGATGCGGCTGCTCGATGAGTACGAACGCGGCCTCAAGGAGTACACCTACCTGACCATTTGAAACCGGATGGACGCTGCGAAAGCCGAACTGATGCGCGCCCTCGGGCGCCTGGTGGGCGGACTGTCGGCGCTGTTCTGGGGGCTGCCCGTGGCCCTGGTGGTCAACGTGGAGACGGCGCGCACGGATTGGGCGGGGTTTCTGGGGGTGCTGGCCTTCGCGCCGGCGGTTTTGGCCAACGCCTGGCTCTGGCACGGGCTGCGCCAAGGACGTGATTTTCAAAAGCAGGAGCGCGTCTGGCAGCAGGCGCTGGAGCAGGCGGAGGTCTTCGCGATCGTCAACACCGGGCTGGCCCCGTTTTTATTTTGGTGGCACCGCTTTCCCGCCATTGCCTTATACAGTGTTTGCGTCGATGTCCTGGCGGTGTCGGGGTTGGTCTTTTTATTGCGGCTCAACCAGGTGCTGGTCCGCTTGAGCGCGATGCTGCCGGATGAGACCTTGCGGGTGGAGACCAAGACGTTCACGACGCTCAACGTCTGGATGCTGGGGGCGGTGCTCATGGGCCTGGCCGTCTATCTGGCGCTGCGCCATCTCCCAAGCCCGCCGCGCCTGGCCTGGACGCATAATGTGGATTGGCGGGAGCGGGGCCTGTGGTTGACATTATTCTTGACACTTATGCCGGTGGCCATGACGATGGCGCTGCTGTGGAGAATCCGCGAGGCCATCTTCACCAGCCTCTTCGAGGTCGAGCGATAAAATCAGCCGGGCCATTTTCCAAAAAACCGCTCGATGGCGCCGCAGACGGACTCGGCGGCGTCGAGGGTCATCTGGCCGTGAATGGGCAGGGACAGAATCTCGCGGGCCGCTTGTTCGGTTTTCGGCAGCGGGGGGATTTTGTCGAACCTGGAAGTGATGGCCGGCTGCTGGTGGGAGGGAATGGGGTAGTGCAGGCCGGTTTGGATGCCGTGCTCGTCCAGGAACCGGCGCAACGGGTCGCGCCGCGGCGCGCGCACCACGTAGAGGTGATAGACGGCTTTGGCCCACGGTTTTTCGGGCGGCGTTTGAACGAGGCCCTGCAGGCGCCGGTTGTAGTGGGCGGCGATGGCGCGGCGGTTGTCGTTCAAGGCCTCCAGGTGCTGAAGCATGACGCGCCCCACCGCGGCCTGGATTTCGTTGAACCGGACATTGAATCCGGCGAATTGGTGGAGGTATTTGTCCTTCCGTCCGTGGTTGCGGAACATGCGCACACGCCCGGCCAAAGCGGCATCATTGGTGCAGAGACAGCCGCCATCGCCCAGCACAGTGAGGTTCTTGGAGGGGAAGAATGAGAAGCCGCCGGCCAGCCCCAGGGAGCCGACGCGCCGGCCTTTGTAAGTGGCCCCCTGGGCTTGCGCGCAATCCTCCAGCACCCAAAGGCCATGCCGGGCTGCCAGCGCCAGGATCGGGTCCAAATCGGCCGGATGCCCGTAAAGGTGAACGGGGATGATCCCGACGGTGCGGGGCGTGAGAGCGGCCTCAATATGATTGACATCCAGGCAGTAGGTGTCGTCGATATCGACAAAAACCGGTTTTGCGCCGCAATGAATGAGCGGTTCCAAAGTCGGCACGGCGGTGTGCGAGGGCACGATGACTTCGTCGCCGGGGCGAAGGCCCTGGGCCAGGTGCGTCATATAGACGATCATCGTCCAGGAAGAGCCGAGCACGCAGTGTTGGACGCCGGCGTCAGCGGCCAGTTCGGCCTCAAAGGCCCGGCATTCCTCGCCCAGGATATATTGGCCGGAGCGCAGGGCGCGGAGGGCGGCTTCTTCCACGGCGGAGTTCAGGAAACACTTTGAGAGGGGGATCGTTTGCATGGCCGTCATCGGAGTTGAAAATCATCGTTCATTCGTGCTTGTGCCCTTCGACAGTGACAGAGGCCGCGGGAAGACTCAAGCGCGATGGTTTTTGGGGTCTGAGCGACTCTAAAAAAGGCGGTCTCGTGCGGCGGGCGCAGAGAAGGCCAAGCCTTGACCCGCCTGCGCTGATGCTTC
>JBEKSF010000078.1:0-27461 GCA_049517295.1 Verrucomicrobiota bacterium
AAGGCCGTTTCGGCGCCTTCATACTCGCTCCAGTCGAAAGCATTGGCATTGAATGCCCAACGTAATGAGCCGTCGGGATTGACGGCATAAACGTACGGGGAGTCAGAGCCGACATAAAGCGTTCCGTCGGAACCAATTGCGACGGAGGAATCCGGCATGGCGCGGGCCGGGACGGGCAGAAACCATTTGACGTTTCCAGAGGGTGTGACCGCATACAAGCGGTAGTCTTGGGCCAGAAAATAAATGGTTCCGTCGGCTCCAACCGCAGGTGAAGAACAAATGTCTCCGAAGGCGAAGTTGCGCGGCAGGCCTTGCGGGGCGAGAAACCAGTTGGTGTAGCCGTTGGAAGCACTGAAGGCCGTCAGACCGGTTAGGTAGCTTGATCCAGTTTCGTCTTGTTGATCGGTCCCAACATAGATGATGCCGTTGCTGGAGAGGGCGGCAACATAGATGATGCCGTTGCTGGAGAGGGCGGGAGTCGAATAGACCGCGGTAGAATTGCCTGTGTTGCGTATCCAGTTGGTGGTGCCATTTGGGTTGATGGAATAGAGATTGCCGTCAAGGTAGCCGATGTAAATCACCCCGCCCGCGCCCACAGCCACCGACCCGACGCCACCCGCGCGCCCGGCATTCGTATTGAAGGCATTGGTGGTGAAGATGTTGTCCTGCCAGTTGGTGGCGCCGGTGAACAAATCGATGGCGAAGAGCTGGTTTTGGGCGGAAGCGATGTAGATGGTCGTTCCGTCGAGGCTGAGGCCCGGTGTGGCATCGAGGCCTGAGGTTGGGATTGCTCAGTTGCACTTTCCAGCGCAAGGTTCCCGGTACCCCTGCTTGCAAGCCGCGGAAGAACATGGCGTAGTTGCCCAGCACTGATATTGGCTGGGCGTTGAAATTGGTGGAAGGGGCTTGGGGAAAGAATTGATTGATCAGCCACGGGCCGGTGATGTTGGTGGAGGCGAGCAAAACGTAAGGAAGACCGTTAGTCGCGCCGATAAAGGTGACCGTGACGTAGTTAGTTTGCTGGGAAATGTTAAGGAGCAGGGTGCCCGAGCCGGAGGTATCGCCAAGCTTCTGAGGCGGCCCGTAGTTAGTGCCTCCTCCTCCTCCGCTGTTAGTGCTGCCGGGCATCGGCGGGCCGGTGACGGAGGCGGGATGGAATCCGCCGTCGGCGCTCAGCGCAGGCAGACTGCCGCCCCAATAACCAATAAAGGCCGACACGGTGGCGTAATCGTCGGCAACCTGTGTGGCGGCGCGAGGGTAATCGAACGTCTCGAGGTATTGCATTTGGCCGCGGCATTGGTAGTCGCCCGCCGCGGACATGCTGCCGACGAAGATGCCGTTGGAGAGGCATTGGCCGGCGTCCGGCCAGCAGGCGACGGGGCTGGCGTTGGTGGCGAGCTGGCCTTCGAGATACAAGCAACAGTTGGTTGCCGTGTAGGTCAGGCAGATGTTATGCCAGTCGCCGGCGTCCAGATCAATGGGGGCGTCAAAGACAAATTGGTTGGCGCCCTCGGACTGGGCGATGAAGACGAGGTTGCTGGCCGACGGGTCCACGGCCAGCAGCCAGCAGCCGGCGGAAGCGTTGGTGGTGTAAGCGCCGATGTCCAGCAAGGCGGCCCAATCTCCCGGCCCCGCCCCGCCGTCGGCCACGGAGGTGTAATTGGCTGGAAGATCATGCGAGGTCGAAGTGGCTTGAGAGCCGAGTGTTGTTTGAGTCCCCGATTCCCGCCTCATGGACGGACACGGACGGACATGGACGGACACGGACGGACACGGACGGACATGGACAAAGCCTAGGCTGACTCCTTTGAATATTCGACATGCCGCCAGAGTAAAAAGTCTCCGTGCGGGAGTTCAGTCCCGACTCAATACCTGTTGCAACGCAAAGGGTTAGCGACGGTAACGAATGCGCCCTGATTTTTCATAAAGACCCGCCGCCGCCGGGTTCATATAACAGACGTGTTACAATCTGGAAAAATGAGCGCCTGTCCGGTTGCGCGGTCCAAGTTCGTGTGGTAGCGTGCAAGGTGTTGCGATTCAGGGCAATAAGCCTTGGAAGAGAGATTTGTTCAAGAAAAGGTTGACAGTGACCGATGGTTTTGATCGAATAACCGCTCTTTTTCGAGAGTGGAATTATGTATGCTGTTATTGAAACTGGAAGCAAGCAATACCGGGTTAGCGCCGGTGATACGCTGCAAATTGAACGCCTGTCCGCGGAAGCGGGCCAACCGGTGACCTTTGACCGCGTGCTGCTGGTCAATAACGAGGGCAAAATCACCGTCGGCTCGCCCACAGTGGCCCAGGCGGCGGTGCTGGCGGATGTGGTCGAACACATCCGCGGGGAGAAAACGGTCGCCTTCAAAATGAAGCGGCGCAAGGGCTATCATAAGAAAATCGGCCATCGCCAGGAGCTGTCGGTTGTCAGGATTAAAGAAATCAAAGCATAAAAAGAGAGCAGAGTATGGCACATAAAAAAGGTCAAGGCAGCGTGCGCAACGGGCGCGACAGCGTCAGCAAGCGGCTTGGCGTCAAGGAATTTGGCGGCCAATTCGTCACCGCCGGCAGCATTTTGGTGCGGCAGCGCGGCTCCAAATTCATCGCCGGCAAGAACGTGGGCACCGGCAGGGACTGGACGCTCTTTGCGCTCATTGACGGCCAGGTTTTGTTCGATAAATGCAGCCGCCGTGTCAACGTGCAGCCGAGGGCGGTGACGGAGGCATCGAAGGTGGCCGACAACTGACAGTCTTGCGGTCAATTTGCCGGCGAGGTTGAAGAGGCCTCGCCTTTTTTGTTCCCATCCTTTGGATGTTTGTTGATCAAGTAAAAGTTTATGCCCGCGCGGGCCACGGCGGCAAAGGCTGCGTGGCTTTTCTGCGCGAAACCTCCCGCCCCAAGGGAGGCCCCAGCGGCGGCAACGGCGGCCGGGGCGGCGACGTGATACTTCAGGCCGACCACGATTTGAACAATCTGGTGGCCCAATTCTACAACTCCCGCCTGGTGGCCGAGGACGGGCATCCGGGCTTGGGCAAGGGTATGGACGGCGCGGCGGGCAAGGACCTCCTGGTCAATGTGCCGTGCGGAACGATGGTCTGGAGTTTGGACAGCGGCAAATCCCCTGCCCTGCCGCAGGAAGACGTCATCAAGTCCCCCACTCTGCGCATTGGTTCCCATGGCCGCCCCTTAATTCGTCACGCCGGCCCGGAGTGCGCGGTGGAGATTGATTTGGAACAAGAGCCCCCTCTCCAGCCATCGGGAGAAAAAGGGGAGTTGATCGCCGATCTCACCATCCACGGCCAGCGATTTGTTCTGGGCAAAGGCGGCCGTGGCGGCCTGGGTAATCGCAACTTCGCGACCGCCAGCCGGCAGACGCCGCGGTTTGCCCAACCCGGAGAGTCGGGCGGGGAGGGCGATTATCTGCTCGAATTGCGCCTCATCGCCGAGGTGGGCCTAGTCGGCTATCCCAACGCCGGCAAATCAACGCTCCTTGCCGCCGTATCGCAAGCTCGTCCGAAGATCGCGCCCTATCCCTTTACCACACTCCATCCGCAGGTGGGAATCGTCCAGTACCCGGACTTTTTCCGTCTGACGGTGTGCGACGTGCCGGGGTTGATTGAAGGGGCCCATCGCAACGTCGGGCTGGGACACGAGTTTCTTCGACACCTCAAGCGATGCAAGTTGCTGGTGTTGCTGGTGGACATGGCCGGGACGGACGGGCGCGAGCCTGCGGACGATTACCGGCAGTTGGTGGAGGAGTTGGGATTGTATGACCCGGTGATGTTGGAGAAGCCCCGGTTGGTAGTCGCCAACAAGATGGATGAGCCCGCGGCCGAAGCCAACCTCAAGAGATTCAAACTCAAAAACCGCCGCCTCGCTGTTCTGCCCATATCCGCCGCCTTCGACCAGGGCTTGGATACGTTCAGAAAGGCCATCCGCAAAGCCATAGAGGCCCCGTAAGCCCAACCCGCCCCGAGATCACACCTCCGCCGTTGAGGGTCGGTTTTGGCGGCGCGGGAGAAATGGCTGTATTGGACGTAGAGCAAAGAGCAGGCGGTTGGGGAGCGAGAGGTGATAGTGATAAGATTTGACGAATAATGCGGGGATTTCACGCACAAATGATGAGTTTTTCTCACGCATTATGCGTGGAATTTTGGCGCAGAGGTGTGTTTTGTGGGGGAAGCGAGGCGAAATTCACCAAAGAACAGGGTTTTTGGCCTGATGGCACTATCCGTGCTTAACAAAGTTGGAAATCGAGTTCACACTGATAACGGAGTAAGTACGGTGCGCGCTCCAAAACGAATTAACCTAAGAAAGTATGAAAGAATTACGGAACAGAAAAGTCGGAGCTTTCACTCTAATCGAGTTGTTAGTTGTCATCGCCATTATCGCCATTCTGGCCAGTATGCTGTTGCCCGCGTTGGCTCGCGCCAAGCAAAAGGCCCAGCGTATATCATGCGTTAATAACCTCAAGGAGGTTGGCACCGCCTATCGCATCTGGTCCAACGACAACGGCGACCGTTTCCCTGCCCAGACGACCATTCAGTTGGGTGGCTGGCAAGATTTGGTGACCAGCAGCGGCAACATCGCCCCCTACGCCTTCATTGATTACGCCCTGATGCAAAACGAGATGGGGCAGTCCCCGAAGGTGGTGTGTTGTCCCTCGGACGATCGGATTCCGAACACGAACTTTTACTTCAGCGGCCAAAGCCCCAGCGTCAGCACCACGCTGTTTACCGAGGCCACGACGGGGACTTTCAACAACGTGAACCTTTCCTATTGGGTTGGCGTGGGCGCCAATGACACTTATCCGCAGTCGCTGCTCGGCGGCGATCGTAATTTGGGCGGGGTTGGCACCACTTCCGCCTCGACGCAGCAGGATCCCAATTATGGTGTTTCCGCCTTGGGAACCACCGGGACGAGCAGCCCGGGCGGCTGCGATGCAATTCTTTCGACCAACGGAACGTGGTTGACTGCGACCAGCGCGGCTGACGCCCCTGGCAGTCAATACATCGGCTGGTCGGCCAAGTTGCATTCGGCTGGTAATCTGGCCGGCGCCGGCAACGTCCTGCTTGGTGACGGCAGTTCCCAGCAGGTCACTTCCGGCAGTCTTCGCCTGAACTGGCTGAAGAACGCCACCGATGCCGGCAACGGCGGCAGTGGCACCACTCTGCAACCCGGTCAAGTTCGTTTGCTCTTCCCGTAAGAGGCCGATTTAACATCTCAAAGGAAGGCATCCGCAAGGATGCCTTCCTTTTTTTATTCCCACGCCGCCGCCGTTCGCTCGATAATATCCCGCAACGGCGTCAAGGGCTGGAAGGCCACATACTTTGCCAGCTTGGCCACAATTGGTTTGCGTTGCAGCATATCCTCGAACCCCGCCGCGTAGGCCTGTTCGTACGGAACGCGGCGGATGGCTGAGGAAGATTTGAGAAGAGCGACGACGATTTCGGCGAGTTGGCCGATACTGACCTCCTCGGTGCCGCCGATGTTGAAAACCTCGCCGCGCGCGGCGGGGCAATTCCGCAGGCGGATGAGAGCCTCGACCGCGTCATCGACGTGGCAAAAGCAGCGCGTTTGGCGGCCGTCCCCATAAACCTGGAGTGTTTCTCCGCTTTTTGCCGCCTGGATGAACCGCGGCAAAACCATTCCGTAGCGTCCAGTCTGGCGGGGGCCGACCGTGTTGAAGAGACGGGTGATGACGACGGGCGTTTTGTGCTCCTTGGCGTGTGCCAACGCCAGGAATTCGTCCATAAGTTTTGAGCAGGCATAGCTCCATCGGCTCAGATGCGGCGGGCCGATAATCAGATCGTCCTCCTCGGAGAAGGCCGGCTTGCGGCTCTTGCCATAAACTTCCGATGTCGAAGTCAGCAATATCGGCACGCCGTGCGCGCTGGCGGCTTCCAGGATGACTTGGGTTTCCCGCAGGTTGGTTTCAATCGTCCGCAGCATCGATTTCATCACCAACTCCACGCCGACCGCCGCCGCCAAGTGATACACGGCGGACGACCCGGCCACCCGTTCCTTCAAACCCCCGCACTGCGAAATCCTGGACTCAATCACCGTCAGAGCGGGGTGCGAGCGGACCGCGCGCAAGTTTTCGATCCGGCCGGTGGAGAAATCATCGATCACGGTCACCGAGTGGCCGGCGGCCAGCAAACGCTCTGTCAGGTGCGATCCGATGAAACCCGCGCCTCCGGTGACGATGACATTAGTTAAGCCGCTCACAGAGGTCCCATATTGCGGCACAGCGGTACGGACTCAAGTCGCATCTTTGTCTCTGGCGTGGGGGCGGCCAGTGGGTGTAAAGTGAGCGGATGCACTGATTGCAAAATCTGAAGTCATGGGCAGGGAATTCATAAGAATTGGCGGCGCGCGCCAGCATAATCTGAAAAACCTGAGCCTCTCCATCCCGCGCGACAAATTGGTTGTCATCACCGGGTTGAGCGGGTCGGGGAAGTCGTCGCTGGCCTTCGACACCATTTACGCCGAGGGCCAGCGCAAGTACGTCGAATCGCTATCCGCCTACGCCCGGCAGTTTCTGGATCAAATGGAAAAGCCGGACGTGGATTTCATCGAGGGCCTTTCCCCCGCCATCGCCATCGAGCAGCGGGGCTCGGCCTCCAACCCGCGCTCGATCATAGCGACCACGACCGAGATTTACGATTATCTCCGGCTCCTCTTCGCCAACGTGGGCCAGCCCCATTGCCCGGTCAGCGGGCAGCCCATTTCGCGCCAGACCACCAGTGACATTGTCGATGACATCCTGGCCCTGCCGCTTAAATCGCGCGTCATGCTGCTGGCTCCGGTGGTAGTCAACCAGAAAGGGGAATTCCGGGACGTGATCGAGCGACTGGCTCGCGAAGGGTTCGTCCGCGCCCGAGTCGATGGCCAATTGGTCGAGTTGAGCAGCAACGTGCGCGTCAAACTCGATCCGCGACTGCGCCACCGGATTGACGCCGTCGTGGACCGTCTGGTGATCGACGATAAAATCCGCGTCCGCTTGAGCGACTCGGTCGAGACGGCGTTGAAGTGGGGCGACGGCAGCATGGTGGTGTTGCGCCAGGATGGCGGCGCGACGGGCCAGGAATGGGCCGAATCGCTGCATTCCAATCGCAATTACAGTCCGGCAACGGGGCAGAGCTTTGAACCGCCGACGCCCAAACATTTCTCGTTCAACTCGCCCCTTGGGGCGTGCCCCGTATGCCACGGGCTTGGGCAGAAAATGGTATTTGACGAGCACCTGATCGTGCCTGACGCCGACAAATCGCTGGAAAGCGGGGCGGTGCTGCCGTGGCGGCGAGGCCCCAAGCGGATGATCGTCTATTACAAGGCGCTGCTACGGGGCGTGGCGGGGCATTTCGGCCAGGAATTGGAGACGCCCTGGAAGGACTTGCCCGAAGACTTCAAGCAGAAACTTCTCCACGGAACGGTGGAGGAAATCGCATTTACGTTTTGGCGGGCCGGCAAGCCAAGCCAGATCAACAGGCCGTTTGAGGGGATAATACCAAACCTCGAACGCCTCTACGTGGAGAGCGAAAGCGAGTTCACCAAAAACCGACTCAAGAGCGTTATGAACCCGCAACCGTGCGACGTCTGCCAGGGCCGGCGGCTCAAGCCGGAGATTCTCGCCGTCACACTGCCGGGCGGCGTGCCCAAGGCGCCGCCGGCGGCGCCCGGGTTGTCGATCATGGACGTTTGCGGGCTGTCGGTCGCGCAGGCGGACCAGTTTTTCGCGACGTTGGAGTTGACGGAGTTCCAGCGCAAGATTGCGGCGGAGTTGATCAAGGAGATTCGCGCGCGGCTGGGCTTTCTCAAAAACGTGGGGCTGGGCTACCTGACGCTCGACCGGGAAAGCGGCACGCTCAGCGGCGGCGAGGCCCAGCGCATCCGGCTGGCGACCCAGATCGGCGCGGGGCTGGTGGGCGTTCTCTATATACTTGACGAACCGAGCATCGGGCTGCACCAGCGCGACAACGGGCGCCTGCTGCAATGCCTGGAAGGCCTGCGGGACCTGGGCAACACGGTTTTGGTAGTCGAGCACGACGAGGAGACGATCCGCCGGGCGGATTACGTCCTGGACCTCGGCCCCGGCGCCGGTGTGCGCGGGGGCGAGTTGGTGGCGGCGGGCACAGTGGCGGACATCGAGGCCAGTCCCCGCTCGCTCACCGGCCAGTATCTGAAAGGCGAATTAAAAATCGCCATTCCGAAAACGCGGCTTAAACCGTCGCTGGCGCGCGGCTGGCTGGAAGTATTGGGGGCATCGGAGAACAACTTGAAAGAGATCGACGCGCGCATACCGCTTGGGGCGCTGACGGCGGTGACGGGAGTCAGCGGATCGGGCAAGAGCACGCTGGTCGATGACATATTGCGCCGGGCGCTGTTCCGCAAATTCTACGGCTCCAAGGAACAGCCTGGACGGCACCGACTGCTGCGGGGCTACGAAACGCTGGACAAAGTCATCGTGATCGACCAAACGCCCATCGGGCGCACTCCGCGGAGCAATCCGGCTACGTACACCGCGATGTTCAATCAAATCCGCGACGTGTTCGCGAAATTGCCGGCGGCGAAGATTCGCGGCTACGAGGCCGGCCGCTTCAGCTTCAACGTCAAAGGTGGCCGTTGCGAGAAATGCCAGGGCGACGGGCTGATTAAGATCGAAATGCACTTTCTGCCGCCGATTTACGTGACGTGCGAGGCCTGCAACGGCCGCCGCTATAATCGCGAGACGCTGGAGATCCATTACAAGGGAATGAACATCGCCGACGTCCTGGACATGACAGTGGATGAAGCGGTGACCTTTTTTCGCGCCGTGCCCAAGATATACGAGTTGTGCCTGACGCTGGCGGAGGTGGGCCTGGGCTACGTGCGCCTTGGCCAATCGGCCACCACATTGAGCGGGGGCGAGGCCCAGCGCATTAAACTGGCCGCCGAACTGGGCCGCAAAGCCACCGGCCGCACGCTTTACATATTGGACGAGCCGACGACCGGCCTGCATTTCCATGACGTGGCCAAGCTGCTGGACGTGCTTTTCAAGTTGCGCAACACGGGCAACACCGTCCTGATCATCGAGCACAACCTGGACGTCATCAAAACCGCCGATTGGGTGATAGATTTGGGGCCGGAAGGCGGGGCAGACGGCGGCCGGATTGTCGCCGAGGGACCGCCCGAAAAAATCGCGCGCACGCCCGGCAGTTACACCGGCGAATATCTGCGCCGCGTTTTGTTTCCGGCGGTGGAATCGGCGCCGGCGCCTGTGCCGTAATCTCCCCGCTGGTCGAGTTGAATTGGTTGAAGCCGTCACGCTGATACTCGCATTGTGCGTTGCATTCGAGTCAAAAAGCGTGCATTTTGGAGTCCCATGACGAGAGATAAAATTCAGACGGCTATTGACGAAGGAAATCCCTTTTTAATCAGAATGGCCGACGGGGAAAAGTATGAAGTTGCCGACCGCTATAGGATTGCGCTTGGCAAAACCACCGTCATCGTCGTGGGTAAAGACGACATGCCGCACGTCCTACCGCTTTTGACAATGACCGGCATCAGTTATTTGAAGTTGCCGAAAAGCTGAACTCGATAAAATGGCCTATGTCCCGGCATTGGCATGAGGTGGCCGGGCATCTCTTCAAGGGCGCCGGGGGGCGGAATTACTTTGGATGGCGCAGTTTTTCCAATTCGGCTTTGAGAGGCTGCCAGTAAAGGCGGTCCGCTTCGCGCTCCAGCTTCTCTTCTTCAGCCAGACCGGAAACCACCGCCGCAACGTCGCCCCGTCGGGCGTGTGCCAGCAACGGACGCCGGGCGGAGAGGCGGTCGCATTGGCGGGGATGCCGGCGCGCGCATTCGACAAGCAAGTCCGGCGTTCGTAATTCACCAAGCCAAAACTCGGCGTCATGCGGCTTCGGATTCTTGCGCCGGATCAGATAATCGGCCTCAAGTAATCGTTGGATCATCGGCCAGTCCTTGCTCCGCTGCGTTTTTTTGGCTTTAACCAGATCGGCCAGCGAGAGCAAATTGTAGATGCCACCGCCGGGATCAGTGAGCGAGAGGCGGCGTTTCCAAAGCCTGGGAAAGTCCTCCACGCCGCGCATGGTTGACAGGATGTCAATCCTAATCCCGCCGGCTTCCTGGTGATGACACCGGAAGTGAAGGGCAAATCCGCGGCGCAAGTAATCGAGGTCGCACGGAGGAACGGCGATACATTCGGCCTGGAGTTCGGCCAGGGCCTCATTCAGTCGCCGCCAATTCTCCGGCTCGGCCAGAACGGCCAGGTCCACGTCGCGGCTAAACTCCGCGGCGCCGTAGAACACGCAGGCCTGACCTCCCATCAACAGGACGCGGACTTGGTGTGCCGCCATCGTAGAAAGGACTTTCCGTATCGGGTTCGGGATCAAGCGAGCCTCCTATGGCGAGGTAATGGAGCCAGAGTTTTTGGCTTTCGTGCCAGCGTTCCAGGGGTGTGAGCCGATACCAATCGGCCCATTCACCTTCCACCACGTCTTCGGGCGCGAGCATGAGTCACATGTCCTTACGAGCGGCTTTCCCGCTCCCCGGCCACCGCTGTACAGATGGCTTCGGGATCGAGCGTGTATCTGGTTGGAACCTGGATTTTCATGCAACGGCGTTTCTTGCCAATCAAAACCTATAGACATCTTTTCGATGCCTCACGCGCTGAATTTCTATCAGTTTCAGGTCCATGACGACTTCATAAACAATGCGATAGTCGCCGAGACGAATCCGATACGCGTACTGCGACCCGCTCAGTTTTTCCACGCCGTGAGGAAAGGGGTTCGCCGCGAGTCCTTCAACGGCCTGAACAATCCGTTCTCCGGTGATTGCGGGCAATTTGCGCAAATCCTTGCGCGTGGATTTCTTCCACTCAATGCGAAAGGGCACGGCGTTTCAGCCCTTTCTTGAACTCGGCGTGAGGAATTGTTTGCTCCCCGCGCCGTTCGGCAATGACGGCCAGATCGTCCAAGTCTTCCAACAGCTTTTCATAATCGCCAATGTCCAGAACAACAGCGGTTTTCCGCCCTTTTTCATTGGTCAAAAACTGAACTGTCGCGCTCATGTTCGAAAAATAGCTTCCGGGCGCATTAAATTCAAATCCTTTCGATGCCATGTCGTTCCGCCGCCCAAATCCACGCCTGGCCGGAATTAGAAGCAGTCAATAGAGGGCCGGTGTGGATGCTGGCCCTCAGATTAGAAATTGAGGGTCACTCTGGACTTTCCGCGCAAGCGCAAGATCAACTGTCCGCGGGCGGCGTCGTACGAGTTGGGGAGGGCCAGATCAACGGGCCGATTGTTGACCGTGATTCGCGGCGTCGCGGGGAGGCGGTTGATGAGGATCGAAAACGGCTCCGTCTCCCAGGGGTTAAGCACAAAAGACGCCCGGTGCGCCGTCGATTTCTCCAGGCGCACGCGGCATGGGGCGTGGATGAGGAGGCCGTTTTCTGGAATGCCGCGGAAATCATAGACAGTATTTCCAGTGTAAAAGCGAACGGCCGATGCGCCCAAGGTGGCGGGGTTGATGTCGGGCGGGTTGCGATGTTGCGCGGACAGAACGAAGGAGTCGGGCAGCAATCCGGCGTGGTCCGGCTCGGTTAAGGGGAAGCTCTGCAACGCGCCGCTCCAGGTGATCCCGTCGGCCACTTGCCGCCAGGGCTTTTCGTCGTGCGCGGCCAGACGGTAGAGCGCGTCGGAATACACCAGTCCGCACCATTGCACGGGGAGGCCGATCCAGTCGGGGGCCTGCCAGTGGGTGGCGCCATAGACGGCAATGGTCGCGTAAGGGCCGATGGCCTGGCCGGTGGGGTTGCGCAAATAGACAAACGGCATGCCGCTCCACGCCCAGTACTCCGCTTCGTCCAGGAAATGGGGGTCGGCCGTCAATTCGTAGCCGTCCACATAAGTCCGCGCGAGGTAAGCCGACGCCATGATGTCCGGCGTGTGCAGCGCCAGTTCCCACACCTGCACGCCGCGCGGGGAGCCGCCGCGAAAATGATCCTGGCGCCGCAACATCGCAACCGCCTTGTCGATCATCGCGCCATCGCCGCAAAACGCCGCGCTTTCCAACGCCCCGATCAGCGTTGCGGCCGTATATCCGTTGGCATCCGGCGCGAAGTGTCCCTTCCCGAAATCCACGCCGCCCGGCGCGGGGTGGTAAATCACCCGCCCTTCGGAATCGAACCGGGCCAGTTGGCCGGCGGCGTCCGCGCGCGCCGCAGCGATGGCTTCCGGCAGATGCCCGAAGAGCAATGACGCGGCGGGCACGTGGATGTGGCCGGGAGCACTGAAGTAGTAGGCGGAGGGATCGACTTGCGCCAATGCCTCCCTGGCATTTTCGAGCAGATTGCGCCGCGTGTCCGCGTTGGTTTCCCGCGACGCGAGCCATGTTTCGAAAACCGCCGCGTCGCTCGCCGGCCCCGGAGCAAAATTGCCCTCGGCCAGCGCGTGCCGATACAAATTGCCGACGCGAATTTTCGATTTCAGCCAGCCCGCCTCGGCCGACGCAATGTACGAGGAATAGGAGTCGCCCGCTTTCGGCGTTTCCGGCAGGCCGCGCAATTGAACATATTGCTGAACGGCGGGAATCACCGAGTCACCCACGCCGGCGAGAATCCAGAGGTGGACGCGCAACGGTTGCATCGCTTTCAGAACCGCCGGGGATTTCGGAAAGACTCGGCCCGGCTCGCGGCCACCGTCTTCGGTCGCGGGCCAGACAACGCCCATGACGTGGCCCGAGCTGCCAAAGATCCGGTCCGGCGAATCGAACAACCCGGCGAAGCGTTGGGCGTCGTCCCATGCCAGACCCACGTAGCGATCGTCAGCCTGGATGGCCATCAACGGAAAGGTCAGGTCATGCGCGGGAGGGACTTGCCGCTGGGATTGCGGCCCAGCCAGGTCCAGTTCCGAGCTGCTTGGCTCATTGTCAAGGTACTCGACGCCGGCAAACAACCCGTGCCCCTTGGCCGCGCCGAAGGAGCCTTGGCCGGCGAAGACCGTGGCCAGCGGCAGAAAGAAGACATCCCGATCCACATCGACGACGGCCTCGACATCCGCCTCCAGATCATTTTTGTAAACGGTGAATCGACTGTTGAAGTTCCATCGCCCGCCATCGGCATCGGTCCAGGAACTGCGGAAGGCGAAGCTGTTTTGGGTCGCGGCACATTGGCCGCTCGGAATGTCCGTCAGGCGGACCGTCCCGTTTTTGCGATAAGCAATGGTCGAGACAAGATTCACATAAGCGACGCTGTGGCCGGCAACCCGCGCCTCCAGCGCGCGCGAATTTGGCAGATCCGCGATGATCTCCAGAACACCATTTGAGATGGCGGGGCCATTGGCAGGCGGAGGGGCTTTCCACGCCGGCCAATCCGGCGGAAAAAGTGATTCGGCGAAAACGGGCGGCAGGAGAACAAAGGCCGCGCCAATAGCGGCGAGAAGCGTGCCTGGCAGTGTTTTCATAGGTTCGAGTTTAAGTGCCTTGATGCCGGGCAGTCAAACCGGGGATGTGGCTGGCGAGACGGCAGCCACGGCGACCGGGACGGTTCGCGCTACCCAAAGGCGAGGACCCGCCGCTGTGACGGGATGATGGCCGTGTCAGATGCGCCCGCGGCATTCTGTTTTCAGAGAAAAGTCTTGACGGTGGAGGCGCCAGAGCTTAGTGTCCATATCGCCAGGAGAACGAAACCTTATGAAAACCGTAGTCAATCTAGCAATTGTTGCGGCTGCATTGCTTGCAACCCAATTCCATGCATCGGCCCAAGGAACAGCTTTCACTTATCAAGGCCGGCTCAATGACGCGTCCGGGGGGGGCGCGGCCAATGGATACTATGATCTTGCCTTTGGCTTGTTTGACGCCGTCACCAATGGCGACCAGGCGGGCGGCACGCTGACCAATCTCAACACGGGGGTCACCAACGGGCTGTTCACAGTGACGCTTGATTTCGGTCCGGGCATTTTGACAGGAAGCAATCTCTGGCTGGACATTAGCGTGCGCTCCAATGGCGTCGGCAGTTTCACCGAAATGGTTCCGCGCCAGCCCCTGACCGCCACGCCATACGCCGTTCTCGCGGGCGATGCCGCCGCCTATTCCGGGGCAGTTGCGGATTCCCAGCTTTCCGGGAACATTGCCCGGCTAAACGCAAATGAGACCTTTAGCGGCACGGTTGCTTTCAACAGCCAGTCAAACACTTATGACGGGAGTTTCACAGGAAGCGGGGCTGGTCTGACCGATCTGCAAGTGTCCTCGATCGCCGGCCCTGTTTTGACGGCCATCGGCTGGGGTTATAACAATTACGGGCAGGCCACTGTGCCGGCGATTTTGAGCGGCAGCAATTTGGTGGCCATCGCCGCCGGCAACGAACACAGTCTCGCCCTCAAGAGCGACGGGACGGTCGCGGCATGGGGATTGAACGGCAGCGGCGAAACCAACGTGCCGGCGAGCCTCAGCGGCGTCATCGCGATAGCCGCGGGTGAAACCCACAGTCTGGCGCTCAAAAGCGATGGAACGGTGGTCGGTTGGGGAGACAATTATTATGGAGAATCGACCCCTCCAATCGGATTAAACGACGTGGTGGCCGTGGCCGCGGGTGAGAATATCAGTTTGGCCCTGAAGAATAACGGCACGGTGGCGGCGTGGGGCAACTCGCCGTTCAACACGGCTTACGTCCCGGCGGCTTTCCAGAGCAACCTGGTTGCCATCTCGGTCGCCTGCGATGGTTTCTCCGCGCTGGGTCTCAAGAATAATGGAACGGTGGTGGCATGGAACGCCGCCGCTCTGCCGTTGGGCCTGAGCAATGTCGTGGCCATCGCGTCAGCGGGCAACGGCGGAATGGCGCTAAAAAGCGACGGCACACTTGTGACGTGGAACCTGGAAGCCGTCCCTCCTTCGACCAACAACATCACCGCGATCGCCGCCAGTTCGTTCTTCAGTGTGGCACTCAAGAGTGACGGAACGCTAATGGCATGGGGCGACAACTCTTACGGCGAGACAAACGTGCCCACGGGAAGCAGCAACGCGATCGTCGCGGTGGCGGCCGGCGGTCTTCACGGGCTGGCGCTGACCAAGACGGGCTCCGCGCCCGCCCGGCTGGCCCGCTTGGACCAGGTCAATGTATTCACCGGGATTGATTCGTTCAGCAATCCGTCCGACAGTTTTGCGGGAAGCGGGGCCGGTCTGAACAATTTGCAAGTTTCCTCGCTGGTCAATCAAACCGCGTCGGTTGTCGCTTGGGGCAATAATGGCAATGGCCAAACGAACGTGCCGGCGGCATTGAACGGCAGCAATATTGTGGGGGTTGCCGGCGGATATGCCCACAGCCTGGCCCTCAAGAGCGACGGCACCGTGGCCGCCTGGGGATTGAATAACGACGGCCAGACGAACGTGCCGGCGGGCCTCAACGGCGTGGTGGCCATCGCCGCGGGTTATTACCATAGTCTGGCGCTGAAAAGCGACGGAACCGTTGTGGCATGGGGCGATAATACGTACGGAGAGTTGAACGTGCCGATTGGACTCAACAATGTCGTGGCGGTGGCGGGCGGGCAGTATACGAGCATGGCGTTGAAGAATGACGGGACGGTGGCCGTATGGGGAAACCCCAACTATATGAATATTCCTGCCAGTTTCCAGAGCAATATCGTGGCCATCTCCCTATTCAATATCTACAGCCTGGCGCTCAAGAACAACGGAACCGTCGCGGCGTGGTATGGCCCAACTCCGCCCTACGGATTAAGCAACGTCGTGGCTGTCGCGGCAACGGGAAATGGAGGCGCTGTGGCGCTCAAGAATGATGGCACGATCGTCACGTGGGGCGGTTTGCTAAATTCCCCCACAACCAACAACGTCGCCAGTATTGCCGCGGGGAGCGACTTTGGCGTTGCACTCAAGAAGGACGGCACGGTCACCGTGTGGGGCGACCAGTCCTATAACTTGACAAGCTATCCCGTCAGTCTGAGCGGTGTCATTTCGGTGGCAGCCGGTAATTATCATGTTTTGGCTTTGCGCGGCACCGGCAATTTTGCCACCGCCCGGCTTGCCGGCCTCAACCAGGTCAATGCCTTCACCGGAGTGAATTCGTTTGACAACCCGGCCAACAACTTTGCCGGAAATGGCGCGGGATTGACATCGCTCAACGCGTCGAGCCTCTCCAGTGGAACGGTTGCCGACACGCTGCTGTCGGCCAATGTCGCGTTGCTCGACGGCAATCAATCGTTCACGGGCGCCAACACGCTCGGTAACGCGAGCAACGTGTTCGCGGGGGCGTTCAGCGGGGACGGCGGCAACTTGACCAACCTCAACGCGTCGCAGATTTCCAGCGGCATGATCCCTCTGGCCCAATTGCCGGGAGTCGTAGTGACAAACGACAACGCGGCAAGTGTCGCTTTGAGCGGGCTTTTTACCGGCGTCTTCAGCGGCGACGGTAGAGGACTGACCAATCTTCCGGCCAACGCGATCATCGGCGGACTGACGACCAATATCGCCGTGGTCGTGCCTGGCGGGGGGACCATCACACTTTGTTTCACAAACGGCATCCTGCAAGCCGTGCAATGAGGGCAAATGCAGTTTGAGTTCGCGGCCGGCCCCGCTACAATTCCGCGATGCTTTCCGGGGTTATCATGAGCTTCCGGTTCGGTCTGCTCTTGCCGCTGGCGGCGTGTCTTTGCGCTTCGTGGTCCGCACTGGCCGGCCCGATGACGATTTACGTATCCCCGGCGGGCGATGACCGGTGTTCGGGCGCGCGACCGGAGGGGGACATGGCGGGGAACGGGCCGGTGGCGACTCTCTCGCGCGCGCTGGAGAAAACGCGCGCGGCGCGGGGAAAGCGGCGAATCGTGTTGCGTGGCGGCACATATCTTTTGGACCAGCCTCTGGTTCTCGGCCCCGGTGATTCCGGGCTGGTGATCGCGGCATACGCCGGGGAAACGCCGGTCATCAGCGGCGAGAGCCGGATCACCGGATGGCGCTGCTCGACTGTCAATCCAAATATCTGGCGGGCGGAGGTCGCCGGCGCGCGCGGCGGATCCCGGGTGTTCCATGAACTTTTTGTCAACGGGGGGCGCCGGCAGCGGGCGCGTCTTCCCATCTCCGGCTTTTATCGGACGGCGGACGGTCTTGTGCCGGGCCATCCGGATGAAATGCGCTTTTACCTCGGAGACATCGAGCCGCAATGGGCGGAGGCGGGCGACGTGGAGTTGGTGGCGCTGCAGGCCTGGGCGCAGACGCGGAACCAGATCCGCGCCGTGCTGGCAGAGTCCAACCTGGTTGTCGTGGCCGGCCCGGTTTCGCCCAACAATACCGAGCCTAATGGGCGGTTTTATATTGACAATGTGCCGGACTGGCTGCGTCCCGGCGAATGGCACCTGGACCGGCGCACTGGCGAGGTTGAATACTGGCCGGAAGCGGGGGAGGACGTGCCGTCGGCGGTAATCACCGCCCCCCACCTTTACGAGTTGGTCCTGCTGGAGGGTACGGAACGGGAACCGGTGCAGGACGTTGTTTTTCGCGGACTCGTGTTCGCCGGCGCCGACTGGCGGATGGAGGGGGGCAGCGACGTCGATATTCAAGCGGCGGTGGAGACGGAGGCGGCGGTTCAGGCGCGATTTGCCAGAGGCTGCGCGGTGGAGCGATGCCGCTTCACCCGGCTTGGGGGATACGCCGTCGATTTCGGCCACGGTTGCCAGGGCAACCGTGTGGCGGGCTGCGAAATGTCCGATCTGGGCGGGGGCGGCGTGCGCCTGGGCGACAGTGACGCGAACCAGGCCGCGGCGGCGCCGAACGTCAACAATACGGTGACGGACAATCACATTCATCATATCGGATTGGTCAACGCGCCGGCGGTGGGAGTTCTGGTGCTTTTGAGCGGCGGCAACCGCATTGCGCACAACGAAATTGACCACACGTTTTACACGACCATTTCGGCGGGATGGTCGTGGGGCTATGCCAGCAATTTGTGCCGGAGCAACATCATCGAATACAATCATCTGCACGACATCGGCCAGGGCGTTTTGAGCGACATGGGCGGGGTCTATACACTGGGCGTGCAGCCGGGGACGATCGTGCGGAACAATCTGATTCACGATGTGAACGTGTCGGTCTATGGCGGGTGGGGACTGTACACCGACGAGGGGAGTTCGGGCATCGTGCTGGAGAGCAACGTCGTCTATCATTGCCAAAGCGCGGGATTCCATCAGCATTACGGCCAGGACAATATTGTCCGCGACAACATCTTCGCGCTCAATCGGGAGAGCCAGTTGGCCCGCACGCGGCCGGAGGAGCATCGCTCCTTTATTTTCACCAACAACGTCGTCTATTTTGATTCGGGGCAGTTGATGAGCGGCAATTGGACCGGCGGGATGGAGATGGATCACAACATTTATTTTGACAGGCGGACCGGGCCGTCCCATCCGCCGCCGGATGGGGTGATGAACCTGGAGGCGTGGCGGGCGCTGGGCCGCGACCGGCATTCGCAGTTCTTCGATCCCTTGTTCGTCGCTCCGCAAAAGGGGGACTTTCGCCTCCGCCCGGATTCCCCGGCGCTGGCCTTCGGATTCCATCCGCCGGACTTGCGCGGCGTGGGTCCGAGAAAAAAACCGGCGGCGCGGTGACGCGTCAAGCCCGCAGCCTTTATTGCGAACAGGGGGCCAATATGGCGGTGCTCATGCCGTGGATGATTTTCTTGTCCGCCGGACATATCGTGGCGAGAACACCGCCCAGGTTCGCGCGCGCGGCGTCGCCTTCGCCGGCCACAAAATAGTATGGACAGAGACGGACGCGGCCGGGCATTTCGACCAGTTGCTCCTTGTCGAAATCGAACCAGCGCGCGTGGGAAAGGAGGGGCTTGTGGTAACGCTGCAAGACATAGGGCGAGGCGGGGAAGGAATCAATGGCCAAATCGACGGCGGCGGCCCAATCGGGCGCGGACAAATCGCTGCCCAGGTGGACGCCGCGCGCGCCCCAGGCCTTGTCGGAAAAGCCGGAGACTTTCAGGATCAAATCGCGCTCGCGCTGGGAGAGGGTCTTGAGCTGACGCCAGTCTGTCAAGTCTAATTCTGGAATGGCGGCGTGGGGCGGCATGGGAGAGGGATCGACGATCCAGGTGTAGGGGACCCACTGGAGGAGGCGCTCGAAGAAGCGGCCGCCCAATTCCCGCCGCCAGAAGGCGCTGAGATGCCGGTTCCAAAGCAGGCCCAGGAGCATTTTCTCCTCGAAAACCGGCTTGGGCGGGGCGGTCAGACGCAGCCGGCCCGCCGCCGCCATGTCAATAATTTGTCCTGAATTCGGGACGTTGGGCAGATCGAACAACTCGAAGAACCGATAGACCGCCTGGCCGTCCTTGAAATCGGCGAACCGCCCGTCGCGCACCTGGAAGCGCGGGCCCAGTTGGCCGGCCAGCCACGCCATTTCCGGGCGGTAGGTTTGCGCCTCCTCGGAGATGACGATGTTAACAGCCGGTGCTCCGTCAAAAATTCCGGCGAAGCCGCGGGCCATGCCGTCGGCGCCGCCGATGACCGGGGGGCCGCCGTTGTGGATGCCCGAATAGGTTTGGTTGAGCCAGGCGGTCAGGCCGATGCCGCCTGGAACGCTGTCCAACTCGGTGATGCGCGGGCCGGATTCGGTCAGGATAATGTCCGGGCGGATGACGCGGGGCAGATCGTTCTTGAATGCGGCGGCTTGCTGGGCTTGCAGGACGGCGGCCGGTTTGCCCTGGTCCAGCCAGGCGGCGACCCAGGGCGGCTGCTGGCCGGCCAGACTCTGGCGGTAAAGCAGGTTGACGGAGCGATTGAACTGAAGGAGCACCCGGCCCAATTGTTGCAGTTCCCCGGCCAGTTCGGCGCCGAGCGGAAAGGGCGCGGGAGAGATGCGCCAGTCCTGTCCGGCAAAAAGACCCGACTTGGGAAGGGCGGCGCGAACCGCGGCGGCGGATTGTTGAGGGGTGGTCACGTTCGCAATTGGCCGTTGCCGAAGCCGATCCATTTGTAGGAGGTCAGCTCCTCCAGGCCCATCGGGCCGCGGCCGGGGATTTTATCGGTGCTGATCCCGATTTCGGCGCCCATGCCGAATTCTCCGCCGTCGGTAAAGCGGGTGGAGGCGTTCCAATAGACGGCGGCGGAATCGACGCGCGCCAGAAATTCCCTGGCGTGCGCTTCGTTGCGGGTGACGATGCTGTCGGAATGAGCCGAGCCGTAATGATTGATGTGGTCAATGGCCTGGCCGACCCCATCGACGATGCGGACGTTCAAAATGTAATCGTTGTACTCGGTGAAATAATCCTGCTCCGCGGCGGACTTGATGGCGGCGGCGTGATGGGAGAGGCTCGACTCGAGGATTTTTTTTGCGGCCTCGTCGGCGCGCAGCTCGACTTTTTTTTCCTCGAAACGACGGCCGACGGCGGGGAGGAAAGAGGCCGCCACGGTCCGGTCCACCAGCAGGGTTTCCATGGCGTTGCAGACGCCCGGGCGCTGGCATTTGGCGTTGAAGGCGATTTCCTCCGCCATCTTGAGGTCGGCGTCAGCATCGACAAAGACATGGCAGACGCCCTTGTAATGTTTGACGACCGGGACCTTGGAGCATTCCGTCACGGCGCGAATGAGCCGTTCACCGCCGCGCGGCATGCAAAGATCGATGAATTGCGTCAGCGAAAGCAACTCCCGGACCGCCTCGCGGTCGGTGGTTTGAACGACCTGGATGGCGTGGGTCGGGAAGGCGGGCAACAGTTGGGCGCCGGCCTCGATCATGGTTTGGGCGATGGCCTGGTTGGACTGCAGGGCCTCCTTGCCGCCGCGCAGGATGACGGCGTTGCCGGATTTGAAACAGAGGCTGGCGGCGTCGGCGGTGACGTTGGGGCGGGATTCGTAAATGATGACGATGACGCCAATGGGGGTGGAAACTTTCCGCAAGCGCAAGCCGTTGGGACGGGTGCGGTCATCGAGGACGCGACCGACCGGGTCCGGCAGGGCGGCCACGTCGCGCAGGCCCTGGGCCATGCTGGCGATGCGTTTGTCGTCGAGCTTTAAGCGATCGAGCATGGCGTTGGAAAGGCCGGCGTTGGCGCCGGCTTGCATGTCCAGGGAATTGGCCTGCTGGATGGCGGCGCGGCGGTTTTCAAGGGCGTCGGCCATGGCGCGAAGGCAGGCGTTTTTGTCCGCGGTGGACAGGGCGGCGAGTTGGCGCGAGGCCTCCTTGGCCTGGCGGGCCAAGCGTGTCATTTGATCTGTCAATGTCATGGCGGCAAATTACGCCAGAATGGTCAGGTGCGCCAGCCGGCGGCTATTTTCGGGGCGGCGAGCGGCGCAAGTGGTTTTGCAGGAGCAGCCGCCAGACCATCGCCAGGGCTTCCCAGACGATTTTGCGGGACATCTTGGAGTGGCCGTGGAGACGCTCGGTGAAAATGATGGGGATTTCGACGATCTTCATCCCCTGGCGCCAGATTTTGTGGGTCATTTCGATCTGGAAACAGTAACCGTCGGCGCGGACGGCACGGAGGTCGATGGACTGGAGGGCGTGGCGGCGGAAGCATTTGAATCCGCCCGTAGGGTCGGTGAAGGGCATGCCGGTGATGAGGCGCACGTAGCGGGCGGCACTGGTGCTGAGCAAAAGGCGTTTCATGGGCCAATTGATGACCCGGATGCCGTTGCAATAACGCGAGCCCAAAACCAAGTCCGCCTCTTGCGCCGCTTCAAGAAAGCGCGGGATATCGTCAGGGTTATGGGAAAAGTCGCCATCCATTTCCAGGATGAACTCGTAATCGCGTTCCAACGCCCAGGCGAAGCCGGTGCAGTAGGCGCGGCCCAGCCCGTTTTTGCCGGCTTGATGCAGGACATGGACGGCGGGGCTATTGGCGGCTAATTGGTCGGCGATCTGGCCGGTGCCGTCGGGAGAATTGCCATCGACGACCAACAGGTCCACCGGGAGCGGGAGTTTGGCCAGGCGGTCGGCCATGTCGGAGAGATTCTCCCGTTCATTATAGGTAGGAACGATGACCAGCGTCTTGTTCATGATTTAATCCGCTCCATGAGGAGAGCCAATTGTCGTGAAAAATTCAAGCCGCAAATCCGGCCGGGTCGGGGCGGCTGACGGCTGGTTAGTGAGGGGAGCCTGTCGTTCATAAAAAGGTGAGAAAAATCAAAATAGTGTTAATAGTTGAAAAGTTTTGCTAATGGGGGCGCCGTCCGGTTTTGTTGCAAGTGGTTTTGGCGCAATAGGTTGGGTGCCATTGGCGGGTGGCAATGATTTGGAGATAGAGTTGAAAAAAATGGCAGCAATTGCCGGGATTTTTGAGGGTTTTTGGGGGTTTGCAGAAAGGGACCAAAGGGACCAAAGGGACCAAAAGGAGAAAGGCGTGGCGACCGAGGTGGGGAGGTTTGCGCTTTGGCCAAGGCTTCCACCGCCGCCAAGGCTTTGGCGGACAAGCAGCAGTTTCGGCCCGGCAACCTGCCAGAGCGATGGGCAAATTCGTGCTCACGCGCAGGAGTTGATCACATTTCCACGAGGGAGAAAAACCGACTGGGGGAAAAAATGCAGTTTTTCCAAGATTGATTTTGAACCTTTTCGGGCGCGGCGGGGATTGATACCTAGATGGGCATTACGCATGACGGGGTCGAAATAATTGATGCCGGGGAAACTCTCACGCGCGCGCGCGCAGGGGACGCGGAGGCGTTTTGCCGTATAACGCAGCCATTGCAGACCCGCCTGCTGCGGCAGGCCGCCGCGTTGTCGGGGGATGTCAGCACGGCGGAAGACCTCGTTGCCGAAACCCTCGTGGAGGCTTGGAAAAGTCTGGCACACTACAATGAGAGTTGCCGGTTTTCGACCTGGCTCTACGCGATACTGCTGCACCGGCACAAAAAATGGATGCGGCGCGCCCGCTCCAGACCGGCGGCGCTGGCGTGGCTGCCCGCGTTCGACCGCGACGACGTTGTGGCGAGGCAGGAAAGTGTGCCTTCGCCGGAGCCTTCGCCGGCGGATGAAGCGGCCCGCAACGATACGTCCGCCCATCTGCGCGCCTGCATCGCGCGGCTGCCAGAAAAGCATCAGCAGATCATCCTGCTGCGATTCTACGAGGACGCGTCGTTGCCGGATATGGCGCATGTCCTGGGCTGCCCGGTGGGGACGGTCAAGTCCCGGCTGCATCATGCGTTGGAAAAACTGCGGGGAATAAAAATGAACCTTCCGGAGATGAGAGGGGATACACCAACATGAAATGGATTTGGAATAATTGCCGCCGCGAGGACATTTGTCTTCTAGCCGCGGGCGCGTTGGGCGAAGAGGAGAAGATCAAACTGGAACACCATTTGGCCGAGTGCCAGAAATGCCGGGATTATTACGGCGAGATCAAGGCCCTGACTGCGCCGTTGACTGGCTGGGAGAAAAGCTTGTCTGCCATCGAAGCCACTCCGGCCGCGCAACAGCGCTGGGCCAGTGCCGTGCAAGAGAGCGGCGCGCCAACAACGGATCGCAACCGCCTGCCGCAACGGGCCTGGCAGATCATTTGGCGCGAATTGATCTGGCCGAGCCGTTACGCGTGGGGCGGGATGGCGGCGCTTTGGGCGGCGATGCTTGTCATTAACGCTCAATTGTCAGACCATCGGGCGCACGACATGGGCGCCGGCGACGTATCATCGCAGGAGATGATACAGGCCTGGGTAGAACAGAATCGCGTGCTGGCTGACCTGGCTCAACCCGCCTCCGCCGTTCCCGCCGCGCCGCCCATTCGTCCCCGGCCGCGCAGCGAAAGGGAACGGGACTGGGAGATTATTTGACCGCGTATTTATGAATCCTCCCCAAACTAGACCTTGGCGCATCCTGCGGCGCTGTCTGACCGGATTGGCCGTTTGTTTGACATTGATCGGCCTTTTTTACACAGAGGAAAACTGGCGCGGCAAACGGGACTGGGATAATTGCAAACGCGCCCTGCAAGCCAAAGGCGTCGATCTCAATTGGGCCGACTACATTCCCGCCCCGGTGCCAGACGATCAAAACGTCTTCGGGGTGCCGGAGATGCAGAAATGGTTTACCGGACTCGGGGCGACGGAGTTGTCGAAAAAGTTGTCTTATCCTGGATTTCCGGCTGGCAGGGATCCCAGGGATACTGACTATCCGAATACCAGCCGAACCGCGCGCTTAGTCGTGGCTGAGCTGGCGATTGGCCTGCCGGAGGCAATCGCTGCCAGTTCCAACGGCGCCACAGTGCTTCATTGGGGAGAGGAGCGGACGCGGGCCGAAGTGGGCAGGTTAATCAAGGACGCGGTCGGTCCGGTGGTAATGGCACCGGTCGGTTTCAATCTTACGCTGCGTTCGCCTGAGGAAATCCGGCCGGCGCAAATTCTTTTGCAATGTCAGACTGCTCCGACGACGAACGAGTTGCAGCAAGTAGTGCCCAGGCCGATTGCCAACACGACGTTTCCAGATTCCGAAAAAATCCAGGTCGAACCCAATGGCGACGGTTCCTATAAGGTGACGATGCTCGCGCCGGACACCGTGGCGGAATACCTGAAGTGGAGCGAGGGGATTGAACCGGAGTTCGCGCTCATCCGCAAGGCGTTGAAGCGCCCTGCCATGCGGATGAATGGTGAATATAGTGCTCCGTACGAAATTCCCATTCCAAATTTCGTGACCGTTCGCAGCATCGTGCAAACGCTCTCGGCGATGGCCCAATGTGAACTTTTGGAGGGAAAGCCGGAGGAGGCATTGCGGGACTTGACGCTCATGCACGATCTTTGCCGCATCATGGAAGGCGACCGGCCAATGACGTTGGTGGCGGCGATGATCGATGTGGCGGTGAATGGACTTTACGCGGGCACCATTGCTGACGGACTGCGCTGGCAGGGTTGGCGGGAACCGCAATTGGCGGCGCTGGATGAGCAGCTCAAAAGCATCAATGTCCTCTCGCCGGTGAAGCAATCCTTCGATGCTGAGCGGGTGGCTGACTGCCATATCCTGGAAACCCTGTCTCCAGCCCAGGTGTTGGAACTTATCAACTTATCGAACGCATCGTGCGATGCGCATTCATGGAAGGCCCGGGAACAGTCGCTCCTTGCGAAACTGATCCCGCGCGGCTGGCTTTACCAGGTCCTGGTCATCGGGGCCAATCCCAATCCCCAATCCGACTTTGCTGGCAGCCTAGACCCCGTCAGGCAGATCGTTTTTCCGAACAAAGCACAAGCCTCCAGCCATCAGGCTGATACGGCTGTCTCTCGTTGGTCGCCTTGTTATCGTCTGGCCAATGGTCTGGCCGCCATGGCCGCTTCTAATTTCAGCAAGGCTTGTCAAACAACTGCCCGGAATCAAACGATGGTAAATCAGGCGCGGATCGCCTGCGCGCTCGAACGTTACCGTCTGGCGCACGACGAATATCCCGAAACGCTCGACGCTCTCCTCCCCCGGTTCATCGATAGAATTCCCCATGACGTCATTGGCGGCCAGCCTCCTCATTATCGCCGGGCGGCTGACGGCACATTTATTCTTTACTCAATCGGCTGGAATGGGCGGGACAACGGCGGCGTGAGCGGCAAATCGAATACGGAGGGCGACTGGGTTTGGCCCGAATTGTAACGAACGGGCAGTGAGCGCCCTGCTTTTAACAACATTTTTACGCTCCAGCACGGGGTTTTTACTTATCATCCTGCCGTGATTAGGCCAGATTCCACGGCGTGAAATTGGGCCTCACTGAGACAGCCACCCAGCGCCAGCCC
Organism: Verrucomicrobiota bacterium; assembly: GCA_049517295.1. Classification (GTDB taxonomy): domain Bacteria; phylum Verrucomicrobiota; class Verrucomicrobiia; order Limisphaerales; family Palsa-1400; genus JBEKSF01. The sequence goes on from JBEKSF010000078.1 coordinate 25,684, forward strand.
GCCGCCAACCACTATTTGGCGCCCGGAGCGGTCCTCGATGGGCGCTTTGCCATCACCGAGGTCGTCTGCACCGGCGGGATGGCAACTGTTTTCAAGGCGCGCGACCTGGAACGGGACGGGGAGGGCGTCGCGATCAAAGTGCCGCATGAGAGCGTGGAAATGGACCCGGCCCTTTTCTCGCGATTCCAGCGCGAGGAGGAAATCGGCGCGGGCCTGGATCACCCGTCGATTCTCCGCTTCTTCACTGTAAAGAACAAAAGCCGCCCCTATCTCGTGACCGAGTTTCTCACGGGCGTCACACTTTACCACGTCCTCAAAGAGCGCCGGCGCCTGCCGGAGCGCGAGGCGCTGGAGATTGCCACCCGGCTGTGCGGCGCGCTCCAATACCTCCACTCCCGCGCCATTCTTCATCGCGATTTGAAGCCGGAAAACATCATGATCTGCCAAGACGGCACTTTGCGGCTGATGGATTTTGGCATCGCGCACGCACCGCAATTGCGCCGATTGACGTTTATCGGTTTTGCCCCGGGCACACCCCATTACATGGCTCCCGAACGCGTCCAAGGCAAACGGGGGGACGCCCGCACCGACATCTACAGCCTGGGCGCCATTTTATACCAGATGCTCACCGGCGTCATCGCCTTTGACGACGCGGACGTGACACTCATCATGGACAAGCGGGTCACCGGCGATCCGGAAGCACCGCGCAAACTCAACCCCGATATTACGCCGCAAGCCGAGGAAATCGTCCTCCACGCGATGGACCGGGAGCCGGTCAACCGCCATGCCAGCGCGGCGGACCTGAAGGCGGAATTGGAGGCGTTGGACACGGTGAAAATGACCGGCCGATGCCGCCGGCTGAAAGTGTCCACCCCTTGGACGAGGCGCTGGCGGAAAATCCGGTGGCTGGCGTTTTGGGGATTGGCGCCGATCGCTGTGCAAGTCGTTCTGTTTCTGGTCCTGTGGCGGCATTTTAAGAAGTAAAAACTTAACGCGGTTTTTACGCCGCGCCGCCGCCTTTTAATTAACACTCTGGCCGTATTGCCGCTAACTTGCGGTTATGAATTGCAAACATATTTTAGTGCCGCTGGATTTGATCCGGGGTTCCGCTGACGCGTTGGTTTGCGTGCAAAACCTGGCGGCCGCAAGCCCTGTCCGCGTGACCCTGCTCCACGTGATTGAACTTAACATCGTGGCGCCAACCGAGCTCTATGACCAACTGCGGGCGGAGAGCGCCGCGGCGCTCCGCAAGCTGGCCCGGCTTTTCTTCGGTTCCGAACAGGCCGTCCAAATCAGCGTCTGCAACGGCAGGCCCGCCGAGCGGATCATCGCCCAGGCGCAAACAGCGATGCCGGACCTCATTGTCATGTCCGGCCCGAAAAGCCGGCGCGGGCTGCGGTTTTGGAAGCGCGGCACGACCCAGCAGGTGGTCAATTCGGCCCCCTGCCCCACGCTAGTTTTGCCCCATAGAAAACAAGCGGGGACGGGAGCGCCGTTCCGCGCGGAGAACGCGGGCGCAGCGGCGGAGATTTGCCTCTTTAGTGCCGGCGAGCAAGCCGCGGCGGCCTAATTTGGGGCGTACCGCAAGATTCCTTGGAGACGCCGCGTGGGGGCACGCGGCCTACAGGAGAGCATAAACACGAGGGCGTCATAGCATTTACTGAGGAGTCCGCAAGATAGGCGACAGGAGGCAACCCCTCACCCCAACCCTCTCCCCGCTCCTTCGTCGCGGGGCGAGGGAGAAGATCTGGCTGGCGGTGCGCGCCGTGTAGTCCATC
>JBEKSF010000079.1:0-26667 GCA_049517295.1 Verrucomicrobiota bacterium
GTGCGGCACCGCTTCATGGACACGCCGTTGTCCTCCGCGTTTTTGCAAGTGGGGCTGGGCGGTTTCCTGGTGTTTTTGGTCGGAATGTTGATTGGCAAATCATAAGCCCGGCGAGCGGAGGTAGCGCCTGAGTGGCATCCCTCGCTGCCGGGCAACAGTGCCTGGCCGCGCATCGCCAGATTCATGCAGGGTGCCCGCGGGAAGTCTAATCGGGCACTGCCGTGGGTTGACGCCGGGCGAGAATCTGATAATCTGATTTTATGCGAAAGATGACCATCAGCGTCACGGACGCCGCGCGCAATTTCGCCGATTGCGTCAACCGCGCCCATTATCAAAACATCACGTTTGTCCTGCTCAAGAATGGCTCGCCCGTTGCCCGGTTGGTGCCGGACAATGAGAAGGTCTGCGCGGGCCGAGACTTGGCCGCCGCGCTGTCCAAAACCGGTTTGGCTGAAGATGAAGCCGCCGCCTGGCATCGGGACTTGCGAACCGCCCGTAAAACCCTCAAACCCCCGGCGGAAAAATGGCGATAATCCTGGATGCCGATGTCATCATTCGCGGCGAGAAGGGGACCTTTGACCTCCAGCGATGGGTTGCATCCCGGCCGGACGAAGAGTTTGAAGTGGCCGCCATCACCGTGGCCGAACTCTGGCATGGAGTGGAACGGGCTGCGGGGGCGCGCCGGGCCGAACGCCAACAATATCTCCAGACCGTTTTCGCAGCGTTGCCTGTCATTCCCTACACGGAACAGACGGCCTACGAACATGCCCGCCTTTGGGCGGAACACGAATCGTCCGGCAAGATGATTGGGTATTATGATCTCATCGTGGCGGCAACGGCATTGGAACGGGGCAGCAAGGTGGCCACGTTCAATCAACGGCATTTTGCCCAGGTGAAGGGGCTGACGGTCATCGAGCCGAAATGAGCCGGCTTCCATTCCAACCTATTCATTCCTTTATTCCCAGTTTTTTGAGAATTTCTTTATGTTGGCGGAGGTAGTCGTATCGAGCCGCCAAATCGACCCACTGATCGGGCTCAGCCTTGAGCGCCTCGTCAGGATGTTCCCGGTTGGCTGCAGCAATGGCACTTTGGATGTCCGTGCCTCCGGCCAAGCACGCGAGAACCGTATTGTCATACTCAATCTCCGCAGGCGTCCGGTTGCCAATAGTCTGCCGCGCGCGCTTGAGGTAGGCGTTCATCATTCCATTCATCGGCACACATTGAATCACCAGAAATCCTCCGCCTCAGATCATTTCGCCACCTCCGCCGGGCAGGGTGGCCGGAATTTTTTTGATTGACTGAGAAAGCGCAACGGATTCCGGTAGATCATCGTCTCGACCGCCTCGGGGCCGTGGCCGCGCCGGCGCAACTCCAGGGCGGCGCGGGGGACGGCCAGCGGCACGCTTACGCCCCAATCACACGCGCTGTTCATCCATAGGCGCTCGCCGCCATAAAGCTCAATCATGTCCGCGGCCCGCGCCGCCGTGCATTTGGAATCGGGATAGAGCGTCATGCCGGCCCAAAAGCCCGCCTCCAGGACCAATTGGATGGTGTGTTCCTCCACGTGGTCGATGATGACCCGGCCGGGATCGATCCGCGAATCGGCCTTCAATGCGTCCACGATCAGGCGCGTCCCCTTGAGCTTGTCCTCCAGGTGGGGGGTGTGGACGAGGATCAACTGGCCGTGGCGGGCCGCCAGATCGACGTGCTTTTCAAACGCCGCCAGTTCGTTGCGGCTGTTTTTGTTCAACCCGATCTCGCCGATGCCCAGGACGTTGGGGCGGTCCAGGAACTGCGGGATGATCTTGAGAACCTCCTCCGCCAGTTGCAGGTCCTCGGCTTCCTTTGGGTTGAGGCAAATCCAACAATAATGGGCCAAGCCAAAAGCCGCCGCCCGTTTCGGTTCATACTCGGTCAATTGGCGGAAGTAATCGCGAAATCCATCGACCGAACCGCGGTCGAACCCGGCCCAGAACGCCGGCTCGCAGACCGCCAGGCATCCGGCCGTCGCCATGGCCAGGTAATCGTCCGTCGTCCGGCTGACCATGTGGGCATGGGGCTCAATGTAGCGCATGGAGGGGATGGCTCCTCATTTGGCGCCCGGCCAGGCGCCGGCGGCGGCTTTGGTCGTGGCCGCGGGCAGCGGTTCGATGGTCGGGTCGCTCAAACTGATCAAGACGGCCTTGGCGCGCTGGCCGCGGACCTTCTGCAATTCGGCCAGCGCGCGGTTAAATGCGGCAAGGCGGAAATCCTCCGCGCCATCGGCCCGGTCCACGCGGTCAAGAAAGGCGGCCACGTCGATCAATTTGGCGCGCGCCTCCATGAAGTAAAGGTCCAGAACTTGTAGGCGGGTCCAGGGCATGGCGGGTCAGGGTTGCGGCAGGCATCTCACGCACGCCGGGTTGTCGCAATGCACGACGTTTCCCGTGGGCCGCAAGTGGCCCGTCGCCTCGTCAATAAGAAATACCACCACGGTGTCCGATCCCTGGTTGCCCACCAGCAGATACCTTCCGCTCGGATCAATCTCGAACTGGCGCGGGGTTTTGCCGCCCGTCGGATCGCGCTCGACGAACGTCAGCCGGCCCGTGACCGCGTCGCAACTGAAGACGGCGATGCTGTCATCGCCGCGGTTGGAGCCATAGACGAAATTGCCCGACGGATGCACGGCCACCTCGGCGTCGGTGTTCTGGCCGGAGAAATCCTTGGGCAGTGTGGATTCGGTTTGAAATTCACCGAGCGTTCCGCGGGTGGCATCGTAGGAAAAGGCCGTGATGGTGGACGCCATTTCGTTGATGACGTAGGCCCAGCGGCCATTGGGATGAAAGGCGATATGGCGCGGGCCCGCCCCGGCCTTGACCGCGACGAACGGCGGGTCGGCGGCCAGCAACGCGCCTTTGGCCGGATCGAATCTGAAGACCATCACTTTGTCCAGCCCCAGGTCGCAGGCGAAAGCGAACCTGTCCGCGGCATCGGTGACGATGCAATGGGAGTGCGGCCCCTGTTGACGGTCCGGATTGATACTCGAACCGTGGTCCTGAATAAAGGCCGACATCGGCCGCAAGGCGCCACTTTTGTCCAGCGGAAAGACGGCGAAACTGCCACTGTTGTAATTGGCGATGAGGGCGTTCCTTCCATCGGCATCGACCTGCACGCAACACGGTCCGGCGCCGCCCGCAGGCTGGGAATTGACAAGGCTCAACGTGCCGGCGGCCTCGTCGATTGAAAACGCGCTTACGCTGCTGGCGGCCGCGTCAGGGCCTTCGCTGACGGCGTAGAGGAAGCGATGATTGGGAGCCAGGGCGAGAAAGGAAGGATGGGCGATCCGCGCCGCGCGGCCCAGGCGCGTCAACACGCCCGAGGCGAGGTCGAAGCGGAAGGCATCGATGTCCATCCTGCCGGAGCCAACAAACACCAGTTCCCGTGTTGTTTCGGCCCACGCGCGCGGCATGGCCAGGAGGAGGGCGATAACAACAGGTGTAAGGCGGTTCCATTTCATAAGCCATTACTTGACTGACATGACCGTGTAATTGCGCTTGCCCTTGCGCAGCAAAAGATGCCGGCCGAAGAGCAAATCGCCGGTCGTCACCTGGCGCCGGGCGCCGGCTTCGCGGATGTTGTTGACGTACACCCCGCCTCCCTCGATGTCTTTGCGGGCCTGGCCCTTGGATGGACAAAGGCCGGAGGCTGCCAGAATCTCGACCAGCGGAGTCCCTGCCCCTTCGAGGCGGGCTTTGTCCAATTCGCGCGTCGGCACTTCGTCCACGATTTCATTGAAAGTGCTTTCGGCGATTCCCTCCAGCCCGCCGCCAAAGAGAATCTCGCTGGCGCGCACAGCCTCCGCCGTGGCGTTTTGGCCATGCACCAAATCGGTCATCGCTTTGGCCAGCGCCTTGTGGGCGGCGCGGGCTTCGGGCCGGGCTTGATGTTGCGCGGCCAGCGCGTCGATTTCCTCTTTGGGGAGGAAAGTGAAATAGTTCAAATACCGCGCCACGTCGCGATCGTCGGTGCGAATCCAAAATTGGTAAAAGCGGTACACGCTGGTCTTCCTGGCGTCCACCCAGACGGCCCCCGCGGCGGTCTTGCCGAACTTGGTGCCGTCGCTGTTGAGAATCAACGGCAGGGTCAGGCCGAAGACGTGCGCGCCGGCCTTCTTGCGGATAAGCTCCATGCCGGCGGTGATGTTGCCCCACTGGTCGGAGCCGCCGATCTGCAACTCGCAGCCGCGGCTTTTGTGGAGATGGAAAAAATCGAACGCCTGCAGCAGCATGTAGCTGAATTCGGTGTAGCTGATGCCCGACTCGCGGTCGTCCATGCGCGCGCGGACGCTTTCCTTGGCGATCATTTGATTGACAGAGAAATACTTGCCAATATCGCGCAGGAAATCCAGAAAGCTGACCGGCGCGGTCCAATCGGCGTTATCGACCAGGCGGGCCGGATTGGCGGCGGACTCAAAATCGAGCAAGCGGCGCATTTGATCCTTGACGCTGGCGATGTTGGCCTCGAGGTTTTCCCGGCTCAGAAGCTGGCGCTCGGTCGCGCGCCCGCTGGGGTCGCCGACCATGCCGGTCGCGCCGCCGGCGACGGCGATGGGGTGATGGCCGTGCAATTGAAACCGGCGCAACGCCAGCAGGGGCACCAGGTTCCCCACGTGCAGGCTGTCGGCCGTCGGGTCAAAGCCGCAGTAGAGGGTCAGCGGACCGGAGTCGAGGCGCTTGCGCAATGCCGGCGCGTCGGTGCAATCGGCCACCAACCCCCGCCATTCCAGTTCTTCAAGAATATTCATCGGTTCAGTCAAACAATCCGCGTCTCGCCCTTGCCGCGGACGACCTGCCCGATGATCCAGGCGGCCTGCCGGCGCGCGCGAATGAATCTCAGGACGGCGGCGGCCCTGTCGGCCGACACGATCATGGTCATCCCGATGCCCATGTTAAACACCTGGTAAAGCTCGGCCTCTTCGACGCCCCCCTTGGCGGCGAGCATTTTAAAGATTGGCAGGACGACCCACGAACCTTTCTTTATGACCGCGTCGCATTTTTTGGGAAGGATGCGGGGAATGTTGTCAACAAATCCGCCGCCGGTGATGTGGGCCATCCCCTTGACCGCCGGGACGCCGCCGCCAGAGCGGTTGAACTTCTTAAGGACCGCCCCAATCAACGGGCCGTAACTGGTGTGAACCCTCAGCAATTCATCCCCGACGCGCGCGTTAAGGTCGCGCACAAAGCTGCGCGGTTCGAGCATCATTTTCTCAAAGAAGATCCGTCGCGCCAGCGAATAGCCGTTGGTGTGCAATCCGCTGGACGCCAGTCCGATGATGGCGTCACCTGGCCGGATGCGCTTGCCGTCGAGTATCTCGGCCTTCTCCACCACGCCGACAATGACGCCGCAGACCTCGTATTCGCCCGGCTGGTAAAAACCGCGCATTTGGGCCGTCTCGCCGCCGATCAGGGCGCAATGATTCTGGGCGCAGGCCTTGGCCAGCCCGCCGATCAATTCGTTGAAGACCCGCGGCGTCAGTTTGCCGGTGCCAATGTAATCGAGAAAAAAGAGCGGCTCGGCGCCCAACACGGCGATATCGTTGACGCAATGATTGACAAGATCCTGGCCCACCGTGTCGTGGCGGTCCATGGCAAAGGCGATCTTGAGCTTGGTGCCGACGCCGTCCATGCTGGAAACGAGCACGGGCTGGCGGAATTTCCTGGTGTCCAGAGCGAAGAGGCCTCCAAAGCCGCCGACCTTGCCGAGGACCTCGCGGCGATGGGTGGAAGCGAGCAATTGCGGCAGGGCGGCCTTGACCTGGTTGCCCAGGTCAATATCGACACCCGCCGCCGCGTAAGCTTTTTGACTCATCAGCGCCGCACCTTACTCACGACGGGCGGCCATGACAAGCGGTGAGTGGGGGTGGGGCGAACGCCGCCCGGCGATCCTCCCGCCTTTGAAAAGGCTTGGGCGTTGGCCGAGGGTCTCGCTTTCGGCAAGGCACTGGCAGGCGAATTGGCGGTGGAAGGACGGCGAAGCTTGTCGTTCATAAAAACCGGGGAAAATTCAAATTAGTGTTTCGAAATTGATAAGTTATGCTAATAGGAACGCCGCTCAGTATGTTGCAAGTGGCTTTGAGGCAATGGGTTAGGTGTCATGAGCCGGGTGGCGATTCGATGGAAATAAAGTTGAAGAAAATGGCAATAAAGCGAATCGTTTGACTGCGCAAGTTCGTGGTTTGGCCCCGGAAACATTAACGAGAAAGTGACAACGCCAATGCGCAAGAGGCATAGCGCGGGGAGCCGGAACCAAAACCCCCAAGCCCGCATCTCGCGCAGAGGCGCTGAGCACGCAGAGAAGGCACTCATTTTTTTCTCCGCGAACTCAGCGCCTCTGCGCGAAAAAACCCATTGGGAATTGACCGTTGAGAATTTGGGCTTTTGCGGCTTTGCGTTAAGGTCCGTTGGGGGCGACTGCGAACGCGCCGTGAGGTTTCGCAGGACAAGGAAAGCCACCGCGACGCGGCAGGCACGGTTGCGGCTGCGGCCCGGCGAACGGCGCCGGGCGATGGACATAGTTGTCCTCACGCGCAGGAGTTGATCACATTTCCACGAGGGGAGAAAACCGACTGGGGGAAAAAACGCGTTTTCTGAAGGTTTTTTTTGAGGGGCGGGTGAAGCCGTAAATGACCAAGGCGGCCTCCTGCATATCCCGGGGATATGGAGGGGGGAACTGACGGATGATTTTTTAAAAGAACATCCGTTGAAAACCCGGAGACCGGGCCACCGTCACTTGTTCATCGCCAATGCCGTTGATTGAACAGCGCACAGATTACTGAACCGGCGACAACGGTCCGCCACCACCCGACTGACGTTGTGGCTCATGATTTGGGCCGGGGCGTTCCACAGCGCATAGTACTCAAAGTCCGTCGGCGGCCGTCCGTACGCGGCGGTAAACGCATGAACTCGCTTTTCCATCACCGTTGACGCGACGAAACGCGCGACTTCCGGTCGCGTGAATTGGCGTGAGGCGGTGACGCTTTTCCATACACTGATCCGAACTTGATAGCGGCTAACCTCGCCTGAGGCGCCTATCATGTGATCGTTTTCGCCCGACTCCAGCATGGAGAGAGCATTCAGGCGGTCCATAGCTGAAGCCGAACCTGCCAGCAACAAAAACAACGCAATGAGTCTCATAACCCCTTCCACCATAGCATAGTACGAGATGGATTTCAACCAGCGCATGGCGGAAACCGCAATTCAGACAGTGGGGAGGGATGGATCTGGCGGGCGGCGCTTCGGGCGCACGGATAGAGGGTCGGCGGCGCGGCACGCGCCCGCCAGCCATTGTCTCATGGCCATCAGGATCGCCTCGCGCCCCGGCTGGGTTGGAACCGCCGCCGCCAAGTGGCATGATGAGCGAACACCACTTCTGCGCGGCGGGCGAGTTAATGCGCGTAACCTTCCGGGATGGGGGTGCGAAAATAATCGCGCGCCTCAACTAGGATGCGCCGAGCCAGATACAGCGGGCAATAGCCGGTGCCTCGTTCAAAATCTGTGACCGGCGCGTAAATCCTCTGTTTCATGCGCTCGACACTATTTCATGCGCTGCGACGAAGGCTCTCCACGCCAACGCGAGGAAATCAATCAGGAATATCCAAATCGAGCTGATGCTGATAGGGCGGCGCAAAAACCCCGACGATCACCCAGGGATTCGGCGCAAACCCATGAAACTGCTGGGTCGTGCCGAGAAAGAAATGCAGGTCACGCCTGCCAAATTCATCCAGGTATTTTGCTTTGACCTTTTCCAGAGCAACAGCCTCTTCGCGATGGCGTCTGAAACAATTCCAGTAAAGCTGGCCACATTCCCAATCTAAAACCTGCATCGTACTCTTTTTTCCCTCAGCATCTTCAATCTGATACGAAAAGGCGTAAGGCAATTTGGGGATGAGCTTAAATGTCTGCCGCCAGGCATCCTCCGCGAACATCTGTGTCTGCTTGGTCTGCTCGCGCATTTGCGCCACCTTGTTTTCATCCCATTCGCGTTCGTCATCCTCCCAGACGAAGCCGCGAATTTTTGCGGGTTTGAATACCGCCAGCGACAGCCGGTTTTCCTTGGCGCCTGTCATCAAGGGTTCCAACCGGTCATAGACCTTTGCCTTGTTCAACAACAAGTCCCGCCGCTGGCGCCAGTTACCTTCCGTTCCCATGTGGTCAACCGGAAGCATTCTGGAAAGATCTGCGGGATGACGTGTTTCCGGACGCGGGTCGGAACGACCACGGATGAAATCCGTCTCGATCCAGTCGAATTTCTTATACTGCTCCGTTTGGTCAAGCCGTCGGAACGGCACCGGATAAATTCGTAACCAGCTTCCATCCGCGCGAACCCCGGCGGTGCAAACCGTCTCGCCGTATTTCCGCGACAATGTCGGGTAGGTCTTGACGGTAATCAGCACGCGTTGCTTGGCCATAAACCTTGCTCCTCACAAATTCAGCGCCACAAACTCCTTTCCCGCGTCCTGCGCCAACGCCTCTGCCACGCAGTGGCGGTGGCACTGCTGGGGCAACAATTCGTAACACGTCAACGCCACCCGTTCGCCCTCTTTCACCCAGCCACAGATTTTCGCCAGCGCTGCCTTTTGATGCGGCAGGTATTTGAGTTCATACGCAACAAACAACGCATCGTAATCGGCCTGCGTTTTCAAATCTCGGCGCTCCTCGGAATCAATACCCAGTTCCGGGAGATGTTCGTAGCGGATGCCAACGCCTTCAGACGCCTTGCTCAGCGTGCTTTTGGAAAAACCATACTTGCGGCTCAAGGGATTGCGCCGAACGTCGCACAGCACCGTCACACTCGCCCGCAACAACTGATTTAGATAATGTTCCAAGCTCTTTCCCTCGTACCCAATGGTTACCAGTCCTGGCTTTGCCTTCGCAGGATGCGCCTCGAGCACGCGCCGGCGTGATTCGGCGTCCGGCAGGACGGTTTCCACAATTTCGCTGCGAGTGGCATAATAGGGATGCTTGCGGTACTGCTCCGCCATCAGTGCATTGCCCCGCAGTCCTGCGTACTGTCGGCAAAATGCCGCCGCCACCAGCGGCACCACCGCTTCACGGAGTGCGGCTTTGCGGCCTGAATCTGTCAACTCCCAATGCGGGTCGCTCTGCACCAGCAATCCCGCCTCCATCAGCCGCCGCTTATCCGCATACGACGTGAAGGAAAAGGCGCCGAATTTGTAGGGCACAAAATCATACGAGGGCGTTTTCTCGCAGTCCTGCGTGTAAAAAAACAGGAGCTTTTGAAAATCCGTGTTGCTGACCGGATGACGCAAGGCATCCAGCAAGGTCAGCAGCAAGCGTTGTCGGCCGGATAACATTTAAGTGCAAGATAAGCGATCCGCCCGGTTGAGAAAAGCAGTTTCAAAAGCTTCATACGCCGGCTGCTTTCACGATTTTGGAATGTGCTTGCATTTGGCGATGGAAGGGTTATTTGTCGGATGTTCTTTGAAAGTCAGAGGATGGTTTTCCATCCAGCCGTAACCAGCGCCGGGAACCTCGTGAGATTCGAGGACGGTTGCGCCACTGTGACGGGTTACTGACTCCCATGAGCCACTGGTTTGTTCAGCAAACCGGGAAGGCGGGAGGAAGGTCCGAAACCCGGAAGTCAGGACATCTGCGCGGTTACGCTCGTCGGGCTCCGCGCGAGCGGGGCCACTTCTCCGACAAAGAGAAGGATGAGGCCAGATCGCTGAAACGGTTTTTCAGCGGATTCGTCGAATGCCTTCATTCCCGGTTTTGCCGGAGTCTGAGGGCTTTTTTATTCCTCCTGACTCCGCTCTGGTCTCTCAACCGCAATGGCAGCATTGAAAGATCAGACATGCAAAAAGAACTCTTGTTGGGGCTGGCCGGGGCCGGCCTTTTTCTCGCTTCCGTCGCGCGGGCGAATCCTTATGCCGGCGCCGTTGTCAGTTACAACCCCGGCACGAATTACGCGCCGGGTTACACAAACATATCGGCGATCCTCGGCCCGCCCTCGGCGGCCGATCCCTACGGCGCGGTCGATCCGTTCGATCCGGCATACGAAACCAATCAAATCCTCTCCATCGGCGCGGGCGGGTGGGTGACGGTTGAATTTGACCAACCGGTCGTCCACTATCCCAATACCAGCCGCGATTTCATTATCTTCGGGAATTCTTTTTTTGAGGTCACGAACTACGATGACGCTCCCGGCCTCTGGTCCACCGATGGCGCCGTCATCAACGACGCGGGCCAGACGCGCGTTTCGGTCAGCCGCGACGGGGTGACGTTTTACGCGCTCGATTCGGCGCTGGCCCCAACCGTCGATTCTCTTTATCCCACCGATGGATCGGGCAATTTCCAGTTGCCCGTTGATCCGGCCCTGGAAGCGACGAACTTCGCCGGATTGACCCTGGCGCAAATCCGGCAGCTCTACAACGGTTCGGCTGGCGGCGCCAGCTACAACGTGGCGTGGGCGCGGGATGGGGGCGGCAACCCGGTCAGCCTGCCGGACATCCGTTTTGTGCGTGTGGACGTGCTGGCGAACAGCGCGCAAATCGCCGGGTTCGCCGCCGTGGACGGGACAGTGGTGGCGGAGAGTTTTTCCAACAATCCCGCCTTGGACGGCTGGCAGGCCTTCGGCGCAACGAATCTCTTTTCCTGGAATGCCACCAATCAAGACTTGGAGGTGACGTGGGATTCCTCCCAGCCGAACAGTTACTTCTATCATCCGTTGGGCACGCTGCTGACCAGCAATGATGATTTCAGCCTCACCTTTGATTTGATTTTGAACGACGCCACGGCGCTGGCGGGTACCTATCAATTTGAACTGGCCATTGGCTTGCTGAACTTCGCCCAGGCCACCAACGGGAATTTTTTGCGCGGCTCCGGCGAGAACGCCAGCAACCTGGTGGAGTTCGATTATTTCCCGCCGGACGGTTTTGGCGATGCGCCCTCTGTCGATGCGACGCTGCTCGACAGCCAGGGCGATTACAGTTTTTTCTACGACGACGTTCCCTTGCCGGCCGGCACGCCGTACCACGTGACGATCCATCACCCGGCGGGGACGGGCCAGTTGAACGGCGAGGCCCTGGTCGGTGGACAAGTTTATGCGTCGCTGGCGTCGCACGCGCAGTTTTACTCGGATGGGACCAATGATTTTCGCCTCGACACTGTCGCGGTTGACAGTTTTAGCGATGCGGATTCGGGCGGCAGTTCCGTCCTGGCGCACGGCGTGATCAAGAACTTGTTTCTCACCGCGCCTCCGCCGCCGGTGACGTACCTGGGGGGCGCTTTGACCAATGGCAATTGGGCGGCGCATTTCTGGAGCCGGACCAATTGGAATTACGCATTGGAAAAAAGTCCGGACCTCAAAACGTGGTCGCCCGTTGTCTCCGCCGTTGCCGGCACCGGTGGATTCTTGATATTGTTGGACACCAACACGCTGGAGCAAAGCCAGTTCTATCGCGTCGGCGCCAGCCCGCAGCAATGATGATCGAACCCGAACAGAGCCAAAAGGACGCTTGCCGGATGAACGAATCGGAAAAGCGCGGGTTCACGCTGACTGAACTGCTGGTCGTCATCGCGGTTATTGGGATTTTGGCCGGATTGCTGCTGGCGGCGCTGAGCCGCGGCAAAGGGCCGGCGCAATCGGTTAAATGTGTCAACAATCTGCGCCAGTTTGCCGCGTCCGCGCAGATGTATTGGGAGGACAGCCAGGGGCAGACGTTTGCCTATGGCGGCATCCAGACATCCAACGGGGCGGTGTATTGGTTTGGCTGGATTGGGGCCGGCCCGGAGGAAACCCGTGCCTTCGACCCGACGCGGGGCGCGCTCTATCCCTACATGGGAAGCGGCGTGGACTTATGCCCGGCCTTCGATTACAGCTCGCCGCAATTTAAATTGAAGGCCTCGGTCCCCACGTGCGACTACGGCTACAACTGGTATTTGTCGAGCCAGCCGCCGCTGAACATGAAAACAATTCATCAGCCGGCCAATCTGGCGTTGCTGGCGGACGCCGCCCAAGTCAACACGTTCGAGGCCCCGGCGTCGGTCAAGAACCCGATGTTCGAGGAATGGTATTACGTCAACGACGACCGGACGGAGCCGAACGGGCAGTTTCGCCATGACCGGCGCGCCAACGTTGTGTTTTGCGACGGCCACAGCGGCAGCGAACAAATGGTGTCCGGCACGTTGGACCCGCGCCTGCCCAGCCAACGCATCGGCTGGCTGCGGGCGGCCATCCTCGCGCCGCGAAACTGAACGGCTACTGATTTTGAGCGGCCACCAACTGCAAGGCGATTTGCTTGGAAATCTCCGCCGCCAGGTCCACGTCGCCGCCCATGGGGCCGCGGGCTTGCACGGCAACCTGGGTGAGTTTGCCATCGATGTCGGTCACCTTGACCCAGACGTTGCGCTGATTGACCTTTGCCTGGAAGCTATTGTCCACCACGTTATCGACCAGGATTTTGCCGTTGCGATTGAGGACAACGCGTGTGGCGGCCGCCAGTTGCGCCACCGGCCTTTCATAGCGGCTGGTAATGGTGTCTTTTGTGAAGGGGACACCGGCGGTGCTGTGGCCGTCCTCCGTTCCAATGCAGCCCGAAAGGGCAACCGCCAAACCGGCAAGAACCACTGATAATAAAGCTTTAATATTCATGTCGCGCAATATGCAATCATCAGCGCCGCCTACGTCAAGCACGAAAATGGCGCCGGCTGCGGCCCTTCTGGCGATTTGAAGATTGGCGCGAAATCGTTGGAAAAGTCGGCGGTTGCGGGTAATGTTAGCTCGATGTTGGATGATCGGTCATACATGCGCACGCCCTACCGGCCAGGTTGGTCAATGACGACGATCCTGTGTGTCACGCTGATCGCCTGTTATTTGGCGCAAATAACGTTGGAGGGGTTGAAGGGGCAGGAGTGGGTGACGAATTGGCTGGCGCTGAGCGCTCCGGGTCTGGCGCACGGGTTGGTCTATCAATTGATTACTTTTCAGTTTCTGCACGGCGGGCTGTTCCATCTCCTGGTCAACCTGATCGGACTCTACTTTATCGGGCGGGCCGTCGAGGGCATGCTGGGGAGCGCCGGGATGCTCAAGCTCTACCTGGCCAGTGGCACCGCGGGGGGATTGCTCCACGTGGCGCTGGGGTTTTTGTTTCCCAGGTTCTTTCTCGTCCCGGTGGTCGGCGCCTCGGCCGGCCTGTTTGGATTGATCGCCGCCTTTGCCATTCACGCACCGGACGATCCGATCACCGTGTTGCTGTTTTTCATTTTGCCGGTGACCTTCCCGGCGAAGGTTCTTTTGATCGCCTTCGGCGGCATGGCTTTGCTGGGTATCATTGCGCCGTTCGCCCATTTCACTTTCGAGCCGTCGGTCGCCCACGCCGCGCATCTTGGCGGGATGTTGACGGGCATTTTTTGGATTCGCGTGCTTCTGGCGCCCGGCCGCTCGTGGGAGTTTTGGCGCCCCTTTGCCCGGCGTAGCCAGCCCAGGCGGGAATCCGCCCCAACCTTGCCCCGGCGCGTCCTGCGCAGCGCCAGGAAACGGGCCGAGGAACTGCCGCCGGGCGAATTCATCAGCCGGGAAGTCGATCCCATCCTGGAAAAAATCTCCGCCCACGGCATCCACAGCCTGACGGAGCGGGAGAGGCAAATCCTGGAAGCGGCGCGGAACAAAATGGCCAAAAGGTGAGAATTGCGATTGCGCGGCGGGGCCGGGTTGTCAATACTCACGGCGCATGATCGAGCGTTATTCGCGGGTGGAGATGCGGGAGACCTGGAGCGAGCGGCGCAAGCTGGAAATCTGGCTGCGCATTGAATTGCTCGCCGCCGAGGCCCTGGCGGCAGAGGGGCTGGTTCCCGCGGCCGATTTGGCCCGCATAAAGGCCGGGGCGGCTTTCAGCATCCAACGCTGCAAGGAACTGGAGAAGACCCTCAACCACGACGTCATCGCCTTCACCACCAACGTGGCCGAAAGCATCGGCGCCCCGGCCAGCCGCTGGCTCCATTTCGGGCTGACGAGCAGCGATATTATTGACACCGCCTTCGCCGTGCAGATGGTGGTCTCGGCGGACATCCTCATCGCCGATGTCAAAGACTTGCGCGCGGTCATCGAGAAAAAGGCCCGGCAATACGAATTCACCCCCATGATCGGGCGCAGCCACGGCATCCACGCCGAACCGATCACCTTCGGATTGAAGATGGCGCTGATGTACGACGAATTCACGCGGGCGTTGGAGAGATTGCGGACGGCGCGGGAACGGGTCGCCGTGGGCAAACTCTCCGGCGCGGTGGGAACCAGCGCGCACCTTTCCCCGGCGGTGGAGGCGCAAGTCTGCGCGCAATTGGGCTTGCGCCCCGCGCCCATCGCAACGCAGGTGGTGCCGCGGGATTTGCACGCCGAGTTCATCTGCACCCTGGCGGTCATCGGCGCGAGCGTGGAACGATGGGCGACGGAGTTCCGCCACCTCCAGCGCACCGAAGTGCTGGAGGCGGAGGAGTTTTTCGCCGAGGGTCAAAAAGGCTCCAGCGCCATGCCGCACAAGCGAAATCCGATCACCAGCGAACGGCTGACCGGCCTGGCGCGCGTCCTGCGCGGCAACGCCGTCGCGGCCCTTGAGGACGTGGCCCTCTGGCACGAGCGGGACATCAGCCACAGTTCGGTGGAGCGGATTATTTTCCCCGACTCCTGCACGCTGCTGGATTACATGCTGGTGACGTTGCGCAATTTGACCGAGGGCCTGATTGTTTATCCCGAAAACATGAAGCGCAACCTCGGCCTGTCCCTGGGGATGTGGAACTCTCAAACTGTCCTGCTGGCGCTGATCAAGAAGGGATTGACGCGCGAGGCGGCCTACGAATTGGTGCAGCGCAACGCCATGCGCACCTGGGAGGCCAAACACGCCGGGCGCAACGACGCGGATTTCCTGCAACAACTGCAGAGCGACCCAGATGTCAAAAAGTATTTCGCCCCGGGCGAGCTGGAAAAACTGTGCTCGCTTGATTTCCATTTCCAAAATGTGGGCGCCAAGTTCGAAAAAATCTTCGGCTCCCGCGCGCCCGGCGCGCAACGATAGGGAAAAATGCTACCTTACCCACTCTGAAATTGCCGGGAACCGCTTTGCGAGAGCCTCTTCAAACGTTGCGAATTTGATGCCATGGTGGTTGGCAAGTGTGGCCAGATAAGAATCGGTTGTCTGCCGGTGGCCTTCGCTTAAACCGGCAATGGCCGTCGCTGAAACATCATCCGGAATAAGCCGGGAACGGTATTTGGAAACAAAATCCCGCAACGCCTTGTCGGCATCGGCGCCGCTTGCTCCTTTCTGCATCCAGATGCGAACCAATGCCAATTCGGTCAGCGGGCAGGTAGCTACTTTGGGATACTTTTGGAAAAAATTCCTGGCAGAGACGTTGTGCTGATGGTTTGCCCACGTGAACGCCACCAGGATATTCACGTCGGGCAAAATCACGGAAAATCCTCCAGCAGCGACTTAACCTCTTCGGTCGTTATCGGTTCGCCAACGAATACCAAGCGACCTTCTTTTCGAATCAGTTTGGCCTTGGGACGTTCAGCGGACTTCATCCGTTTCAAAACGACGATATCCGGGCTTTGCTTTTCTATTTCCAGCACGTCGCCAGGCTTAAACGGGATCACCGCACGGTGGCGCCGATCAACGGTTGTCGTCATAAAGGAATTATCCCATGCCGGGGCCGTTCTCACAAGCGTATATGTCATTTTCAAGCCAGCGAAAAAGCTCGCAATTGAACGCCGGAACAATCACCATTTCCAGCCATTGAAATTCAATCCTGATTGCCTGTGGCCGCGACGCTTTACGATCTGATTCCGCGGGAGGAGCGAGCCGGCAACGATGTGTTGCTGGGCCGCTTCCTGGAATACGCCGAGGGACGCGGGCTTCGCCTTTATCCCGCGCAGGAATCGGCCATATTGGAGTTGTTCGAGGAAAAAAACGTCATCCTCAACACGCCCACCGGGTCGGGCAAATCGCTCGTGGCCGCCGCGCTCCATTTCCAGGCCCTGGCCCGCGGCCGGCGCTCGGTCTATACCTGCCCGATCAAGGCGCTTGTCAATGAGAAGTTCATGGCGCTGTGCCGCGAGTTCGGCCCCGACAACGTCGGGTTGAGCACCGGGGACGCGTCGGTCAACCGCGACGCCCCCCTCCTGTGCTGCACGGCCGAGATTCTGGCCAACATCGCCCTGCGCGAAGGGGAGCGGGCCGCCGTGACGGAGGTTGTCATGGACGAGTTCCACTACTACGCCGACCGGGAGCGCGGCGTGGCCTGGCAAGTGCCGCTCCTGACTCTGCCGCAGGCGCGGTTTTTGTTGATGTCCGCCACGCTTGGGGACACGACGTTTTTCGAGGGCGAACTGACGCGGCTGAACGGGCGGCCGACCGCGGCCGTCACTTCCACGGACCGGCCCGTGCCGCTGGAATATGCCTACTCGGAAATGCCGCTGGCCAAGACTGTGGAAAGCCTGGCGGCCGATGGCAAGGCGCCGGTCTATGTCGTCCACTTCACGCAATTGGAGGCGGCCCAGAGCGCGCAGGACTTTACCAGCATCAACGTCTGCTCGCGCGAGGACAAAACCGCCATCGCCCAATCCCTGGCCGGGTTCAAATTCAGCAGCCCGTACGGCCCGGAAATCGCCCGGTGGCTCAAACACGGCATCGGGCTGCATCACGCCGGATTGTTGCCCAAATACCGGGTGCTGGTCGAGCAACTGGCGCAAAAGGGGCTGCTCAAAATCATTTGCGGCACCGATACCCTCGGCGTCGGCATCAATGTTCCGATCCGCACGGTGCTATTGTCGCGCCTCTGCAAATTCGACGGGCAAAAAACCCTCATCCTGAGCGCGCGCGACTTTCATCAGATCGCCGGGCGCGCCGGGCGCAAAGGCTTCGACGAGCGCGGCTGGGTCGTCGCGCAGGCGCCGGAACATGCCATCGAAAACCTCAAGCTGGCCGAAAAATCCGCGCGCGACGGCCGCAAGACCGTCAAACGGCAAGCCCCGGACAAGAATTTCGTCAACTGGGACAAGCACACTTTTGCCCGGCTGATCGCCGCCCCGCCGGAACGGCTGGCCTCGCGTTTCCAGGTTTCCCACGCGATGCTGCTCAACGTGCTCAGCCGCAAAGGAGACGGCTGCGCTGCGATGCGCCGCCTCATCCGCGATTGCCACGAAAGCCCCAAGGCGAAAAAGGCGCACACGCGGCGGGCGTGGCAATTGTTCCGCTCTCTTGTTGACAGGAAGATCATCGAATTCATGCCGCGGACCGCGGAGGGCGCCTCGTTGCGCGTCAACATCGCGTTGCAGGACGATTTTGCCATGGATCAGGAGCTGTCGCTCTATCTGCTGGAAACGATCCCGCTCATCAACCCCGAGCAGCCGGATTACGCGCTAGTGTTATTGACGTTGGTGGAATCGATCCTGGAGGACCCGGACATCATCCTGCGCAAACAACTGGACAAGTTGAAGACGCAAAAGATGGCGGAGATGAAAATGGAAGGGCTGGATTACGAAAAGCGCATGGAGGAGTTGGAAAAGCTGGAGCACCCCAAACCCAACCGCGAATTTGTCTATTCGACCTTCAACGCATTTGCCGACCGCCATCCGTGGCTGGGCCAGGAGAACATCCATCCCAAGTCCATCGCGCGCGAAATGTTCGAGTCTTTCCGCTCCTTTTCCGACTACGTGCGCGACTACCAATTGCAGCGGGCCGAAGGCGTGCTGCTGCGCCATTTGAACAGTGTCTTCAAGGTGCTGGCGCAAACGGTGCCCGACGCCGCCAAGAATGAACAGGCGCGCGAAATGGAAATCTATCTGGCCACTATGATCCGGCAGGTCGATTCCAGTTTGCTCGATGAATGGGAAAAAATGCGCGACCCCAACTACCTGCGCGCCGAGACCAAGGAAGTCCGCCCGCCCGGCGCCGAAACCGCCGAGCAGGACATCACGCGAGACACGAAGGCCTTCACGGCGGCGATTCGCAACCGCGTCTTCAGCTTTCTGCGCGGGCTGGTCATTGGCGATTTCGAGCAAGCCATCGCCCACTTGAACTCGCCGCTGGACATGGACGGACAGCCCTGGACCGCGGAGCGATTGCAGCAAACACTGGAGGGCCACCATGTCGAGCACGAGCGCATCCGCCTCGACCCGGACGCCCGCAACGCCCGCCACACCTTCGTGGCGCCGTCCGAAGACAAGCGGACTTGGCGGGTGCAACAAATGCTCGTGGACCCGCAAGAGCACAACGATTGGGTGGCCGAATTTGAGGTGGACCTTGCCGCCTCCCGCCAGTCGGGCGAGCCGTCAGTAAGCTTGCGCCGCATGGGAAGCCTGGTCTGAGAGCAGGGCTTTGGAAAAATGGTGCCCCGGGGGGGATTCGAACCCACGACCAACTGATTAAGAGTCAGCTGCTCTGACCAACTGAGCTACCGAGGCAACAGGGAAAATCCTGTTTCGTTCCAAAACCGTAGCCCAAGGAGGCGAGGAGTGGCAAGCCCTTAAAACGAAAATTCGGGAATCTGACAAGAAACCGCGGACGTTGGCAGGATGGCAAGTCAATTGGAACACACCTGGGTGTGAGACAAAATTCTTCAGGTGACGAAAAAGGGTCCCCTCTCTCCGGCTCTCTCCCCGCACGCGGGGAGAGAGGGCAAACGTAGCCCCAAAGGAGTATATTGGGTCGCATATACTTCTGTCTCGCAAAAACCGGTCGGCGAAGAATTTTGTCTCACACCCAACACACCTTCTCCCGGCCCTTGGTTGGTCAAAGGCGCTGTGAAATTGGTGACCTTGGACCAGGGGCCGCTGAGGTTTGAGGTGGATTCAATCGTGTAAGTCAGGCCGGGAATGCCCGCAAACTCAAGCTCTAGATAGCGGCCCATAAGGCTGTCTGTCCAGCGGGTGAGAGTCCCGTCGTGGATTAGGATGGCTCACGTAGTTATAACCGACTGCGCGAAAGCTCGGTAGTAAAAGTTCTGACCGAAGCAGGGCAAGCCACTGATCGGGCCGCAGCATCAAGCGAACATTGCCGCCCCGGTACATATCCGCATGGATTCGGATCGTGCGGGCCACGCGAGGGCCGAGCCCCGGCATAATGGGTGACCCCTGCTCCAATAATTGCGCGTTTCGCGAGGATTCGCGTCCTGGCTCTTCCTTGCCAAAGGCAGGGGATGTCACGAGACCTTCAAAGGAGGCCCGACGACGCGCATGCCGTGGCGTTCCCAGAGGTCCTTTAAGTCGCGCTCCTGGTTGGTCGGAATGCCCGAGCCAAGCTTGCTCATTTCTTTGAAAAAGTCCTCGATGGTCCCGGCGGGCTGAAAGAGGATTAGCATTTCTCCTTCTCCGGCGCTAACCTTCGCAAAAGTGTGCGGAACTTTGCGCGGCCCGAAGGCCGAATCGCCCGGATGCAAATGAAAGGCGTCGCCGCCGACCTGAAAAACAAAGTCGCCGCGCATGGCGAAAAACCATTCGTCTTGTTGATGGTGCAGATGCAAGGCCGGGCCGCCTTTTTGCTCGCGAAACGTGTGATAGACGCAGAGGTCGCCGCCGGTGTCGCGCGCGGAAACCTTGCAATCGAAGCGTCCGCCCATGACCAAAAGCTCCTCGCCGCGACGGTCTCTTTGCGCTTCCACCTTAAAGCCTTTATTCGCGCGCGTCGCCTCCTCGGCTTTGGCGTCCAGCCCAAAGGCCGTTGCGGTGGCGGCGAGCTGAAGGAACAGGCGCCTCTTCATTTAGATTCGTGCTGTGGGTAGCATGCGCGCAGCTTGCGCCAGGAGCCGGCGGGTGTCAAAGAATCATGTGGGAGGGGGTGTGAATTTTCCGACGCTGAGACGTGCTGGCGCCAATGTGTTTGGCGATGGCGCACGGAGCGCGTCGTTGTTCGATCGTCAAACGCCGACGGCGAGAACCGCGTTTCGCTGGAAGCAAGAAAAGGGGGCCGCAGATGCACAGAGAATCTTGGGCCAAGTGCTACAAAACGGGGGCGCGGGGTTCGGCGGCTCTGGTTCCCAGGTTGCCGTAGCGATGGTAATCGATGCTCAGGCTCTGCTCCTGTAGATACCAGAGCAATTCGAGCCGGCCTTCCATGAGCACGGGGCGGGCCACAACACATACACCGCTCTCGGCGGACGCCTCCAATACGGGCGGCGATACGCGGTCCGGCGCAGCGTAGCGCACACGGTCGGTCTGACCTTGACGGACGATGCCGGCCAAGGCCTCGTCGGTCTCTTCAACAAACTCGATGGCGGCCGCCCAGGATTCAGTGATTTCCTCCAGCAATTTCAGCGCGGGCGAGGTGAAATCCTTGGGCACGCTTACGGTCACGCGGGCGCCAGCGACATGCACGGCGCATACGCGCGCAAACAGGTCGAATGGCGAATCGGCCGGATGCACCCGCACCCGGACGTACCGGAAGGGCCGGTAACGGCGGAAATTGTCCTGGCCGATCAATTGGAAATGATCGTGTTCCTTGCCGAATTCTGCGAGAAAACTGCGTTCGTAACTGGCCGCCGCGGCCGCGATGCGATCCGCGATGGACGCGCCGGAAGCACCCAGTTCGCCGGCCCGTTTGCGAAGGTCCTCGCACAAACCGGCCAGCGCCGGATTCCGGGGCGCGCCCGCCGGGTTGGCTGGAATGGCGTCTTCAAATTCCATGAGTTGGGCGACATAATTTGGACTGCCCGCCTTCATGCCGGGACCGAAACAGGACTTGCCTGTTCCGCCAAAGGGCTGGCGCAGCACGACCGCGCCGGTGGTAACGCGGTTAATGTAGAGGTTGCCAGCGCGCACGTTTTCCTTCCAATAGTCCCACTCGCGTTCATCGAGGCTTTCGAGGCCCGAAGTCAGACCGTAGCCGGTCTGATTGACAAGAGCGACGGCTTCGCTCAGTTTGTCAAAACGCATCACGGCCAGCAACGGCCCGAAGAATTCGGTCAGGTGCGTGAAACTGCCGGGTTGGACACCGTATTTGAGGCCGGGCGACCAGAGTTGGGGATTGCCCTCAAGGGCCTGGGGCATGACGGCCCATTCTTCGCCCGGCTCCAGAACCTTGAGAGCGTTTTCCAATTCGGCGGATGGCGGGCGGATCAGCGGCCCCATTTTTGTGTCCAATGCCCAGGCCGAACCGACGGGGATGCTCTGGATTGCCTCACTCAAGGTGTGGCGGAAGGCCGGGTCGTTGTAGATTTCCGATTCCAGGAGCAACAATGACGTGGCGGAACATTTCTGCCCCGCGTGGCTGAAAGCCGAATGCAGAATATGCTTGATCGCCTGGTCGCGGTCCGCGAGGGCGGTGACAATCGTCGCGTTCTTGCCGCCAGTTTCAGCGTGCAGATTCATCCGGGGATTCCCGCGCAACATGGCGCGTGCGGTCTCCGTGCCGCCGGTCAGAATCACGGCGTTGACCTTGGGATGATTGACCAGGTTCCGGCCCGCGCCCGCGCCGGAGCAGGCCACGAATTGAAGGGCATTTTTGGACACGCCGGCGCGCCAGAAACATTGGCACAGTTCCCAGGCAACCAACACGGCATCTG
The DNA here is from genome assembly GCA_049517295.1 of Verrucomicrobiota bacterium. Taxonomy (GTDB): domain Bacteria; phylum Verrucomicrobiota; class Verrucomicrobiia; order Limisphaerales; family Palsa-1400; genus JBEKSF01. Next base: position 21,549 of record JBEKSF010000079.1, read on the forward strand.
AGGCGGGTTTGAGAATGACCGTATTGCCGGCGGCCAGCGCCGCGGCCATGCCGCCGCAGGGGATTGCAATGGGAAAATTCCACGGCGAAACGACGACAACAACTCCCAAGCCGCGGCTTTTGATTTCTGGCATTTCCCGCCACCACTGGGCGGCGCTGCGATAAAACTCCACGAAGTCCACCGCCTCGGAAACTTCGGGGTCGGATTCCAGAAAAGTTTTGCCCCCGTTGGCAAGAGCGGCGCCCATCAGATTGCCACGAGCCACGCGAATTTCCTGCGCCACCCGGCCAAGAATCGCAGTGCGTTCTTCCACCGGTAATTTGCGCCAGCCGTCCGGGTCGGACGCGGCGATCTCGACGGCGCGGGCGATGTCCTCTGTCGATGCTTGCCGGTAGCGCCCCACGACCACACCCGGTCGGGAGGGGTCAAGACAATCCCGCGCGGCGCGTGCTTGAAGAATCTCAACTCCGCCGATCACCAATGGAATTTCCGGCGCCTTGGCGTCACACAGCGGCTGCCAATGGGCGATCAACTCTTTGGCCCACTCGCCGTTTTGCGGAAGCGCAAAATCCGTGTCCGGCTCATTGGCGAGGTTCTGCCAGCCGTTGGCGACGGCAGCGGGTTGAACCGGCTGCGCCCGGCGGTCCTGCGTCCGGCGCGGCGCAGTGCCGGTGGCCGCAATGGCGTCAAAAGACTCGAGGAAAGATCGTTCGAGTTTCCGCCATTCGGGATTGCCGACGCTGATCTTGAAGGCGTGGCGCAAAAAATTTTCCGGGCCGGTGTTTTCATCCAGGCGGCGGATGAGGTAGCCGATGGCGTTGATGAAGTTTTCCTTTTTGCACGCAGGCGCGTAGAGCAGCAGGTGGTTGGTCAACTCAAACAGCGCGCGGCGTTGATTGTTGGCCATGCCCTCAAGCATTTCGAATTGAACCTTGTCGAAGGCGTTTCGTTCGTGCGTCAGAACCAGTCCATAAGCAAGGTCGAAGAGATTGTGCGAGGCGATGCCGACATCCATGGCGGCGAGGTTTTCCGGTTTCATCACTTCGTGAACCATGCGTTTGTAGTTCGCGTCGGTTTCGCGTTTGGTCTTGTAGGGCGCCTGGGGCCAACCGCGCATGGAGGCTTCGGCGCGTTCGCTTTCCATGTTGGCGCCCTTGACCAGGCGGATGGTGACGCGGCCGCCGCCCGCCGCCGCGCGTTGGCGGGCCCATTGTTGAATTTGCAGGAGAGTCTGGAAGGAATCCGGGACATAGCTTTGCAGCGCGATGCCCGCGCGAACCCGCTCAAGCCCCTTTCGATCCAGCGTCCGCATGAACGCTTCCGCGGTCAGTTCCTTGTCGCGATACTCTTCCATGTCGAGATAGACAAATTTGGCCGCGACCTGTCCGTCGGGGCGCGTAAAACGCATTTGCGCCGCCGTTCGAACCAGCCGGTCGATTCGATCGCAAAGGACGCTCACCGTGTGCTCGCGGGCCAGCGGTGAAATCTGCGAGTAAAGGGTCGAAATCTTGATGGAGACCACCTCGATTTCGGGCCACTGGAGGCCTTGCAAGTATTGCTGGAGGCGCCGTTCGGCCTCCGGCTCGCTGAGAATGGCTTCGCCGAGGAAATTGACGTTCATGCGAACGCCTTCGCGGTTCCGTTCGCCCAGGTGATGAGTGAGCATTTCCCGTTCACCGGGCAGGATGACGTTGGCGGTTTCTTTCTGCATGTGCTCTTTGACCAGAGGCAGCGCGACCCCGGGCGCATAAGCGCCGAAAGACTGGAAGCCTTTCATGAGTGTGCGGTCAATCGGGCTGAAAAAGCGCGGAACGCCCTGCACGTCCAGGATGTGAACCAAATGTTCCACGGCGCGGGCCGGTTCATTGGTGCGGAAGGCCTGGTCGGTCATTTGCGCCAGCGTCGCCTTGTCGGATGGCGTTTGGAGCATGCGGTCCAGTTCGGCCTGTTGCCGGCGCTCCGCCGCGGTTTGCAGTTGCGTGGCGCGTTCCTGCAATCGGCGCGCCAGGAAAATCGCCTTTTGGGCGGAAACGGAACTGGCTGATTTCGGGTCGGGGCTAAACTGCTGGAGCAAAGTATCCAATGAGTCAATCATAACATGCTGTTCTATTTGGTGAGCCGGGGGCGCCCGGAAAAATCCGGTGGCATCGCGCTTTAGAAGCTTTCGTGTTCGGTCCGGGCAATGATCTCATCCTGCAATTCAGTGGCGAGGTCACAAAAGTAATCGCTGAAGCCGGCGACGCGGACAATCAGATCGTGATACTGCTCGGGGTGCTGCTGGGCGACACGGAGTTGGTCGGCGCGCACGACGTTGAATTGCACGTGGTGGCCGTCCATCTTGAAATAGCTGCGCACCAAATGGGCCCACTGATCCAAACCCTCTTCGGCAGAGACCAGGGACGGGGAGAATTTCATGTTGAGCAATGTGCCGCCGGCTTTGAGGTGGTCCATTTTGGCGGCGCTCTTGAAGACGGCGGTCGGCCCGTGACGGTCGGCGCCCTGCACCGGGGAAATCCCTTCGGAAAGCGGCTGGCGCGCGCGGCGTCCATCCGGCATCGCGCCCGTCACGCTGCCGAAATAAACGTGGCAGGTCGTCGGGAGCATCTCGATCCGGTACTGGCCGCCTTTGGTGTTCGGCCGGCCGTCGAGTTCTTCAAAGCAGGTGTTGAAAATGTCCACCGAAATGTCATCGGCCTCGTCGTCGTCATTGCCGTACTTGGGTGTCCTGTTGACCAACCGCTGTCGCAGGACTTCGTGCCCCTCGAAATCCGCGTCCAAAATCGCGACCAGTTCTCGCAGAGGCACCCGGCTGCCCGCCTGGGCACGGTCTCCATTGCGCGCGGGCGGCGCGCCGGCGTCGCGGCTGTCAAAACAAAATTGCCGCAGCGCGCTCAAGCTGTCGGTGAGGCTGCCCAGACCCACGAATTGCACGTAAGAGTTGTTGTAACGCGCCCCGCCTGCGTTGTAGTCGCGGCCCTTTTTGATGCAATCGTCGGTGAGCACGCTCAGGAATGGCGCCGGCATCAGTTGGGCGAACATGCGCTCGATGATCTGGTTTCCGCGCAGTTTGATTTCCAGGAAATGCCGGAACTGGTTGCGCCACGCGGCAAAGAGGGCGGGGAATGATTGGAACGTATCCGGATCTCCGGTGCGCAGCCCGATTTGCCGGCCGCTCCTGGGATCAACTCCATTGCGCAGGGTGATCTCGAGCACCTTCACCATGTTGAAGTAGCCGGTCAAGATGTAAGCTTCCTTCCCAAACGCTCCCACCTCGACGCAGCCGCTGCAGCCGCCCTCGCGCGCATCCTCGAGTTTTTTGCCCTGGCGAAGTTGCTCCAGCACCACGGCGTCCGCATTGAATATGGACGGAAACCCATACCCCTTGCGGATGACGCGCAGGGCGTGCTTGAGAAAGGTGTCAGGGCTTTTTCGCGAAAGCTGGATATTGCTGCTGGGTTGCAACAGATGCATTTCGTCAATGATCTCCAGGAGGATATGCGACACCTCATTCGACCCTTCGGATCCATCCCGGAGAAGCCCGCCCAAATTGAGATTGGCAAAGTCGGTGTAAGTCCCACTTTCGGCGACGGTGACGCCCACTTTTGGCGGAGCAGGATGATTGTTGAATTTGATGAAGAAACATTCCAGCAGCTCGCGGGCGCTCTCCCGGTTCAGCGAACCCTCCGCCAGCCCTCGCTGGTAGAACGGCAGCAGGTGTTGGTCAAGGTGCCCGGGGCTGAAGGAATCCCACCCGTTCAACTCCGTGATCACCGCCAGATGGCAGAACCAATAGTACTGCAGCGCCTCGTGGAAATTCCGCGGCGCGTGCGCCGAGACCCGCGAACAAACCTCGGCGATTTTTTCCAACTCCGCACGACGGGTCCCGTCGGTTTCCGCCGCCGCCATTTTTCGGGCCAGCGCGGCGTGTCGTTCCGCGAGCCGGATGATCGCGTCGCAGGAGATGTCAAACGATCTCAGTGTCTCGCGCTTATTGAACGCGTCGGCATCCCGCAGAAAATCCAGCCCGGCGACTGCCTCGGCGATATCCCGTTTAAAGTCGAGCATTCCCCTGGAGTAAATCTTTCCGTCGAGCACGGTGTGGCCCGGCGCGCGCTGCTCCATAAACTCAGTGAACAGGCCAGCCTCATAAGCCTGGTGCCATTCGACCGGCAGTTGCGCGAACATCTTGTCCCGCATCGAACGGCCGCGCCAATAGGGGATGATCTTCTCTTGGTAAACCCGGAGCGTTTCCGGCTCGACGTCGTAATGCGTCTTGGCCCGCGAGTTCAATATCTTAAGGTCCTCGATGCTGTGACACGTCAATTCCGGAAATGTCGGCGTCTGTTTCGGACCCGGCCCCCGTTCGCCCACGATGAGTTCGCCCTTGCCAATGTGAATGGTCTTGTGCTCGCAAAGATGTAAAAACGATTTCGCCCGCAGCGCGGGGATTGAGCACCGGCCCTCGTTGGCCTGATAGAACTCCGTGATGAGGACAGCGCGTTCATGCGAGATCGAAGGGCGCGCGGCCAGGCTCTCCTGCTTGAGTTTCTCAGTGCGTGGCGTCATAGGCTTTCACGATTGGAGGCGCGGTCAGCCGCCGATCTTCACCTCCAGTCCGCACTGGCGGAAAATTCCCGCGGCGCGTTCCAACCGCTCCGGGGAAGGCGGTTCCAAGCTCTCCGATGACTGAGGATGGCTCAATCTTCTGGACTTGAAAAGCCCTAATCTGTGATAGGGCAGCAGATTAACCTGCCTAATCTCGCGCAATCCCGCGGCGAATCCGGCCGTCTCCCGCCAATCCTCGTCCAGGTCGTTGATGCCGGGAATCACGGGCACGCGCAGCCAGATGTTCTTATGCGCCTGGGCCAGCGTCCGCAGGTTCGCCAGAATGGGCGCGTTGGAAACACCTGTGTATTGGCGGTGGCGGGCATCGTCCATGAATTTCAAATCATACAGGACCAGATTCGTCAAACCCGCCACGTCGAGCAAAACGTCCGTGCAGGCAAAACCGCACGTGTCCACCGCGGTGTGGAGGCCCTCCGCGCGGCAGGCCTCCAGCATGGCCTTGAGAAATCCCGGCTGTGAGAGCGGTTCCCCCCCGGAAAATGTCACTCCGCCA